>NZ_JBWKQE010000016.1:0-150143 GCF_059418605.1 Duganella sp. GW821-FHT07G03
ACCTGCGCGGTGCTCAGGATGCCGATGGCGGCCACCTTGATGGCCGACAGGTCGGCCGTTTCCAGCGCGGCGATGTCGTTGGTCGACAGCGCGGCCACTTGCACGGTGCCCAGCGCGGCGGCTTCGTTGGTGGTCAGGGCGACGACCTGGTTGGTGGTCAGGGCCTTGACCTGGTTGGCGCTCAGCGCGGCGACGGCGTTGGTCGACAGCGCGGCGAAGTCGGCCGTCTCCAGCGCGGCCACGCCGTTGGTGCTCAGGCCGGCGGCCTGGGCGGCGGTCAGCGCGCTGGCCTGGCCGGTGGTCAGGGCGACGACCTGGTTGGTGCTCAGCGCACCCACTTGCGCCGAGCTCAGCGCGGCGAACTGGTTGGTCGACAGCGCGGCCACCTGGTCGGTGGAGAGGCCGGCCAGCTGGGCGGTGCGCAGCGCGGCGACATCGGCGGTGGACAGGCCAGACAGGTCGGCGGTCTCGATGGCGCCGATGGCTTTGCTGCTCAGCGCGGCCACCTGGGCCAGGCTCAGGCTGGAGATCTGGCCCGAGGTCAGCGCGACGGCCTGGTCCGAGCTCAGCGCGGCGATGCCGGCGCTGCTCAGCGCGGCCACGGCGCCGGTCGACAGCGAGTTGACCTGGGCGGTGCTCAGCGCGGCCACCTGGCCGGTGCTCAGCAGGGCGATGGACGCGGTCTTGATGGCGACCAGGTCGCCGGTCTCCAGCGCGCCGATGGCGTTGGTGCTCAGCGCGGCGACCTGGGTCGAGGTCAGCTGCGCGGCCTGGTTGCTGGTCAGCGCCACCACCTGGTTGGTGGTCAGGGCCTTGACCTGGCCGGCGCTGACGCCGCCGATGGCGGCCGTGGCCAGCGCGGCGATGTCGTTGGTCGACAGCAGGGCGAAGCTGGCGGTCTGCAGGGCGCCGACCTGGGTCGAGGTCAGCGCGCCCATCTGCGCCGTGGTCAGGAAGGCGGCCTGGGTGGTGGTGATGCCGCCGGCGAGCTGGGCGGTGGTGAAGGCCTGGATTTGCGAAGTCGTGAACGCGGCCAACTGATCAGAATTAAATGCCGCGATATCGGCAGTGGCCAGCGTGAGGATCTGGGACGTGCTGAGAGTGGCAATCTGTGCAGTGGTAAAGGTGGTCGCGAAACTCATTCAAATTCTCCTGGAGGTACTTCTCTGTCAGCTCAGAACGCAACTCGAACGTCCGGCCTGCGCCGGCGTTCGAGCCCTGTCGTGGAATATGGTGCTATTTTATAAAACTTTTTGATGCCGCCGGGAAAAAAACCGGCTGGTACTGTACATAACGACGGAATTCTGACTTTCATTAAGTAAACTTTTTCCCACCCGAAATGTTGCCGCGCGGAAGCGGGGAAAAAGCCTGCCAGGACTACGCCATTCCGCCCTGTGGGCGGAGTTTCAATGAGGCATTATATCTTACTTAATTTCTCAAAAGAATTTTTTTCGCGCCTGTCGCGGCCCCGCAGCCTGTCGTTTCTGCATGTTTAATCAATAAAACAGTTATCGGATCGGGATATCAAGCGTGCCACTTGTGTAAGAGAAATATATCCGCAAGGATATTTTGCACCGGGCGTGTGACCGGCGCGTGACCGGTGCATAATCGCCACTCCCCCACCCGAATGGAGACACGCCGCCATGAACCCTGCCCGCCCCCTGATCCTGCTGACCCTGGTCGGCGCCCTGGCCGCCGGTCCGGCCGCCGCCCAGGCGCCGCTGGCCGCCGCCGCCGTGGCCGACGCCGCCCGCCCGGACGCCGACAAGGCGCGCGACGCCGACCGCAAGCCGGCCGAGATGCTGGCCTTCGCCCAGGTCCAGCCGGGCCAGACGGTGATCGACTACTTCCCCGGCCGCGGCTACTTCACCCGCCTGTTCAGTGCGGCGGTCGGGCCGCAGGGGACGGTGTACGCGGCGGCGCCGCAGCTGTGGCTGGACCGGCTCAAGGGCAAGCCGCTGCCGCCGCCGGTGTCGGCCGAGCCGGGCCGCGCCAACGTGCATGAAGTGGTCAGCGCCGCCTCGCTCAACGTGCCGGTCAAGGCCGACCTGGTGTGGACCTCGCAGAACTACCACGACATCCGCATCTGGGGCGGCGCCGCCGCCACGGCCGAGCTGAACCAGGCGGTGTTCGCCGCGCTCAAGCCGGGCGGCTACTATATAGTGCTGGACCACGCGGCCCAGCCGGGGCTCGACGAGGCCGGCATGGCCAGGCTGCACCGCATCGACGAGGCGCTGGTCAAGCAGGAGGTGCTGGCGGCCGGCTTCGTGCTCGACGCCGAATCGCAGGCGCTGCGCAATCCAAGGGACGACCGCGGCGCGCAGGTGTTCGAGACCGGCATCCGCGCCCACACCGACCAGTTCATCCTGCGCTTCCGCAAGCCGTAGGCCGGAACGCCCCGGCCGTTCAGGCCGGCGGCGCGCGGCGGCGCCAGGCCAGCACGGCGGCGGTGGCCGCCAGCAGCGCCAGCGCCACCAGGTTGAGCACCACCACGGCGCCGTGGAAGCGCAGCACCAGGCCGACGCTGACGCCGGCCTTGACGGCGAACTGCCAGCCGCCGTCGAGCGGATAGACGCCGACCAGCTGCAGCGCGTAGTACAGGGCGCCGCCCCACAAGCCGGCCTGCCGGCGCTTGAGCGACAGCACCGCCGACAAAAAACCCAGCATGGCGGCGCCGTACAGCAGCGGCAGCGCGTCGGCCGGCTGCGGCTCGCCCAGCAGCCCCAGGCTCACGCCCAGCGCCAGCGCGCTATTGAGCAGCAGCACCCGCGCCACCCATTTCTCGAATTCCCGCATCATCTGATTTCAGTCCGGTTATCTGCGTCAGCCAAAGCGCGCCTGGTAGTCGCTGGGCGCCACGCCCAGCTGGGCGGCGAACGCGCGCCGCAGATTGTACTCGCTGCCGAAGCCGCTCTGGCTGGCGGCCCGCTTGACGCTCATGCCGGGCCGCTCCAGCAGGCCGCAGGCCGCCTCCATGCGCAACCGCAGCAGCAGCTGCGCCGGCGAGATCGCCGCCTGCTGCCGCAACCGGCGGTGCAGCGTGCGCACCGACAGCGCGAACGCCGCCGCCATCTGCTCGACGTCGATCTGGCGCCGCAGGCGCGGACGCAACCAGTCGGTCAGCTGGCCGTGCAAGCCTTGCGGATCGGCCTGCGCCAGCAGCTCGGAGCTGAACTGGCGCTGGCCGCCGGGCCGCTTGAAGAACACCACCAGCCGCTTGGCCGTGTCGAGCGCGGCGCCGCGCCCCTGGTCTTCCTCGACCAGGCTCAGCGCCAGGTCCATGCCGGCCGCGATGCCGGCCGACGTGTAGTAGGGACCGTCCTTGACATAGATCGCGTCGTCCAGCACCCGCACCCGCGGGTACTGCGCCCGCAACGGCGCGGCGTCCATCCAGTGCGTGACGGCGCTGCGGCCATCGAGCAGGCCGCCCTGCGCCAGCACGAAGGCGCCGCTGCACACCGAGCAGCAGCGCCGCACGCCGCCGCCGCCACCACCGGGCGCGGCGCGCTGCACCCAGCGCACGGTGGCCGGGTCCAGCGCCGCGCTGTCGCCCCGTTCGAGGCCGCGGCCACCGGCCACGATCAAGGTCGATCCGGCCAGGCTGCGCGCGGACCGGGGCAGCGGCGCGGTCATCACGCTGACGCCGGCGGTCGACGCCACCAACCCGCCGCCGGGCGCGATCATGCGGATGCGATAGGGTTCGGGCAGGCCGGCGTCGCGCGCCTCGTCGTTCGCGCTGGAGAACACTTGCGCCGGGCCGGTGGCGTCGAGCAGCACGAAGCCGGGATACACGAGCAGCCAGATGTCGATGGGTTTCATGTGGCAGATATTCAACCATGAATGTCATTTGTGTCAACCGCCATCGGGGCATGATGAACGCTTCTACTCACGGGAGCCACCATGACACGCACCATCGGCATCTATGTATTCGACGACGTTGAAGTGCTCGACTTCGCCGGGCCGTACGAAGTATTCACCTGCGCCACGCGGATGGCCGCCAAGCTGGCGCCGGGATCGGCGGCGCCGTTCCGCGTGCGCACCATCGGCCAGCGCAGCGCCATGCTGCGCGCGCGCGCCGGCCTGAGCGTGTTCCCCGAGGCGGACTTCGGCAACGCCGGCCGGCTCGACGTGCTGATCGTGCCGGGCGGCGTGGTCGACGCGGAGCGGGACAAGCAGGAAGTGATACGCTGGATCGCCGCCACCGCGCCCGCCTGCGAGCTGGTGGCGTCGGTGTGCACCGGCGCCTTCCTGCTGGCGCAGGCCGGGCTGCTCGACGGCCAGCCAGTGACCACCCACTGGGAAGACCTCGCCGAGCTGCGCGCCGCCTTCCCGCGGCTGACGGTGACGGGCGAGCGGCGCTGGATCGACAACGGCCGCGTCGTCACCAGCGGCGGCATCTCGGCCGGCATGGACATGTCGCTGCACCTGGTGGCGCGGCTGGCCGGCCACGAACTGGCCGCGCGCACCGCGCTGCAAATGGAATACGACTGGAACGAAGCATGAGGGTCGTGCGCAGCAAGGACTACCGCGCCGGGCGCGCCTGGGGCGCCGAGCTGATCGCCGCCATGCAGGACGCCACGGTGCGCCTGCACTGGACCGACCAGCCCTACGGCTGGCACGTCAACGACGGCCAGGAAGTGTTCGCCGTGATGGACGGCGAGGTGGACATGCACTGCCGCAGCGACGGCGTCGAACAGACGGTGCGCCTGCAAGCGGGCGACATCTTCTTCGTCGACCAAGGCGACGCCCACTCCGCCCATCCGCTCGGCCAGGCGCGCATCCTGGTCATCGAGCGCGCCGGCAGCCTATGATTACTTCATAGTTTTTTCAGCTGCTCTTTCGCGTAGCCGGCGTTGGCGTGGTTGGGCGCCAGCTCCAGGAAGCTGGTGTAGGCCTGCTTGGCCTTGTCGCCGTCGCCCAGGCGCAGGCGGGCGTCGCCCAGGTTCAGGTAGGCGATCGCGCGCGAGGTGTCGATCTGCAGCGTGTTCTCGAACCAGCGCGCCGCCTCCGCGTACTTCTCCTGCTTGTAGTAGACGAAGCCCAGGTTGTTGGCCGCCAGCCCGAAGTCGGGACGGTACTTCAAGGCCTCGGTGAACGCCGCCTCCGCCTGCGCGTACTGCTTCTCCTTGTACAGCTGCAGGCCGCGGTCGTTGGCGCGCTGCGCCAGCTGGCGGCTCGACGCGTCCACCGGCTTGGGCGCGGCGATCTTCTGCTCCTCGCCCTGCAGGTTCTTGACCAGCACCGTGTTGCCGTCGGCCTTGAGGTCGCGGCCCTTGTCCAGCTTGCTGTTCAACGCGATCGCGTCCGGCGACAGCTGCGCCGACTGCGCGCTGAGGAACTCCGCCTCCACCGGCAGCTGGAACACGAACTCGCCGCCCTCCGATCCCGGCAGGCTGCCGAAGGCCGGCGTCTGCTGCGACACGCTGGCCACCGCCGGCGCCACATAGGCCGCCAGCTCGGTGGCGGTGATCAGGCCGTCGCCGTTCAGGTCGGCCTTGCCGTTGAGCGCCTGCAGCAGCGTCCAGGTGAACACCGAATGGCCGTTCGGGCCGCCGTCGGCCACCATCTGGTCGGCGCCGCCGGCGGTCAGCATCTGCCGGCCCAGGCGGCGCGCGTTGTCGCGCAGGAAGGCGCTGTTGCCGCCGCCGCGCGTCAGGCCCAGGCCGCTGTAGCAGGCGTCCATGACGAACAGCACGTGCTTGGCGTTCAGGCTCTCGGCGATGTTCTGCAAGTCCGTCATCGGGATGGCGTCGAAGCTGACCTGCTGCGGGTCGGAATCGACCGGGATGATGTAGCCCAGGTTGCGCCCGGAGCTGAGCTGGCGCGTGGCGCCGTGCCCGGCGAAGAACACGAAGATGCGGTCGTCCTTCTTCAGCTGGGCGTCGGCCAGCTTGTCGTGGAACAGCGCCAGGATGTTGTTGCGCGTGGCCTCGCCGTTCGACAGCGTGTACACCCGCTCGCCGGCGAAGCCGAAGCGGTTGACCAGCGTGTCGCGGATCGCCCTGGCGTCCTGCACCGCGTACTGCAGCTTGGGCCACTTCTGGTAGTCGTTGATGCCGATCACCACCGCGTAGCTGTTGGCGTAGCCGGTGCTGACGGCGATCTTCTCCGGCTCCGGCTTGCCGCCCTTGGCCACCCTGAATTCGTGGCCGTCCCAGGCCGCGAAGCTGTAGCCGTCGGCGATCAGCTTGTCGAGCACCAGCGGCAGCGCCTTGACGCTGCGCTCGTGGATGTCGTGGAACAGGATGATGCCGCGCTGCTCCTTGCTCAGGGTGGTCAGCACGCGGTTGGCGATCGAGCTCGGCACCGGGTCGGCCCAGTCCAGCGAATCGATATTCCACATCACCGAGCGCAGGCCCAGCTTGGACAGGATGGCCAGGCCCTCGGCGTTGTGCGCGCCGTAGGGGAAGCGGAACAGGTCCGAGCGGCGCGCGTCGGTGGCCTTGAGCAGCAGGTCGGCGTTGGCGATCTCACCGTACAGCTGCTCGCCCTTTTCCTTCGACAGCAGCGCGTGGCTGAAGCTGTGGTTGCCCACCGTGTGGCCGGCGTCGATCAGGCGCCGGCTCTCGGCGGCGTTGGCGCTCAGCGTCTGCTTGCCCTGCGCGTCGAGCTGGCCGAGGTTCTGGCCGACCTGGAAGAACACGCCCGGCACGTTGTACTGCTTGAGGATGGCCGCCACTTCCTCGGTGTAGCGCTTGTGCGGGCCGTCGTCGAAGGTCAGCACCACGGTCTTGGGCGGCAGCGCGTTGCCGAAGATTTCCTTGGCCTGCACTTCCTGCTCGGCCGACTTGGGCGGCTCCGGATACGGCACGATGACGCCGTAGTCCTTCATGATCTGCTCGCGCGCGTACAGCTTGCGCAGGTGGCTCACATAGTCGTCCCAGCGTTCGCGCTTGGGCGTGATGGCGCGCGTGTCGAAGCGCGAGAAGATGTCGTTGATCTCCTTGTCGTACTGCTTCTCGATGTCCTCCAGCGCCGCCAGGTCTTCGCTGACGCGCTTGTGCAGCTTGATCGCGGGCAGGGTCTGGTCGGCGGCCGCCAGCTTTTGCAGCGACAGCAGCACTTCGCGGAAGGCCAGGCGGTCGGCGTCGAACAGGTCGCCGGCCGATTCGATATACGACAGCAGCGCATCGTCGGCGGCGTCGCGCTGCGACGGCGGCAGCGCCTGGGTTTGCGCCAGCATGGCCTGCGCCTTGGCCAGCCGCTCCAGGTTCTCGTGGAACAGCGACTGCCCGACCTGGCCGGCGGCCTTGCGGTCCGATCCGGACAGGGTCTTCTCGTCGGCCAGCAGCACGATGATCTTGCGGTAGGCCGCCAGCATGTCGCGCAGTTCCGGCATCAGCTGCGGCGTGGCGCCGGCGAGCACCGGGGCGCCGGCGGGCGCGGCGGCCGGCTGCTTGCCGCGCAGCGCCACGTAGGCGCCCGCGCCGGCGACGGCCACCACCACGGCCGCGATACCCAACTGCTTGATGTATTTCATGTGCGAAGTCTATAAAAAGCGAATCCCGCATTCTATGACACATTTGCCAATTAAACATCGGGGTCAAGTCTGACATTCGGACACGGCCTCGGCGCTCGCCTGCCGCTACGGCCGAGCTCCTGTCCGAATGTCAGACTTGACCCCGGGGTAGCCGTCGGTCAGGGTGTGCAGGAAGGCCACCACGTCGGCGATTTCCTGGTCGTTGAGCGCTGGTTTGCCGCCAGGCTGGCCGCCGAACGGCGCTTCCATGTTGACGTTGGCGTCCAGCCCGGCCGGCTGGTCGTCGTATTTGTGGACGCTGCCGTCGGCCTGGCGCGGATACCATTTCTGCGGCGCCGTGTCGCGCTGCGCATAAAACCGCAGCACCTGCTCCAGGCTGTCGAAGCGGCCGTTGTGGAAGTAGACCCGGCGCAGCGCGACGTTGCGCAAGGACGGCGTGCGGAAACGGCCGCAATACTCGCGGTGCCCGCTCAGGTCGGTGCGGTCCGGGCCGCACAGGCCGAGGTCGAAATAGCCCGGGTCGGCGTTGGCCGCCAGCTTGCCGTTGCGCGGCACGCCCAGGTTGATCAGGCCGTAGTCGGTGAACTGCGGGAAGGCCCCGCCCTGCGCGATCTTGCTGACGTGGCAGGACGCGCAATTGCCCTTGGCCTCGTCGTTGAACAGCGCCAGGCCGCGCGACTCCCGCGGCGTCAACACGGTCTGCTTGCGTAAAAAGGCGTCGTACTTGCTGGTGTAGGGGTAGAAATCGGCCGGGCTTTGCTGGAACACTTCCAGCGCCATCAGCGCCCCGCGCATGGCGGCGTCCGGATGGTCGAAGATGGCGTCGCCGAAGGCTTGCCGGAACCGCGGCGCCAGCGGGCCGGCGCGCAGCCTGGCCACCACCGCCGCGTCGTCCCGGTTGCCCATCTCGCGCGGCGACAGCAGCGGTCCGCGCGCCTGCTCGTGCGCCGAGCCCGCGCGGCCGTCCCAGTCGTAGCCGCCGGTCGGGCCGGCGTCGACGCTGTCGTCGCCGTCGTCGTCGTGGTAGTGCTCGCTGAACGGCGGCACCGTCTGCAGGTACTTCAGCGACGGCGCGGCGCGCGTGCCGGGCGTGGCGCCGTCGCTGCCGCCCAGTTGCACCGCCAGCCGGTTGGCCGGGCCGTAGGCGTGGTCGGGGTTGTGGCAGCTGGCGCAGCTCTGGCGCCCGGACGCCGACAAGCTCGGCTCGCTGAACATGGCGCGCCCCAGCGCCGTCAGCACCGCCGCGCCGGGCTGGTGCGGCAGCGGCGCGTAGGCGGCAGGGGCGGCGGCGATGGGGGCGGTGGCGGCGGGCGGGGTCGGCGATTTCTGGCAGGCGGCCAGCAGCGCGGCGGCGAGGGCAACATAAATCCTTTTCATGCCGCAAGCCTAGCAGCGTGACATGACACCGACATGACAGATAGGAAAGAATACAAAGCGATACATGCAATTTCATCATCCTGACATATTTCAAACCTAGCATGAAGCGCTTTGATACCCACCCTACAAGGCAAGAAGATGAAACTGAACCCGATGCGCCCGCTGCCCCTGATGCTGATGTCGATCGGCCTGGGCGCCGGCCTGATCGCCTGCGGCAGCTCCGCCGACAGCGTGCCCACGCTCAAGGGCCAGGTGGTCGGCAGCTACTATGAAAACGCGGTGGTCTGCCTGGAAAGCACCACCGCCAGGCTGAGCTGCGACAGCGGCTCGTCGAGCGTGCGCACCGGCGCCGACGGCAGCTACGCCATCACCGGCACCAACAGCGGCGCGCTGCTGGTCACGGTGGGCACGGACGCCATCCGCCACGACGCCGTCGGCGACGCCGGCGCCAAGGTCAGCCAGAAACTGCTGCTGCGCGCGCCGAACGGCCACACCGGCGTGGTCAGCGCCCTCACCACCGAACTGGTCACGCTGATGGACGCCAACGGCGGCGACTTCGCCGCCGCCAGCAGCAAGCTGGCCGTCAAGCTGGGCGTGGCCGAAGCCAATCTGCTCGCCGACCTCAACAAGGTGAGCGGCGACGACCAGGCCAAGTTGAAGGCCGAGAACGCCAGCGTGACCGAGGTCATCGCGGCCGCCAGCGCGCTGAGCGCGCCGGCCGACGTCGCCGCCGCGCTCAACGCCGGCCTGGCGCTCAACAACATCAAGAACATCGTCGTCATCTACGCGGAAAACCGCGGCTTCGACAATCTGTACGGCCTGTTCCCCGGCGCCAACGGCGTGCCGGGCGTGAACCCGAGCTCGACCAGCGCCTACGTGCCGCAGAAGGACGTCGACAACAGCACCCTGCCGGCCCTGCCGCCGACCTGGGGCGGCATGACCGCCGCCGGCCAGAGCGTGGTGGTGACGCAGGCGCAGACGGTGGGCATGGCCAACAAGCCGTTCCAGATCGACGACGTCAACAGCCCGCTGTACCTGGCGCCATCGACCATCACGCGCGACCTGGTGCACCGCTTCTACAACAACCAGATGCAGATCAACGGCGGCGCCAACGACAAGTTCGCGGCCTATTCCGACGCCGGCGGCCTGACCATGGGCTACTACGACGGCAGCAAGATGAAGCTGTGGGACATCGCCAAGCAGTACGCGCTGGCCGACAACCTGTACATCGGCGCCTTCGGCGGCTCCTTCCTGACCCACCAGTACCTGATCTGCGCCTGCGCGCCGCAATACCCGAACGCCGACACCTCGGTGGCCAAGGGCGCCATCGCCAAGATCGACGTCGACGCCAAGGGCAACTTCGTGCGCCTGACGCCGTCGGCCAGCGCGCCGACCAGCGTGCTCAACGGCGCGCCGGCCTACGCCAACGACGGCGCCATCACGCCGGCCGACGCCAGCGGCATGTTCTACGCGGTCAACACCATGCAGCCGCCGTACCAGCCGAGCAGCAACAGTTTCGCGGCCGACGACAGCACCCACCTGTACGCCGACACCGGCAAGGCCAACACCCTGCCGCCGCAGACGCAGAAGAACATCGGCGATCTGCTGAGCGCCAAGAACATCGACTGGGCCTGGTACGCCGGCGCCTGGAAGGACACCAGCGCCGCCACCACCGGCGCGGCCCGCGGCGCGATCACCAATCCGCCCAACTTCCAGTTCCACCACCAGCCGTTCAACTACTACGCCAACATGGACCCGGTGAAGAACCCGGCCAACCGCGCGGCGCACCTGAAGGACTACGACAGCCAGTTCGTGGCCGACGTCGCCAACGGCAGCTTGCCGCCGGTGGCCTTCTACAAGCCGCAGGGCAACCTGAACCAGCACGCCGGCTACGCCAGCGTGGCCGACGGCGACGCCCACATCGCCGACGTCATCGCCAAGCTGAAAAAGAGCCCGCAGTGGAAGAACATGCTGGTCATCGTCACCTACGACGAGAACGGCGGCTTCTACGACCACGCCAGCCCGCCGAAGGGCGACAAATGGGGCCCGGGCACGCGCGTGCCGGCCATCATCGTCTCGCCCTACGTGAAGAAGGGCGTGGACCACACCCAGTATGACTCGGCCTCGATCCTGCGCGCCATCACGCGCCGCTTCAACCTGCCGCTGCTCGATGGCCTGAGCACCCGCGACAAGGCGCTGGCCGCCAACGGCGCCAAGCCGATGGGCGACTTCAGCTCGGCGCTGGCGCTGACGCCGCAAGAGTAGGCGCGGTCCCGGTCAGCGAGTAGCGCGCCGCGGGCACCGCGCGCTATTCGTCGGCGCGGCAGGCGGCGGCGAGCTTCCATGCGCGGTCGCCGGGAAAGCGCAGCCAGACCGCTCGCCATGCATTGCGCGTGCCGCAGCCGCTGGCGTTGGCCAGCCGCGATGGCGTGGTCGGCGCGCCGTCGCAGAGGATGACTTCGCCCTCCACTTGGGCGTAGCTGCTCTTGCCGCCGAAGCTGGCGCGCAGTTCGGTGCCGTTTGGCAGGAACAGCTGCTTCCATTGGTAGCCTTTGCTGGCGTCATGCAAGGCGCTTGGCGTGGCGTCGGGTTCAAGCGTGGCCGATGCGGCTGGTGCCCCGGCCGCCATCCATTCGCGGATGAGCCGGCACACCACGGCTTCGGTCTCGGGGCCGAACCAGCCTTCGCCCGTACGGTCTATCAGCCGGTGGAGCACGTCGGTCGGGATGTGGAAGGGGATAGGGAGGGACATGTTTTTCTCCGACTCTAAAAGCTCTAATCGTTAGAGATCGGTCTAATTCAATAGAGTTCACTCTAATTTTTCTAATTCCGGCGCCAAAAACTCTAAAACAAAGCGCGGCGGGCTCTAATTTCTCTATTTTTTCTAAACCGCGCCTATTTTTTAGACCGTTTCTAACGAATTAGTTCAATCTCTATCGAATTAGAACGTTTAGAGCTTTTAGAGCCCCGAAAAAAGACCTCACCCTGTATAGCGACGGCATGACCAGCCGCGCGGGCGGCTGCCCGCAGCCAGGCATTGTTGGCTGCGGAGCTCTTCAAGTCTTAAGCGGTTGTAGACTGTCCGCGCCAATACGCCAGCCGGTACAGCAGCGGCAGCACCAGCAAGGTCAGCGCGGTGGACGACAGGATGCCGCCGATGACCACCGTCGCCAGCGGGCGCTGGACTTCGGCGCCGGTGCCGGTGGCGATCGCCATCGGGATGAAGCCCAGCGACGCCACCAGGGCCGTCATCAGCACGGGGCGCAAACGGCCCAGCGAACCCTCGCGGATCGCCTGCTCCAGCGTGCGCCCTTCCTCGCGCAGGCTGCGGATGAAGGAGATCAGCACCAGCCCATTGAGCACCGCCACGCCCGACAGCGCGATGAAGCCCACCGCCGCCGATATCGATAGCGGTATGCCGCGCAAGGCCAGCGCCGCGATGCCGCCGGTTAGCGCGAACGGTATGCCGCTGAACACCAGCAGCCCGTCCTTCAGATTGCCGAACATCGCAAACAGCAGCACGATCACCAGCAGCAGCGCCACCGGCACCACGATCTGCAAGCGCCGCGACGCCGATTGCAGCTGCTCGAACTGACCGCCCCAGCTGGTCCAGTAGCCGGCCGGGATCCGCACCTGTTGCAGACGCTCTTCCGCCTCCGCGACAAACGAGCCGATATCGCGCCCGCGCACATTGGCGCTGATGACCACCCGCCGCTTGCCGTCCTCGCGGCTGATCTGGTTCGGCCCCGGCGCGATGGCGAAGCTCGCCACCTCGCCCAGCGGAATGAAGTTCGCTGCGCCAGCGCCACCGGTGCGCGGCAGCGGCAGCGGCACCGGCAGGCGCCGCATCACATCCAGGTCGCCGCGCAACGCATCCGGCAGCCGCACCACGATATCGAAGCGGCGATCGCCCTCGAACATGGTGCCGGCCTGCTGGCCGCCGATGGCGGTGGCGATGGTCTGCTGCACATCACCCACATTCAGGCCGTAGCGCGCGGTCTTGCCGCGGTCGATCTCCACCGTCAGCACCGGCAGGCCGCTGGTCTGCTCGATCTTGACCTCGGTCGCGCCGTCCACCTTGCCCAGCGCGGCGGCGATGCGCGCGGCGGTCTCGCCCAGCACCGCCATGTCGTCGCCGAACAGCTTGACCGCGACATCGCTACGCACGCCCGATATCAGCTCGTTGAAGCGCAGCTGGATCGGCTGCGAGAACTCGAAGGCGTTGCCCGGCAGGCGCTCGGCCGCCTGCTGGATCGCCGCCACCAATTCGGCGTGCGACTTCTTCGGCGCCGGCCACTGCGACTCCGGCTTGAGCATGATGTAGCCATCCGAGACGTTGGGCGGCATCGGGTCGGAGGCGATTTCCGCCGTGCCGGTGCGCGCGAAGATGCGTTCGATCTCGGGGAACTGGCGCTTGAGCGCCAGCTCCACCTGCTGCTGCATCGCCACCGACTGCGTCAGGCTGGTGCCGGGGATGCGCAGCGCCTGGATCGCGATGTCGCCCTCGTTCAGGCTGGGCACGAACTCGCTGCCCATGCGCGTGGCCAGCAGCACCGACAGCGCCACCGCGATGCCGGCGAACGTCAGCACCACCGGCGTGTTGGCCAGCGCGCGCTCGAGCAGCGCCGCGTAGCAGCCGGTGATGCGGCGCTGCTCCTGCTCGACCACATGGTCGCCGATGAACAGCGCCACGGCGGCGGGGATGAAGGTGATCGACAACAGCATCGCGCCCACCAGCGCCATCACCACCGTCAGCGCCATCGGATGGAACATGCGCCCTTCGACGCCGGTCAGCGCGAAGATCGGCAGGTAGACCACCATGATGATCAGCTGTCCGAACAGCAGCGGCCTGCGGGCCTCGCGCGCGGCGGCAAACACTTCCTGGTGGCGCTGCGCGCGCGTGAGCACGCGGCCGTGGCGCGCCTGCGCGTGCGCCAGCCGCCGCACGCAGTTCTCGACGATGACCACCGCGCCGTCGACGATGATGCCGAAGTCCAGCGCGCCGAGGCTGAGCAGGTTGGCGCTGACCTTGTACGTCACCATGCCGGTGAAGGTGAACAGCATCGCCAGCGGGATCACCAGCGCCGTGATCAGCGCCGCGCGGATGTTACCGAGGAACAGGAACAGCACCACGATCACCAGCACCGCGCCTTCCAGCAAATTCTTCTTCACGGTGTTGATCGCCTTGTCCACCAGCGTGGTGCGGTCGTACACGGTGACGGCCTGCACGCCGGCCGGCAGGCTGCGGTTGATGTCGACCATCTTGCGGTCGACCGCCTGCGACACCGCGCGGCTATTCTGCCCGATCAGCATGAAGACGGTGCCCAGCACCACCTCGCGACCGTTCTCGGTGGCGGCGCCGGTGCGCAGCTCGCGGCCGACATCGACCTGCGCGACGTCGCGCACCCGCACCGGCACGCCGTCGACGTTGCTGAGGATGATGTTGCGGATGTCGTCGAGCGACTGCACCTGCCCCGGCGCGCGCACCAGCAGCTGCTCGCCGCGCCGCTCGATGTAGCCGGCGCTGGCGTTGCCGTTGTTGCGCTCCAGCGCCGTCACCACGTCCTGCAGGGTCAGGCCGTAGGAGGCCAGCCGCTGCGGATGGGGCGCCACCTGGTACTCCTTGGCGTAGCCGCCGATGGAATTGATCTCCGTCACGCCGGGCACGTTGCGCAGCTGCGGCTTGATGATCCAGTCCTGGATCTCGCGCAGGTCGGTCGGCGTGTAGGGCGTGCCGTCGGCCTTCTTCGCGCCCGGCCTGGCCTCCACCGTCCACAGGTAGATTTCGCCCAGGCCCGTCGACACCGGGCCCATGGCCGGCGTGACGCCGGCCGGCAGCTGCGCGCGCGCCTCCTGTATGCGCTCGCTGACCATCTGCCGCGCAAAGAAGATGTCGGTGCCGTCCTTGAAGATGACGGTGATCTGCGACAGCCCGTAGCGCGACAGCGAGCGTGTCTGCTCCAGTTTCGGCAGGCCGGACATCAGGCTCTCGATCGGGAAGGTGACGCGCTGCTCGGTCTCGAGCGGCGAGTAGCCGGGCGCCGAGGTGTTGATCTGCACCTGCACGTTGGTGATGTCGGGCACGGCGTCGATCGGCAGCTGCTGGTAGTTGTAGACGCCGAGTGCGGCCATGCCGGCCACCGCCAGCAGGACCAGCCAGCGCTGGGCGATGGCGAATTGGATGATGCGTTCAAACATGGTGTCCCCCGTATCAGTGCGCATGCTCGGCGCTGTCTTTGCCCAGCTCCGCCTTGAGCACGAAGCTGCCCGCCGCCGCGTACTGCGCGCCGGCCGCCAGGCCCTTGAGGATCTCGGTCAGCTTGCCGTCGCTGCGGCCGGGCACCACCGGCTGCGCGCGGAAGCCGCCCGCCACCTTGACGAACACCACCGGCTGGTCTTCCACCGTTTGTATCGCGTCGGCCAGCACAGTAACGGCGGCGGCATCCGAGGCTAGTCCCGACGGCACGTCGACGCTGACGAACAGGCCGGGACGCCAGGCGCGGTCGGGATTGGCCAGCGCCACGCGGGCCTTGGCGGTGCGGGTCTGCTCGCCGAGCAGCGAGCCGACGTAGGTGATCTTGCCGCTGGCCTGGGCCTCGAAGGCGGAGGCCTTGACCAGCACCGTCTGGCCCACGCGCACCAGCGCCAGGTCCTTGGGCGGCACGGCGATTTCGGCCCACACGCCGGACAGGTCGGAGATGGTGAACACGGCGGCATCCTCCTTGACCGCCTCGCCCAGCGCCAGATGCTTCTCCATCACCACGCCGTCGAACGGCGCCCGCAGCTCCAGCCGGTTCAGGTCCGCGCCCGCCGCCGATCCGGTCGCCGCGCCGGCGCCGATGGCGCTCAGCTTCTGGCGCGCGTTGCGCAGCGCGATCTCGGCTTCGCTCAGCGCCTGCTGCGCTTGCAGGTAGTCCTGCTCGGCGGAGATCTTGTCCTGCCACAGGCGGCGTTCGCGTTCGAAGGTGGTGGCGGCCAGCGCCAGCCGCCGCTGCGCCGACAGCAGCTCGCTGCGCTGCTCGGACAGGCCGCTGCTGGCGATCACCGCCAGCACCTGCCCCTGCTTGACGTTCTGCCCCAGCTCCGCGCGCACGCTGGTCACCACGCCGGCCAGCTTGGGCACGACGTGCGCGGTGCGGTCCTCGTTGAAGCGGATCTCGCCCGGCAGCGTGATGGCGACGCTGATCCTGGCCGGCGCAGCCACGGCCAGCGCAATGCCGGCGGCCTTGGCCTGGTTATCGTCGAGCGCGATTTTTTCAGGCTGCGCATCCGCGTGCCCGCCGTGCTCCGACTCCGCCGGTGCGGCCGCCGCCGGGGCTGCGCCGCGCCTGGGCATCAGCATCAGGGCCGCCAGCAACAGTCCGATGAACGCCATGACGGCGATGGTGATTTTCTGCGTTTTATTCATGTTCTTCTCCGAGGATGCGGCCGATGACAGCCAGCGCGCGATGCGCGTCCGCCAGGGCGTTCAGATATAGTGTTTGCGCCTGCAGCAAGGTGCGCTGGGCGTCGAGCACGTCGAGGAAACCGAACTTGCCGTAGTCGAAGCCGGTGCTGGCGGCGTCGTAGGCGCTTTGCGCGCCAGGCAGGATGTCGCCGCGCAGGGCCTGCGCCTGCTGGCGGGCGACGTCGAATTCCTCGCGCGCCTGCGCCAGCTCCGCCTCCAGCCGCAGCGCGGTGGCGGCCAGCTCGTCGCGCGCCTTGTCGACGCGGCGCGCCGACTCCAGCACGCTGCCCTGGTTGCGGTCGAACAGCGGCAGCGGCACCGAGATGCCGAACACCGCCTGCGTGCGCCCCAGTTCCTGCGAGCGCTTGCCGCCGACGTTGAGCGTCAGGTCCGGCGCGCGCTTGCTGAGCTCGACCTGCGCCAGCGCCTGGCGCCGCGCCAGCTCCGAGCGGGCCAGCGCCAGCGCCGGCGCCCGTTGCAGGCGGCCGCGCATGGCCTCGGCCGGGGCCAGCTCCGGCAGCGCCTCGATGGCGCCGTCGACCCGCTCGAAGCGCGGCGCCGGATTGCCCCACAGGGTCGCCAGCCGCTGGCGCGCGCCGGCCAGCAGGCTGCGGGCGCGGATCAGCTCCAGCTGCACCGACGACGCGGCCACGCGGGCGCGGGTCTGCTCCACCGGCGACACCTTGCCGGCCACCACGCGGCGCGCGGTGGCGTCGGCCGCGCGCTGCGCCAGCTCGGCCGCCTGCTGCGCCAGCCGCACATGCTCCTGCGCGGCCAGCACGGCGAACCAGCCGTCGATCACGGCGGCGCGGATCTCGGCCCGGCGCAGCGCCAGTTCGGCCGCGGCGCTGTCGCGGCCACGCCCGGCCGCCTGCACGCGGGCGGCGCGCTTGCCGCCCAGCTCCAACGGCTGGCTCAGTTGAAAGGTGGTTTCGCGCGTGTCCCTGCGGGTGTCGAGGCGCTCGATCGACAGCGTGGGATTGGGCAGCAGGCCGGCCTGCTGCACCGCGCCTTCCACGGCGCCCAGTTCATGGCGGGCGGCGGCCAGTTCCGCATTGGCGCCGCCGGCCAAGGTCAGCGCGGCCTTCAGCGTCAACGGCGCGGACGGCTCGATTTCGGCCTGCGCATAGGCAGGCCACGCCGCTACGACGAGCGGCAACAAATACTTGATCATCGAATTCTCCAGACGATAGGAAAAAGAATTCGACGAGACTTTCGCGTCTAAAAAAGGGGGCGAGGGCCTCGTCGCGCTAGGCGACGAGCAGCCAATTGGGCCGCGCGGGCCCGTCGGAGATGTGGGACAGGTAGAGCGCCGGCAAAGGCGGCGCGTGGCCGACCACCGTGGCGGCCAGCGCCGGCGTGGCGCCGCCCGGCACCGAGGCCTGCACCGCGTGGTGGCACACCTCGCAGTCGCTATGGACCTTGACCGGCTTGCCCTGGTCGGCGCCGTCGTCGGACTGCGCCTGGTGCTGATGGCCGTGGTGGCCGAAATGCGTGACCTTGGCCGGCTCGTGCTGGCAATAGACGGCCGCCATCGACCAGGCGTACTGGATGGGCAGGATGGTCAGCAGCAGGATGAGCAGAAACTTTTTCACGCCGCCATTGTAGCTTGAATTTACAATAAGGCTTCCCGGTCACCGAATAGGCGCAGCGCATGAATCCAGACGAGCAGCCAGCGACATCGCAAGGCGATTTCTTCAACACGCTCAAGGACCAGGTCGATGCCCATGGCGCGCTGGTCGAGCGCTTCCATGTCGACCTGCAAGCGCTATCCAGGCAGATCGCCGGCTGCGACAAGCTGGTGCGCATGGCGCATATCAGCCTCAACCAGATCGACGCCCGCATCGCCGAGGCGGTGCGGATCGAAACCCAGGCCGCCGTCCAGCTCGAGGCCACCGGGCGCGAGGCGGCGCGCGCCGCCACCGAGGCGGCCGGCGCCGCCGTGGCCGGGATGATAGGCCAGATGCAGGCCGCCAGCCGCGAGGCCGCGCAGGTCTGCGGCGCGCTGCACCGGGCGCGCGGCCAGACCGGCCTGTGGCTGGCCGCCTATGTGGCCGGCACCCTGGCGCTGTGCCTGCTGACCGGCTGGCTCGCCTACAAAGTGCACCCGGACACGCCGCCGCCGCCCGAGCTGGCCGGCCTGGCCGAGCTGGGCAAGAAGCACGCGGCGCTGCTGGACAAGGCCAGCGACAAGGAGCTCAAGCTGATCAGGGAAATCCAGGCGCGCCGCGCCAAGCCGAAATAAGCCGCGAGGCCGCAGGGCCGCCTCAGTTGCCGGCCAGGCCGTATTTGCGCTGGATGCGCGCCAGCGTGCCGTCGGCGCGCAGCGCCTCGTAGGCGGCGCGCCACTTGCGCGCCTCGTCCTCGCTGAAGTCGAGCGAGCCGCCCAGCCAGACGTCGCCGCTGCGGAACACCGGGCTGAAATCGAAGTCGGCCTCGCGGTTGCCGTCGGCGTTGGCGGCGTGGCGGTGGATGTCCTCGCCGCCGTAGGTGGCGTCGGCCAGGCCCTTGCTGACCATGCGCATGCAATCCTTGACGCTGGCGCATTCGGCGACCGTGCTGAAGTTCAGCGACTGCAGCATCTGCTTGTGCGGCGAGCCGCGCAGCACCACCACCGGCCGCCGCGCCAGTCCCGCCAGGTCGCGCGGGTCGATGCTGCCGTGGCGGACCACAAACACGAAGTTCTGCTGGCGTAGCCGCACCAGCCAGCGGTAGTGCGGCTCGCGCTCGGGCGTGCGGGTCAGCGGCAGCACCGCGGTGCGCGGCAGCACGCCGGCCAGCGCCAGCGCCCGCTGCCACGGGTAGAACTCCACTGTGGCCGGCGCGCCCAGCCGGCGCGCCAGCTCCAGGACCACTTCCACCATCGAGCCGGGGCGTTCGCCGCCGGCCGCGACCGCATACGGCGGCAGGTCGGCCGCCACCAGCCGCAGCGGTTCGGGCGGTTCGGCGCGCGCCGGCGCCGCCGCCAGCGCCAGCGCGCACCACAGCACGGCGCGCAGCTTGGCCCCCATCATGACGCGTCGCCGCAGGGTAGCCGCTGCTCCGCCTCGGCCGCTACGCTGGCGGTGGCGGTATAGGATCGTGTTTCAGATGCAGACATGGCACTGCCCCCGTAGCGAACTCATGTCGGTCCAGTATTACACGAACTCGCTTTCAACTGAACCACCGCGCGGCCGGCTGTTGCATAAACGTGGCTGACATAGTATTTGCATATTATTCATACAATCAACTGCTTGACGCCGCCGGCCGGCCCGATCGCCGTTTCGCTTATCATAGGCCGACATGACGACGGCAAAAGGCGGGATGCGGTGAAACTAACCCTGGTGGTACTGGATGGCGTGCAGGCGCTGGACGTGGCGGGTCCGCTCGACGTGTTTGCCGAGGCGAACCTCTTCCTGGCCCAGGAGCAGCGCTATGCCATCACGCTGGTCGGCGGCCGTCCGGACAGCGTGCTCTGCTCCAGCGGCATCGAGTTCAAGGTCCACAGCGACTACCTGCACCACCACGCCGACAGCGAGCTGCTGCTGGTGGCCGGCGGCCCGCGCTTCCCGGAATACCGGCCGGAGCCGGCCCTGGTCGACTGGCTCCGGCAGCGCGCGCGCGGCGCCCGCCGCTACGGCGCGGTGTGCAACGGCGTGTTCCTGCTGGGCCACGCCGGCCTGCTGGCGGGCCGCGAAATCACCACCCACTGGGACCACGCGCAGCGGCTGGCCGACCAGTTCCCCGGCGCCCAGGTGCGGCCCGACAAGATCTTCGTGCGCGACGGCAACCTGTTCACCTGCGGCGGCGTCGCCGCCGGCATCGACCTGTGCCTGGCGCTGATCGCCGAGGACTGGGGCCACGAGCTGGCGATGAAGGTGGCCAAGCGCCTGATCGTCTACATCCGCCGCGACGGCGGCCAGTCGCAGTACAGCCCCTACCTGGCGGCCGGCCCGGACGAGGACTCATTGGTGGCCAGGGTGCTCAAGCATGTGACCGACCACATCGGCGACGCCCTGACCATCGAGGAGATCGCCGACGCGGTGGGCGTCTCGCGCCGCACCTTTTCGCGCGCCTTCGCCAAGCATGCGCAGGTGACGCCGTCGGTGTTCGTCGACCAGGTGCGCATCGATTTCGCCCGCAAGCTGCTGGAGGAGACCGACGTACCGCTGAAGACGGTGGCCTTCCGCTGCGGCTTCAGCAGCGCCACCCAGATGCGCATGATCTTCGCGCGCCAGCTGGCCACCACGCCCAAGCTGTACCGCGAGCGCTTCCGCGCGCACGACCACGGCCGGGCCGCTTAGGCGATTTGGGGACATCCGGCATTCCTTTTGGGTCAGCCCGCCCGCGGGCGGACGGCGCCGGGGCACAATGGCCCCACGCTAAAACACCCCACGGGAGTCATGATGGAATCCGCACAATTACGCCCCCCCGCCGCCGCGCGGGCCACGCCCTCGGTGCGCTACCTGCCGGTCAGCCTGTTCGGCTCGGTCATGAGCGTGGCCGGCCTGGCGCTGGCCTGGCGCCTGGCCAGCAAGACCTACGGCGCCGACATCGCCGTGTCGAACGCGATCGGCGTCGCCGCGCTGGCACTGTTCGTGGTGCTGGCGCTGTCCTACCTGGGCAAGCTGCTCAGGCATCCCGCGCTGGTGCGCCACGAATTTGCGCACCCGGTGATCGGCAGCTTCTTCGGCACCGTCGGCATCAGCGTGCTGCTGCTGTCGAGCGTGATCGGCGGCTACAGCGCCGCCGCCCAGCTGGTGGTGTGGAGCATCGGCACGGTCGTCACGCTGGCGCTGAGCGTGCTGATGATTTCCCGTCTGCTCAACGGCAACGCCGCGCCCACCAGCGTGGTGCCGGCCTGGCTGATCGCCGGCGTCGGCAGCCTCGACATCGTGGTCACGGGCGGCGCGCTGACGGCCGACTGGACGCACGAGGTGAACCTGCTGGCGGCCGCCATCGGCGGCGTCAGCGCGCTGGTGTTCTTCGTGCTGATCTTCTCGCGGCTGGTGCACCAGGAGCCGCTGGCCGCGACCATGCGGCCGTCCAAGATGATCCTGATGGCGCCGTTCGCGGTCGGCTTCATCGCCTACGTCAACCTGGTGCACCGGGTCGACATGTTCGCCGCGCTGCTGTTCTACTTCGCGCTGTTCCTGTTCGTGATCATCGGCTATCGCCTGGCCGTGAAGCCGGCGCCGTTCTCGCCGGCGTGGTGGGCGATCGGCTTCCCGATGGCGGCGCTGTCGAACGCCGCGCTGACCTACGCCAACGCGGTCGGCGGCGTGGTGCTGCACGCGGTCGCCGCGCTGCTGCTGTTGCTGCTGACGGCCGCGGTGCTGGTGCTGGCCCTGCGCACGCTGTGGGGCCTGGCCGCCGGCCGCCTGCTGACGGCCTAGGAGCGCCTATGTACCTGCCAACTAAGCTGGGCCAGAACCTGGTCGACTACGACGATTTCTACGCCATGCTCACCGAGTCGCACCAGGGCCTGGACGACAAGCAGAGCAAAATGCTGAACGATCAGCTGGTCCTGCTGCTGTCGAGCCACATCGGCGAGCTGGCGGTGTTGCGCCAGGCGTTCGCGCTGGCGCGGGTCACGGTCGAGTCCTTGAGCGATTGACTGGCGCGGCGCCGGCGGCGGCGCCTATTTCAGCCGGGTCAGATAGGCCTTGAACACGGCGGCCCAGCTGCGGCCGCCGTCGCGCGAATAGGAGATTTCATAGCGGTGCGCATCGGCGCTGATGTCCGACCAGACCCCGCGCGCGAGCAGCGTCCGTCCGCCGCGTTTCACCGTGGCGTAAAATTCGCCGCGACCGTCCTTGAACTCGCCGATTTCAGGCCCGTTCACCTCGGCGTCGTCGTGGTCGATGTAGGACTGGCTCCATTGGCCCGATTTCTGGTTGTAGAGAAACAGCGTGGCGCCCTTCCAGTTGCCTTCGGGCCCGTGGACATCGAGCTCCTCGATCCAGCCGCCGCCGCCCCACAAGGGCGTCGCCGTCTTGGTGCCGTCGGAGGTTTCGGTCTTGTCGCCACCGTCGAACGGGTTGAGCACGCGGGTAATGTGGGTATGCCAGGCGCCGCGGGCGAAGTCGAAATCATGGGCGCCGTCGCGCCTGGCCTGCGCCTGCGCCGGCACGGCCAGCACGGCCAGCACACCGGCCAGCGCCCACACCCGCCCCAGTTGCATCAATTTCGTCGGTTTCATGCTGGTCTCCACGTCGTTTAGATGGCCCACTATAGGAGCGGCGCATGGCGGCGGGAAGTGCCACTTGATCAAAAAATGGCTGGGCCAATTCCTCAGGCGAGCTTGAGCAAGGCCAGTCGCAACAAGGCCATCCCGCGGCGGATCTCGGCCAGGTCGACCGCGCCATAGCCAAACACCAGGCCGGTCCGCGCGGGTGGACCGCAATAATATCGGTCCAGGGTATGCAGCTTGACGTGGTCCGCCAGCAGCGCCTGCGTCACCCGTTCGAGGTCAAGCGGAACGCGGGCATGGACGGCGACGTGCATGCCGTAAAACGAGGGTATGGGGTCGAACCACGCCGCGAAGTCGTCACGCAATAGATCGAGCAACAGGCGCCGCCGCTTTTGATAGACCTCGCGCAGCTTGCGCACATGGTGGGTCAGGTGTCCTTCGACGATGAAGCCGGCGACGGCCAGCTGCAGCGGCGTCGAGCAATGCCAGTCGAGGCAGTTCTTCGCCGCCGTCAAGGTCGGCATGGCCCAGTCCGGCGCGACGATGAAACCCAGGCGCAGCGCCGGCAGCATGCACTTCGAAAACGTGCCGACATAGAACACGGTATCGGCCGCATCGGCGCTGCGCAGTGCCGCCATCGGGCTGCCGCCATAACGGAATTCGCCGTCGTAGTCATCTTCGATGATGACGGCGCCGCGCTGGCGGGCCAAGGCCAGCAGCGCGGCGCGGCGGCGCATCGACATGGCCGCGCCCAGCGGAAACTGGTGGGACGGGGTCACGCAGATCACGGTCGCGTCGGCAGCAATCTCGTCCACCAGCAGCCCTTCCTGGTCGACGCCGATCGGAACCAGCCTGGCGCCCGCCGCGGCGAACGCGGCGCGCAGCGGCGGATAGCCGGGATCTTCGATGGCGACCACGGTGTGGTTTGGGACCACCAGCGTCCTGGCCAGCAGGTCGAACGCCTGCTGCGCCCCGGAGGTGACGAGCACGCTGTCGGGCCCGCTGACCACGGCGCGGGTGCGCCCGATATGGCCGACGATGGCCTGGCGCAGGCGATAGTTCCCCTGGTTGCCCTGGGCGCTTTTCAGCACGGCCGGCTTTCTCTCGAGCCCGCGCAATTGCTGGGCGCTGATGCGGCGGAACACCTCGTGCGGAAACAGCCTGGTGTCCACCAGCGCCGGCCGGAAGTCGACCAGCCCGGCGTCGGCCGGCGCGCCCGAGGCGGACGGCGGGTCTTGCCAGAACCCCATCGCGTGCTGGACGCCAGGGCTCAACCAGACCGGATTGAGGCGCGGATCAGGCGCGCCGGCCAGGGTTTTCCGCTCGCTGGGCTGGAGCGCCGCGCCGCGCTCGGCGACAAAGGTACCCGCGCCGCGCCGCGCCACGACCAGGCCTTTGTGCAGCAGCTGCTCATAGACATCGAGCACGGTGTTGCGCGACACGCGGAAGACGGCCCGCGCCCCGCGCGTTGGCGGCAATTGGGCGCCGGCCACCAGGCGGCCATCCAGAATGGCGGCCTCGAGCTGTCGATACAGCGTTTTCGACGTCGCGCCGACGCCAGCCGTCTCAAGGTCGAGCAGGATTTCAAACAAGGGATCCATTGCGTCGTCGCACCGGGAATAGAAAAATCACCAGGCTATTATCGCGGTATTTTTTGTGCGAAGTGGCCCTTTTGCAGGGGCCATCAATCCGGTACATTGATGGCACACCCACCTCGCGCGCACCTGGGCGCAACGCGACCATGAAACTAGCCGTTGAAATTCACACGCTGGGCCACGCCGATGCTGCAACGCTGCGTGGCATGCTCGCGATGTTCGGCGAGGCATTTGGCGAGGTGTTTGTTCAAGCGGACCTGCAAGACCAGGCCGCGATCGCGCTCTACACAAAATTGGGCGTGCGCGAGGATGTGCTGCACTTCGACATTGCGACTTGATCACAACGGAAACGGAGGTGTGCGCGCATCGTCAAGCCAGTTGAACACCTTGAGAACCAAACCTAGCCGAACACGATCAAACGGCCCGACGTGGCGCCGGCGCGAAACGCGCCAGGCGTGACGCCGACGATCTTTTTGAAGAAACGCGCCATATGGCTCTGGTCGTAAAAGCCGCAGGCGAACGCGGCGTCGGCAATGTTCATGCCGCTCCGCAGAAACTGCTGCACGCGCGCTATGCGGCGCTGCAACTGGTAGCTGTGCGGCGAGATGCCCACCTCCTGGCGAAACACCCGGATCAGATACAGGGGATCCATATCGACCAGCATGCCCAGCTCGGTGAGCGTGATGTCCCGGTCGAAGTCGAGATCGAGCCGCTGCTTGACGCGGCGCACCGCCTCGCGTTCCGACGCGTGTTTTTCTGCAACCGGCAAGCCGTAGCGGCCGAACACCTTGGCCAGCAGCTCGATCAGGATGGTCTCGCGCTCCAGCGACAGGCCGGAGCGCTGTATCATCCGGTGCCGATGCAGGATCTCCCTGGCCAGCTCGGGATCCTGGCGCAGCGGCTGGCGAAACAGGTGCAGATAGTCGGACGGCACCTGCCCGTGCAAGACCTTGTCGTTCAACCAGACCGGATCGACATAAATCATCTGGTAGCGCCAGCCCTGCTCGTCGGCGGCGCCGCCGTCATGGATCTCGTCGGGAGTGATGGTGACCACGCTGCCCGGCGTGCCGTACCAATGGCCGCCACGGTAAAACAGCTTTTCGGCGCCGCCGGAGATGACGCCGATGGCATAGCGGTCGTGCGCGTGCCGGCCAAACGTCTGCTGAGTGTAATGGGCCACCAGCAGCTCGCTGTCGCCCTCGGGGATGCGCCAGAACTGCGAGAAATCCTGCGCTTGATTGTTCGTTGCAGCCATTACCGCCTTGTCCAGTTTTGTACAAGATTTGAGCAACAAGCATTCGTAAAATGAATGCGCTCATCTCTTCCTATATGGCCTCCAAACCACTTCAATACACATATGACAACTACACTCATTATAGGCGACTACGCCAAGTCATCCTGGTCCTTGCGCGCCTGGCTGGTGTTGCACGCCGCCGGCCTTGAATTCGAGACGGTACAAGTGGCATTGGACCAAGCCGCGACCAGGGCCGACATCCTGCGCTATAGCCCCTCCGGGAAAGTGCCGGCCTTGAGCAAGGACGGCATCGTCATCAACGATAGCCTGGCGATCGCGGAAGCGATAGCCGAAGCCTGTCCCCAGGCCCGGTTATGGCCCGCCGACGCGCGGGTGCGCGCGCTGGCCCGCGCCGCCGCCGCCGAGATGCATGCCGGATTCACCCATCTGCGCACGCAAATGTCCTTTGGCCTCAACCTTGGCGACCATCCGGGCCCGCTGTCGCCGGACACCGAATGGGAAATCCGGCGGGTGTTCCAGATCTGGCGCGGCTTGCAACAGGCGGCCGGCGGCGGCCCCTTCCTGTGCGGCGAGTTCGGCATCGTCGACGCCATGTATGTGCCGGTGGTGTTCCGCTTCCGCCGCTATGGCGTGGCCATCCCCGGCGATTTGCAGGCATACGTCGCGGCCATCCTGGAGCATGGCCACGTCAGGCGATGGCAGGCGCTGGCGGCCCAGGCGCAGACCTAAGCTGCAGCGGGAGCAAAAGGCCGGATCGCCTTCACATGGCGATCCGCGACGCCTTTGAAGTCCTCCGATATACGAGGATCGTCGACCACGTCCTGCCAAAATTGAAGCGCCATGTCATAACACTTCGATAGATGCCTCAACTCCACTCGGCCCATGTAGGCTGGCAGCCATTCCCGCTCAATAATCTCACCGTGAGCATTGGGACGATACAGCATTGGAAGCATGTCATATGCATCCAGCAATCGGTGCTTGCGTTCAAATGTCCACGAGACCGCGATATTTCCATGATGCTTGTCTGTGTTGCCGATGAGTGAACCGAAAAGGTCGAGTATCTCAACGGTCATAATGTCTTTCCCAGACAACGCTCCGAGGCGGCCAAGCTCACGGGCGACAGCTGTCCAGTTCTGGTCCATCATCCCAAGATCACCATCCAATGCGGAGAAAGTGGCCATCGGTAGCCGTCCTCTCAACCCGACTCGATCAAACCGAACAACCTCTAAAAAAACACGAGAGCCCGATTCGAGAATCGCAGTTTTAGCTGCGGCGACACCATTGCGAGCGAGAACTTGTAGCGCCAAATGCTCACATATGAGCAAGTCTCCCCAGCGTCGCCCAGAGGGAGTACCAACTTGCGGAGAGAATTTAACTATGACGTGCTCAACCAACATCCCGTCATCTTCGCGACGGATCACGGCAGTGAACTTGGGCTGCTCGCCACCTGCGGATGAGCCCGGAGACTCGCCCTGCATGGCGCCTTCCGCCATCCCAGGGTAGCGCACAACACGCTCTCCAGCGGGCATAATTTGTCTCTCTAACGCGGCGAACGACTCGATATACCTGGCATAGGACTCATTACCGAGCATGAGGTCTCCTGCAGCATGTTCACTGCGCCGGGAAATGTATTTCAATATCTGCTCATCCGTCCAGTGCAAGATGTTGTCTGGCAAATCCAGATCCCGGTTTCTTCCCGGCTCCATGCGCCCTAAAAACCCTTGAGGACGGAGATCGCGGGTGAAAAATGGCATGCCCCTAAACACGTCATAGCCAGTCCCCTCCAAGGGGATCATGGCGTAGAACTCGCCTTGAAGGACATCCAGGTAGCCTATGGGGGCGAGCCCGCCCTCTTCAGTAACACGAAATACAGGAACAGGTACATCGATTCCCTGGACGTGACGCCTCAGGGCATACTGCCGGGCCTTACCCGCGCCCAACACCACCCCGTCTCGTACAGTTGCCCATAGACGGGAGAAAGTAGGCTGACTGATGTCAAGTTCTCTCAGAATAGATGCCGTTTTTGCCGGCCCCTGCTGGAGAAAATGTCGCAACTTTTCAATGTTTTGGGTTTTAGCCACTATGTTTTCGGCATTCGATGAATAGAAAAATTAGTTCGTTTTCTATAGGGGCTTGTCCAATTTATGAATACTAAAATGAATAGTATTGTGCATGGAATAATCGTATCATATAAGTGGCATGGCGCACCGAGGCCGGTAAGAAAAAAGCCCTATAGATCAATGATCTATAGGGCTTAGTTTGCAAATGAGGAACGACTAAATCTTAGAACGGGATGTCGTCATCCATGTCCGAGAAGTTCGGCGCTGGGCGTGGCGCCGGGCGCGGTGCTGGTGCCGGTGGCGCCATCTGCGGACGCGGCGCCGGTGCCTGGCGCTGCTGCTGTGGCGGGGCTTCGTAGCCGCCGCCGTCGTCCATGCCGCCGCCTTCACCCATGCCTTGACGGCCACCCAGCATTTGCATCTGCTCGGCGATGATGTCGGTCGCGTATTTCTCGACGCCGTCCTTGTCGGTGTACTTGCGGGTCTGCAGGCGGCCTTCGACGTAGACCGACGAACCTTTTTTCAGATACTGGCCGACGATTTCAGCCAGGCGGCCGAAGAACGAGATGCGGTGCCACTCGGTGAGCTCTTTCTGCTCGCCGGTGTTGCGGTCCTTCGATTTGTACGATGTCGCCACAGCGATGTTGGCGATCGCGTCACCGCTAGGCATGTAGCGAATTTCCGGATCGCGACCCAGATTGCCGACGATGATGACTTTGTTGACTGATGCCATGTATAAAACTCCTGAGTAACGGCGGCCGCGAGGGCGGGCTGTTTATGTAGTGCGCAAACAGCGATTATAGTCGAACAGGCCAGCCACCCACCAAAATTTCCATTGCCGCCGTTCATGCTGTAAGTTGAAACAGTGTAAGAAAATACTGGTATTATATACAGTGTCGAGCCACCGGAACGCGATCCAGCGCAAGGTCGGCGCAAGTAATCAAACCCGGCTATAGTACCGGGTTGACCCGAAAGGCAAAAAATCCATGGAACAGATCCGCATTCGCGGCGCACGCACGCACAACCTCAAAAACATCAACCTCGACCTGCCACGCAACAAGCTCATCGTGATTACCGGCCTGTCCGGCTCCGGTAAGTCCTCGCTGGCGTTCGATACGCTGTACGCCGAGGGCCAGCGCCGCTATGTGGAATCGCTGTCGGCCTATGCCCGCCAGTTCCTGCAACTGATGGAAAAGCCCGACGTCGACCTGATCGAAGGCCTGTCGCCGGCCATCTCGATCGAGCAGAAAGCCACCTCGCACAATCCGCGTTCGACGGTCGGCACCGTCACCGAGATCCACGACTACCTGCGCCTGTTGTATGCGCGCGTCGGCACGCCCTACTGTATCAACCACCCGGACCACGCCTTGGCCGCCCAAACCGTCTCGCAGATGGTCGACGCCGTGCTGGCCATGCCGGAAGCGACCAAGCTGATGATCCTGGCGCCGGTGGTGGCCAACCGCAAGGGCGAGCACTCCGACCTGTTCGAGCAGATGCAGGCCCAGGGCTTCGTGCGCTTCCGCGTGCAGAGCGGCACCCACGACGCCAAGATCTACGAAGTGGACGACCTGCCCAAGCTGAAGAAAACCGAGAAGCACACCATCGACGTGGTGATCGACCGCGTCAAGGTCAGCGCCGACATCAAGCAGCGCCTGGCCGAAAGCTTCGAGACCGCGCTGCGCCTGGCCGACGGCCGCGCCATCGCGCTCGAAATGGACAGCGGCACGGAGCACGTCTACTCCAGCAAGTTCGCCTGCAACGAGTGCGGCTATTCGCTGCAGGAGCTGGAACCGCGCCTGTTCTCGTTCAACAACCCGATGGGCGCCTGCCCTGAATGCGACGGCCTCGGCCACATCGAGTTCTTCGATCCCAAGCGCATCGTCGCCTTCCCGAATCTGTCGTTGGCCTCCGGCGCCGTCAAGGGCTGGGACCGCCGCAACCAGTTCTACTTCCAGATGCTGTCCAACCTGGCGGCCTACTACGAGTTCGACCTCGACCTGCCGTACGAGCAGCTGCCCAAGACCGCGCAGGAAGTGATCCTGCACGGCTCGGGCAAGACCCACATCCCGTTCACCTACGTCAACGAGCGCGGCCGCACCGTCATCAAGGAACACGCGTTTGAAGGCGTGGTCACCAACCTGTCGCGCCGTTACCGCGAAACCGATTCGATGGCGGTCAAAGAGGAACTGGCCAAGTTCATCAACGAGAAGCAGTGCCCGTCCTGCCACGGCGCGCGCCTGCGGGTGGAAGCCCGCTTCGTCAAGGTCGGCACCGGCAAGCAGGAAAAGGCCATCTACGAGATCGCCGAGAAGCCTTTGCGCGACACACTGTCCTTCTTCGAACAGCTGAAACTGAAGGGCGCGAAAAAAGAGATCGCCGACCGCGTGGTCAAGGAAATCATCTCGCGCCTGAAGTTCCTCAACAACGTCGGCCTCGACTACCTGTCGCTGGACCGCAGCGCCGACACGCTGTCCGGCGGCGAAGCGCAGCGCATCCGCCTGGCCTCGCAGATCGGCTCCGGCCTGACCGGCGTGATGTACGTGCTCGATGAACCGTCGATCGGCCTGCACCAGCGCGACAACGACCGCCTGATCGAAACGCTCAAGCACCTGCGCGACATCGGCAACAGCGTGCTGGTGGTGGAGCACGACGAGGACGCGATCCGCACCGCCGACTACATCGTCGACATGGGCAAGGGCGCCGGCGTGCACGGCGGCGACATCATCGCCCAGGGCACGCTGGCCGACATCCTGAAGAACAAGAATTCGCTGACGGCCCAGTACCTGAAAGGCACGCTGAAGATCGCCGTGCCGGCCAAGCGCCACGTGGCCGATCCGGACAAGCAGCTGGTGATCACCGGCGCCACCGGCAACAACCTGAAGAAGGTCAACCTGCACCTGCCGGTCGGCCTGATGACCTGCGTGACCGGCGTGTCCGGTTCCGGCAAGTCCTCGCTGATCAACGACACGCTGTACCCGGCGCTGTCGCGCCACCTGTACGGCTCGCAGACCGAGCCGTCGCCGCACGACTCCATCAGCGGCCTGGAACACTTCGACAAGGTGATCTCGGTCGACCAGGCGCCGATCGGCCGCACGCCGCGTTCGAACCCGGCCACCTACACCGGCCTGTTCACGCCGATCCGCGACCTGTTCGCGACCGTGCCGACCGCCAAGGAACGCGGCTACAGCGCCGGGCGCTTCTCGTTCAACGTCAAGGGCGGCCGCTGCGAAGCCTGCCAGGGCGACGGCGTGATCAAGGTCGAGATGCACTTCCTGCCGGACGTGTACGTGCCGTGCGACGTCTGCCACGGCAAGCGCTACAACCGGGAAACGCTGGAAGTGCAGTACAAGGGCAAGAACATCACCGAGATCCTCGACCTGACGGTGGAGGACGCGCACGAGTTCTTCAAGCCGGTGCCGCTGATCGCGCGCAAGCTGCATACGCTGCTGGACGTGGGCCTGGGCTACATCAAGCTGGGCCAGAGCGCGACCACCTTGTCGGGCGGCGAGGCGCAGCGCGTCAAGCTGTCGCTGGAGCTGTCCAAGCGCGACACCGGCCGCACCTTGTACATCCTGGACGAGCCGACCACCGGCCTGCACTTCCACGATATCGATTTGCTGCTGAAGGTGATCCACCGCCTGCGCGACCAGGGCAACACGCTGGTCATCATCGAGCACAATCTGGATGTGATCAAGACGGCCGACTGGATCGTGGATCTGGGACCGGAAGGCGGCGCGGGCGGCGGCAAGATCATCGCCGCCGGCACGCCGGAAGATGTGGCGGCCAATCCTGCCAGCGTGACCGGCAAGTATCTGGGGCCGCTGCTGAAATAAGCGGCCGTATAGCACGCCGCTTGCAGTTGACTGCAAGCGGCGGTTTAGAGCGTTACTGCGCGGTGACGCGGGTCTGCTTCAACTTCTCCGCGACCACCCAGTCCTTGATGTGCGATTCCAGCACATCCATCGGCAACGCGCCCGCGCCCAGCACCTGGTCGTGGAAGTTGCGGATGTCGAAGCCGGTGCCCAGTTCCTTGCGTGCGTAGTCGCGCAGCTCGAGGATCTTCAGCTGGCCGATCTTGTAGCCCAGCGCCTGGCCCGGCCACACGATGTAGCGGTCGGTCTCGCTCTGCACTTCCACTTCCTCGATGCCCGAATGGTCGTGGAAGAAGTCCACCACCTGCTGGCGGTTCCACTTCTTGTAGTGCAGGCCGGTGTCCACCACCAGGCGGATCGCGCGCAGCATCTCGTCCTGCAGGTGGCCGTAGTAGCTGTACGGGTCCTGGTAGAAGCCCAGCTCCTCGCCCAGCCGCTCCGAGTACAGCGCCCAGCCCTCGGCATAGGCGGTGTAGTTGCCCTGCTGGCGGAAGGTCGGCAAGCCTTCGATCTCCTGCGCGATGGTCAGCTGCATGTGGTGGCCCGGCACGCCTTCGTGCAGCGCCGTGGTTTCAATGTCGATGGTCGAGCGGTGCTCGAAGTCGCCGGTGTTGACCATCACGCGGCCGGCGCGCTTGCCGTCCGGCGAACCCGGCATATAGGCCGCGGCCGACGCGCCCTTCTCGCGGAACTCCTCGACCGGCTTGATCTCCACTTTACCCTTGGGCAGCACACCGAACTGCTGCGACAGCTGGGTGTACATCTGGTCCGTATATTTCTGGTACAGGTCGATGATTTCCTGGCGCGATTTCGGATGCAGCTCCGGCTTGGCGGCCACCGCCTTGTTGAAGCTCTTCAGGTCCTGGTAGCCCAGCTTTTGCGCGGTCGCCAGCATCTGCGCCTCGATGCGCTTGACTTCGGACAGGCCCAGTTGATGGATCGCTTCCGGCGACATCTCGGTGGTGGTCGAGGACTTGGCCTTGTAGGTGTAGCGCGCCGCGCCATCGGGCAGCGACCACATGCCGACGTCCATGCGGCCGTAAGGCGCATACTTGGTCTTGGTGAACACGGCCAGCTTCTTGTAGGCCGGGATCACGTCCTTCTGCACCGCCGCCAGCACTTCCTTGCTCAGGCGCGCCTTGTCGGCGTCCGAGAACTCTTTCGGGAATTTTTTCAGCGGCTCGGCGAACGGCGAATCGGCCGGCTTGATGGCCGCCACGTCCTCGCACTGCTTGACGATTTTCGGGATCAGGAATTTCGGCGGCATCAGCTTGTCGTGCACGCCCTTTTCCATCTGCACGCGGGTCTCGTCGAACAGCTTGGGCAGCGTGTGCAGGCGGACGATATAGTCCTCGTAATCCTTGACGGTCTCGAACGGCAGCGCCGACACCAGCTGCGGCGCATCGATGTGGATGCCGGAGTTCTGCGCCAGCGGCATCTCCCATTCCTTGAAGGGTCCGCCTTCCACGTTCTGGCGCAGCTGGCGCACCATCAGTTCGCGGTTCAGCTGTTCCTGCAGCGGGAAGCCGGAGGTGTCGAGCGCTTCGAAGCGCTTGAGGAAGTCGGCCGTGACTTTCAGATCGGCCTCGATGCCGGCCTGCGAGAAGTCGGACCACTTGTCGTTGTAGCGCTTGTCGCCCAGCAGCGACGCCCACTCAGGGCTGGAGCGCATCGTGTATTCCCACTGTTCGTTGATCAGGGAGTTCAGTGCTTCACGGCGCCCCGCCAGGTCGGGGGCTGCCGTGTCGGCATGGGCCACGCCCAGGATCAGGGAAAACAACAGGGCGCTGGCGACGCCGATACGGGTAGTTGCGGTTGTCATGTCTAGAGGCCTATCAGGAAAAATGTTGAGCATGCACTGTAGGCCCGCGCCCGCCCCGGCGCGTGCGAATTGCGCTGGAATGTTGAAACATGGGCATGAAATGCATTTTTCCGCGATGGGCGTTGTTTACTCAGAACAGGACGAAGTCCTCGTTGCAGCTCGGTAGCGAACGCAGCACGCACCACAGCGGGCTGCGGTAGGCGAAGTATAGTCCAACGGGGATCAGCATCAGCAGGGCGGCCATCATATCCTCCTTTTTTCGCACATGTGTGCGAAATGAGTTTCAAGAAAACCGCAGACGCGCTGCGGCAGGGTTTATTCCAAATCGTTGAAGCTTTTATAGGTCGAGATCAGGCGGCTGAAGGCACGCTGCATGTGGCGCCTGGCCTGCTCGTCGCGCAGGAAACGGGTGTCGTGCATCAGCCCCACGATCAGGCTGTAGATTTCGTAGACCAGCTGGCCGGCGTCGGTGTCGGGCCGCAGGTGGCCCAGCTCCATCGCCTGCAGGATGGTCTTGCGCAGCGAGGCGCGCCAGGCCATCACACCTTGCTGCAGGCGGTCGCGCAGCGGGCCGTGCTGGTCGTCGAACTCGAACGCGCCGGCGCTGTACAGGCAGGCGTTGTTCAAGCCCTCGTCGCAGGCGCGCCGCGACCAGTTGCCGACCAGCGCGATCAGGCGCGGCAAGCCCCTGGGCTGTTGCAGCGCCGGCAGGAACACTTCCTGCGCAAAGCGGCGGTCGTATTCGTCGAGCACCGCGGCCTGCAAGGTCTCCAGCGAGCCGACGCGGGAAAACACGCCGCTCTTGCTGATGCCGGTGCGCTTGGCCAGCTCGCCCAGCGACAGCTTGCCAATGCCCTCGGCCGCCGCCATGTCCAGCGCGGCGTCGATGATGGTGGCGAAGGTGGCTTCGCTTTTTGCGGTCAGGGTGTCCATGGCTCGAACTTTAGCACACCTGTGCGAAACTGCAAGCAAAAAAAATCCCCGTGTGGCGTTGCATGCACACACGGGGCTTTTCGGTCTCCTCCAGGCCGGCTTATCGTGCCAGGCGCTTCTCCAACTCAGCCTTGACGGCCGTCAGTTCGGTCGGCAGATGGTAGGCCAGTTTGGCGAACAGTTCATCGTGCAGTTTCAGTTCTTCGCGCCAGGCGTCCTTGTCGATCGAGGTGATCGTTTCGAACTCTTCCGGCGAGAACGGGATGCCGTCCCACTTCAGGTCGCCGAAGCGCGGGGTGGTGCCGAAGATGTTCTCGATGCCGCCGGCCGTGCCTTCGATGCGTTCCAGCATCCACTTCAGCACGCGCATATTGTCGCCGAAGCCAGGCCAGACGAAATGGCCCTGGTCGTCGGTGCGGAACCAGTTGACGCAGTAGATCTTCGGCAGCGCGGCGGCGTTGAGCTGGCCCAGCTTCTCGCCCATGTTCAGCCAGTGCTGGAAATAGTCGCTCATGTTGTAGCCGATGAACGGCAGCATCGCGAACGGGTCGCGGCGCACCACGCCCATCTGGCCGGCGGCGGCGGCGGTGGTTTCCGAGCCCATGGTCGCGGCCATGTAGACGCCTTCGACCCAGTTGCGCGCTTCGGTCACCAGCGGCACGGTGGTCGAGCGGCGGCCGCCGAAGATGAAGGCCGAGATCGGCACACCGGCAGGATCGTCCCAGGCCGGATCGATCACCGGGTTCTGGGTCGCGGCCACGGTGAAGCGGGCGTTCGGATGGGCGGCCTTGGTGCCGGAGGCCGGCGTCCAGTCCTTGCCCTGCCAGTCGATCAGGTGCGACGGCGCTTCCTTGGTCAGGCCTTCCCACCAGATGTCGCCGTCGTCGGTCAGCGCGACGTTGGTGAAGATGGTGTCCGAACCGAGCGAGGCCATGCAGTTCGAGTTGGTGCGGGTGTTGGTGCCCGGCGCCACGCCGAAGTAGCCGGCTTCCGGATTGATCGCGTACAGGCGGCCGTCGGCGCCCGGCTTGATCCAGGCGATGTCGTCGCCGATGGTGGTGACTTTCCAGCCGTCGAAGGTGGTTGGCGGGATCAGCATGGCGAAGTTGGTCTTGCCGCAGGCCGAAGGGAAGGCCGCCGCGACGTAGTGCTTCTTGCCTTCTGGCGATTCGACGCCCAGGATCAGCATGTGTTCCGCCAGCCAGCCCTTGCCGTCGACCTGGGCCGCCTGGTGGCCCATGTTGGAGGCGATGCGCAGCGCGAAGCACTTCTTGCCCAGCAGCGCGTTGCCGCCGTAGCCGGAACCGTAGGACCAGATTTCGCGCGTCTCGGGGAAGTGCACGATGTATTTGGTGGCGTTGCAAGGCCAGGCGACGTCCTTCTGGCCTGCGGCCAGCGGTGCGCCGACGGTGTGCACGCACGGCACGAACTCGCCGTCGGTGCCCAGCACGTCGTACACGGCCTTGCCCATGCGGGTCATGATGCGCATATTGACCGCCACGTATGGCGAGTCCGACAGTTCCACGCCGATGTGGGCGATCGGCGAACCCAGCGGGCCCATCGAGAACGGCACCACATACATCGTGCGGCCGGCCATGCAGCCGTCGAACAGCGGGTTCAGGGTAGCGCGCATGTCCGACGGCGCCATCCAGTTGTTGGTCGGGCCGGCTTCTTCCTTGGTGTTGGAGCAGATGAAGGTGCGGTCTTCGACGCGGGCGACGTCGGTCGGGTCGGAGCAGGCCAGGTAGGAGTTCGGACGCAGTTCCTGGTTCAGCTTTTTCATGGTGCCGGCGGCAACCATTTCAGCGCACAGGCGGTCGTACTCTTCCTGGGAACCGTCGCACCAGTAGATGCGTTCCGGTTTGGTCAGGGCTGCGATTTCCGCTACCCAGTTGATCAACTTTTGCTGCTTGATGTAAGCTGGGACGTTGAGCAGTGCTGCAACGCCACCCATGACGGGTTGATTCATACTACCTCCAATGCTAATTAAAATTCTGCATGCGGCAGGATCGTCGTCAGCTTTTGGCTTGCGCTCAGATGCCCATTCGAAATGGGTCGGCGGGGTCACGGCGGTCTTGCGCGGCCCGGATGCATGATCGACGGGCCTTATTTTTGAGGCGATTGTACACCCGTCAATAGCCGTTCCAGTCAAAAATGTAGGAGAATTAGTTGAGTAAAGTAGTAAGCTATTCAGGTTCTTTTGCAAGCTGTTATTTCCCTACGAAATTCCTCATAAAATCGGTTATCTCCCATGAAAATTGCGATTCTCGACGATTATCAGAATGCCACGACCACGCTGGCCTGCTTCAATTTATTGCAAGGACACGAGGTTAAAGTCTTCAACAACTCGACCCGCGGACTGGGCCAGCTGGCGATCCGCCTGGCCCCGTTCGACGCGCTGGTGCTGATCCGCGAGCGCACCGCGCTCAACCGCGCTTTGCTGGCCAAGCTGCCCAATCTGAAGCTGATCTCGCAGACCGGCAAGCTGGCCGGCCACGTCGACGTCGACGCCGCCACCGAGCTGGGCATCGCGATCGCCGAGGGCGTCGGTTCGCCGACCGCGCCGGCCGAGCTGACCTGGGCGCTGATCATGGCGGCGGCGCGCAAGATCGTGCCCTACGCCGCCAACCTGAAGGACGGCCTGTGGCAGACCGCGTCGATCAACCCGCAGCTGAACGGGCTGGGCGTGGTGCTCAAGGGCCGCACCTTGGGCATCTGGGGTTACGGCAAGATCGGCCAGATCATCGCCGGCTACGGCCGCGCCTTCGGCATGCAGGTGATCGTCTGGGGCAGCCAGTCCAGCCGCGACAAGGCGGCCGCCGACGGCCATGCGGCGGCGGCCTCGCGCGAGGCGCTGTTCGAGCAGGCCGATGTGCTGAGCCTGCACCTGCGGCTGCACCCGGACACGCGCGGCATCGTCACGTCCGACGACCTGGCGCGCATGAAGCCGACGGCGCTGTTCGTCAACACCAGCCGCGCCGAACTGGTGCAGACGGAGGCGCTGGAGCAGGCGCTGGCCAGGGGCCGTCCCGGCTACGCCGCGCTGGATGTGTTCGAATCCGAGCCGCTGGCGGCCGGCAACCCGCTGCTGCGCCTGCCGACCGTGCTGGCCACGCCGCACCTGGGCTATGTGGAGCAGGACAGCTACGAGCTGTATTTCCGCCACGCGTTCCAGAACATCGTCGATTTCGCCGCCGGCAGCTGCGACAAGATCAACAACCCCGGCTACCAGGCCAACGCCCGCTAGCTAGTCCGTCTGTTCAGGCATTTCCGGCAGGCCGGTCAGGTTGATGCGGGGGGTGGGCATGGCGTGCACCTTGCTCCACAGGCCGGCCCAGCCGGGCGGCCAGGGGATGTCCGGCCCGGCGTACGGCGGCAAGGTCGCGCGCACCGGCACCACCGGCACCGGCGGCATGTCGAGCAGCGGGCCGCCGTCGGGGCGCTGCATGTCCAGGCTGTACATATAGCCCGGTAGCAGCGCGTCGCACACGCTGGCGAACCAGGCCGTGTGGTCCTCGTCGCGCCCCAGCGCCTGCGCCAGCCCCTGCGGGTCGAACCTGGCCAGCGCGTGGATCAGCTCCTCGGTGGTGGCGCCCGGCGTGTCGCCCCAGCCCAGCACCGGATTGACGTTGTAGTCGGCGCCCGAGCCATACCAGCCCTCGCGCCACGAGCGCTGCATCCAGTCGCGCCGGCCGGTGAACAGATGCCAGCGCCAGTGCAGGCCGGACGGCTTGGGCCAGGAGTACAGGTAGAGCCGCTGGTAGCCGGCCTCGTGCAGCGCGCGCACCAGCGCCATCAGGCGCGCGTGCGGCATGCGGTCGGGTGGGGCGCGGCGGAACAGGATGGCTTCGCCGTCGGCGAACTGTACCTCGTCGGTGGACAGGTTCAAGTCCAGCGTCCTCGCCTCGCTGCCGAAACGGGCCGCGATCCAGCCGGTCAGCAGATTGACCGACGTGATGACGCCGTAGCCGCGATGGCGATGGAAGATGACGGTTCCGGGGGCAAGCGCTTTCATGGTGTCGTAACGAACAAAGAAACCAGTGTAGCCATAGTATGCCCAACTTTCCAGCCCGCCGACCGACTCTTTTCACGTTCTGCGGCGGCGGCGGTTTGGGTTATGATGCAGATCATTTTAATCTGCCCGAGCTTTCATCATGACCCTGCGCATCCTCGCCACCGGCGGCACCTTCGACAAACACTACAACGAACTGAACGGCACTCTCGGCTTCGCCGACAGCCATGTGCCGGCGCTGCTGGCGCGCTGCCGCCTGACGGTGGACGTGGCGCTGGAACAGCTGCCGCTGATGGATTCGCTGGACATGGTGGACGCCGACCGCGAGCGCATCCTGGCGTCCTGCCGCGCCGCCAGCGAGAAGGCGATCGTCATCATCCACGGCACCGACACCATGCCGCAGACCGCCGCCGTGCTGGGGCCGGCCAAGCTGGGCCAGACCATCGTGCTGACCGGCGCCATGATCCCCTACGCGATCGCCAATTCCGACGCCATGTTCAACCTGGGCTTTGCCGCCGGCGTGGCGCAAACCCTGCCGCCGGGCGTGTATGTGGCCATGAACGGCAAGATTTTCGCGTGGGATAACGTGCAGAAAAACAAAGCGGCTGGCGTGTTCCAGCCGCTGTAAGGGTTTTCCCCGGCGCTTACTTGCGCGGCAGCGCCAGCAACTCCTTCGCCTCCGGCAACAGGGTAGTCAAGCGCAAGCCATCGGGCGCGGCCAACATGCCGGCCGCCTCCTTTAACCCGCCCGCCATCGTCAGCGACGACGGCCCGGCGGCATCCGGCTGGCCGACCTCGCTGAAGGCCGCCAGCGCCTCCACCATGCCGCCCACCCTGCTGCGCAAGGACTGGCCGCCCTGCGCCGTCAGGTGCGGCAGCCTGGCCGCCGCCAGCGCCGCCAGCTGCGCCGTGCTCAGGCCGGCCGTCTGCGCGGTGGTGAACGCCAGCGCCTGCGCCGTCGTCAGCGCGCCGATCTGCGTGGTCGACAGCACCGCCAGCTGCGCGCTGCTCAGCGCCCGCAGGTCGCGCGTTTCGATCGCCGCCAGGTCGTCCGAGCCCAGCGCCGCCAGCAGCGGCTTGCTCAGCGCCGCCACCTGGCTCGACGTCAGCGCCACGATCTGATCGGTGGTCAGCACGTCGCCGCCGGCGATGTGCGCGGTCGGCAGCGCCGCGATCTGGCGCTGCGACAAGGCCGCGATCTGCCCGGTGCCGAACGCTTGCAACTGTTCCGGCAGCAGCTGGGCGATGGCGCTGGTGCTCAGGCCGCCGACCGCGTTCGTGGTCAACGCGGCCAAGCCTTCGTTGCCCAGGCCGCGCAACTGCGTGGCCGCCAGCGCCGCCACCTGCGCCGCGCTCAGCGCGCCCACCTGCGTGAGCGACCAGGCCGCCAGCTGCGCCGTGTTCAGGCTGGCGATCACCTGCGACGACAGCGCCGCCAGCTGGCCGGTGCGGATCGCCGCCACTTCCTCGGCGGTCAAGGCCTGGTACTGGCGCGCGTTGAGCACGCCGAACTGCGTGACCGTCAAGCCGGCGAACTGCTCCAGGCTCAGGCCGGCCAGCGCGGCGGTGGTCAGCGCCGCCACCTGGCCGCCGGCCAGCGCGCCGATCTGGCCGCTGGTCAGCGCCGCCAGCGTGGCCGGCGCCAGGTTGGCGATCACCGAGGTGTTCAGCCGCGCCAGGTCGCTCAGCTGCAGATTGGCCACCACATCGGCCGACAGCGCGGCGAACTGGGTGCTGCTGAGCATGGAAACCTGACCGCCCGTCAGCGCGTTGATCTGGTCGCTGCCCATGGCGTGCAGCTGGTCGGTGCGCAGGCCCACGATGGCACCGAACTGCAGCGCGGCGATTTCCGCCGTCCGCATCTGCGCCATCACCTCGCTGGACAGGGCGGCGATGTGCTGGCTGCCCAGGCCGGACGCCTGGGCGGTGGTCAGCCCCAGGATCTGTTCGCTGCCCAGCACCGCCAGCTGCGCGGTGCGCAAGCCGAAGATCGCCGCCGCTCTCAGCGCCGCGAAGTCCTGCGACTCCAGCGCCGCCACCGCCGCCAGCGACAGCGCGGCGACCTGCGCGCCGCTCAGCATGGCGGCCTGCGCCGTGCTCAGCGCGATGGCCTGCTCGACCGTCATGCCGGCCAGCGTGGCCGGTTTCAGCTGGGCGATCTGCGCCGTGCTGAGCAGGCCGATCTGGTGTTCCGCGCCGCCCAGCACGGCGAACTGCGCCGAGCTCAGCGCGCCGAACACCGTGACCGGCAGCGCCGCCAGCGCGGCCGGCGACAGCGCCGCCAGGTTGGCGGTCGACAGGCCGACCGCCGACGCCGGATTCAGCTTGGCGATCTGCGCCGTGCTCAAGGCCTGGAATTGCTCGGCGCTCAGGGCGTTCAGACTGGCCGAGCTGAAGGCGGTCAGCTGGCGCGGCGTCAACGCCGCGATGCGGTCCGGGCCCAGCAGCGCCAGCAGGCGCGTCGACAGGCCGGCGATCGCGGTCGCGCCCAGCGCGGCCAGGTCGGCGGTCTCGATGGCGGCGAAGGCGTCGCTATTGAGCGCGTTGACCTGGCTGCTGCTGAGCATGGCCACCTGCGCCGTGCCCAGCGCGGCCAGTTGTTCGCCGTTGAACGCGGCGAGCTGGCGCGTCTTGAGGCCGGCGATGGCGCCCGCCTTCAAGGCCGCCAGGTCGCTGGCGTCGAGCGCGACGATGGCCTGGGTCGACAAGCTGCCCAGCTGCGTCGCGTTCAATGCGGCGGCCTGGGCGCTGGTCAGCTGGGCGGCCTGCTGCGCCGTCAGGCCGGCCAGCGCGGCGCTGCCCAGGGCCGCCACCTGGGCGGTCGAGAACAGGCCGAAATCGCCGTCGCCGCTGGCGCCCAGCGCGGCCAGCTGGGCCGAGCCCAGGCCCGCCATCACCGCCACCCGCAGCGCGCTCAGGCTGGCGCCGTCGAGCGCCATGATGTCGGCGGTCGACAGCACGCCGAACTGGCGCGCGGTCAGCGTGGCCAGCTGGGCGCTGCTCAGCGCGTGCAGCTGGGCCGCTTGCAGCGCATGGATTTGCGCCGTGCTGAGCGCACCGATGAGCGCCGCGCTCAGCACATGGATGCGCTCGGCATCGAGCGCCTGGATCTGGTTGCTGCCCAGCGCCGCCACCTGGCGGCCTTGCAGCGCGTGCAGCTGGTCCAGGCTCAGCGACATCAGCTGCGCCACGCTCAGCACGCCGATCTGGCGCGAGCCCAGCGCGGCGATATCGGCCGTTTCGATGGCCGCCAGCTCGGTGGCGCTCAGCTGCTTCAACATCGCCGTGCTCAGCGCCCCGATCTGCAGCGTGGAAAACGCCGCCATCTGCTCGGCGCTGAACAGGTCCTCGCCCTCGTGGCGCCGCGCCGGCAGCGCAGCCACCTGGCCGGCCTTGAGCGCGGCGATCTGGCCGGTGCTCAGCGCGCGCACCTGGCCCGCTTGCAGGCTGTCGATCAGCGCCACCGACAGCGCGTTGACCTGCCGCGTGCCCATGGCCGCCAGCGCCGCGGGCGCCAGTCCACCGAAGCCCTTGGCACTGAGCAAGCCCGCCTGCGCCACCGTCAGCACCGCCAACTGTTCCGGCGTCAGCGCCGCCATGAAGGCGCTCGCCTGCGACGCCTGGTTCAGCGCGTAGGTGCGCAAGGCCGCGAAGTCGGCCGGCCGCAGGGCGCCGACGCTGGCCGCCGGCAGCGCCGCCAGCTGCGGCGCGCTCAGGGTGCTGGCCTGCGCCGTGGTCATCGCCGCGATGTACTCCACGCCCAGGTGGGCCATGTCGGCGGTGGTGAGCCGGCTGATCAGACGGGTGCCGCCGGCGGCAAACTGCTCCGGGGTCAGGCTGCTGTCGAAGGTCATGGTGTTTCCTTTGTGATGAGGTGGTGGCGAGCGTGAGTTGAGGGAAACGGAAAGATTAAGGATTTGCTATGTGGCGCACGCAAAAAAAGCCCGCACAAGGCGGGCTCTTCCTGAACAGCCAGGCAGGCTATTTGGGCACCGCCAGCACACTGTGGCCGGCGGCCGTCTGCAAGGCTTTCAGGCGCAGCGTGTCGCTGTCCACCTGGGCGCCCGCGGCGTTCCGGCCAATGTCGTGGAACTGTTGCAGCACGTCGGCCAGGCGCGCCGCCTTGGCCGCCAGCGCGCCGGCCGGCCGGCCGCCGTCGAAGTCCAGTCCGCCGCCCGGCGCCGGCTGCGCGCCGGCGTCGAACGCGGACAAGGCTTGCGCCATGCCGCTGACCTGGGCGCTCAAGCCCTGCTGGAACCAGACGTCGGCGGCCGCGTGCTGCTGGCCGTCGACGGTGGTGTAGCTGGAGGTCAGGCCGATGAGGTTGCCATGATCGAGCGCCCCGCCCCGCTGCACATCCAGGTTCAGGCTGGTGATGCGCAGTTGCGCCAGCGTCTGCAGCTCGCCGGACTGGCTGACGCCGTCGGCATTGGCGTCGACCCATACGCGCAAGTCGCCGTAGCCGGCGTCGAGCGCATTGACCACGCCGTCGTGGTTGGCGTCGAGTTCCGCCAGCGCCTGGTAGCCGTTGGCGGCGGTGCCGCCGGCGGCCAGCCGGGTGGACGAGCCGAACAACTCGCTGCCGTCGTCGATGCTGCCGTTGTGGTTGCGGTCCAGCGCCAGCAAGCCGTCGCCCGCCCCCACCCAGCCGGTGGCCCGTTGCCGGCCGCTGGCGGCCAGGTCGAACTGCACGCCCGCCTCCAGCCCCAGCGTGGTGACGCCGTTGCCGTCCAGGTCCAGCACCAGCGGCGTGTTGAACGGCATGGAAGCCCGCTGCGCCGCGCTGAAGGCGGCTTGCTGGTCGACGCTCAGGGCGTTGTACTGGACCAAAGAGATCGCGTGGGTCTGGGTCGTGGTCAGCGCCGCCAGCTGCGCCGTCGCCAGCGCCTGCATCTGCGTGCTCGACAACGCGGCGAACTGGCGCGTGCTCAGGCCGGGAATGTCGCGCGTTTCGATGGCGCCGAGGTTGGCCGCCGTCAAGTCGGCGATCACCGCCGTGCTCAACGCCCCCAGCTGGGCCGAGGACAGCGCCACCATCTGGGCGCCGCTGAACTGGCTGGCGGCCGAGGCGTTGGGCAGCAGCGCCGCCACTTGCGCCAGGCTCAGCGCGGCGATCTGGTCGGTGCCCAGCGCCAGCAGCTGGTCGTCATGCAGCGCGCGGATCGCGGCCGTGCCCAGCGCCGCGATCGCGGCCGTTCCAATGGTCGCCAGCGCCAACGCCTGGATCTGCACCACCGCCGCCGAACCGAGCGCGGCGAACTGCGCCGTGGTCAGCGCGTGCAGCTGGGTCGTGCCCATGCCCGCCAGCAGGTTGCCGCCGCGCGCGGCGGCGTTCAGCAGCAGCGGATTGATCGCGACCACGTCTTCCGTGCTCAGCGCCGCCACCTGGCCGGCGCCGAGGGCGGCCAGCTGGGTGCTGCTGAGCGCGCCCACCTGGGCGCTGCCCAGCGCCGCCAGCTGGGCGTTGCTCATCGCTTGCAGCTGCTGCGTCCTGAGGCCGGCGAGGGTCGCCGTCTTCAGGGCCGCCACCTCCGCCGTTGCCATCGCCGCCAGGGTCGACGGCTGCAGGGCGCCCAGCTGGGCGCTGCCCAGCGTTGCGGCCTGGGCCGTGGTCAGCGCCGCGACCTGGGCCGCGGTCAGGCCCTGCAAGGCGCCACTGCGCAAGGCGGCGATCTGCTCGGTGCCCAGCACGGAAATCAGCTGCGCCGCGCTGCCCAGCGGATCGGCGCCCAGCACCGCCATTTGCGCCGAGCTCAGCCCGGCCAGCGCCGCGGTGCTCAGCGCAGCCAGATTGGCGCTGCTGATGGCGGCCACGTTGGCCAGCGACAGGCGCGCCAGCTGTTGCGAGCTCAGCACATGAATCTGCGCCGAGCCGAGGCCGTAAATCTGTTGCGTGCCCAGTGCGTCGAGCTGGCTGCTGCGCAGCGACGCCACCTGGGCCGATGTCAGGCCGGCCAGTTGCGCCGCGCTCAGGCCGCCGAAATTGACGCCCGACAGGCCGCCCAGCGCATTGGTGCTCAAGGCGCCGAGGTCGGCGATTTCCAGGCCCGACAAGGCGGCCGTGCTCAAGGCCGCCACCTGGGCGCTGCTCAGCACGCCGGCCTGGGCGGTCGTCAGGGCCGCCAGTTGCATGCTGCTCAGCGCCGCGACCTGGGCCGTCCGCAGGCCGGCGACGGCGGCGGTGCGCAGCGCCGCGATTTCCTGTGTGGACAGCACCGCCAGCAGCGCCGGCGTCAACGCCGCCAGCTGCGCGCTGCCCAGCACCGCGACCTGGCTGGTGCTCAAGGCCAGCACCTGGAGCGCCGTCAAGCCCTGCAGGCCGGCGCTACCGAAGGCCGCCACCTGCGCCGTGGTCAGCGCGCCGACAAAGGACGGCAAGCCGTTCGGCTCCACGCCCAGCACCGCCATCTGATCCGAGCGCAGGCCGGCGATCGCCGCCGTGCTGAGGGCGCTCAGATGCGCGGTGTCGAGCGCGACCATATCGGCGGTCGACAGGCCGGCCATCTGGCGCGTGCCCAGCGCGCCGGTTTGCGCCAGCGTCAGCCCGGCCACCTGGGCGCTGCCGAGGGCGGCGATCTGCTGGCTCAGCAGCGCCGTCACCTGGCGTGTGCTCAAGCTGTTGAGTTGGGTGAGCGACAGGTTGGCCAGCAGCGACAGGTTCAGGCCGGCCACCGCTTGCTGGCTCAAGGCGGCCAGGTTGGTGGTGGACAGGCCGACCACCATCTGGCTGCTCAGGAAGCCGATCTGCGCGCTGCTCAGCACGCCGAACTGCGCGGTCGTCAACGCGCCCAGCTGAACGCTGTTGAGCGCCGCCAGCTGGGCGCTGCCCAGGCCGGCGATGGCGGACAACTTCAGCGCGGCCAGGTCGGCCGTCTCGAGCGCGGCGATCTGCCGGGTCGACAGCGCGGCCAGCTGCTGGCTGAGCAAGGCCGCCGCCTGCACGGTGCTCAGCGCGACGATCTGGCGCGTGTCCAGGCCGGCCAGCGCGCTGCTGCGCAAGGAAACGATCTGGGCCGTCGTCAAGGCATCGATATGGCTGACGCCGGCGCTGTCGGTGGCCAGCGCGGCCAACTGGCTGGAACTGAGGGCGGCGATGGCGGCGGTCTTCAGCGCGGCCACGTCATCGCTTTGCAGCACGGCGATCTGCGCCGAGCTCAAGGCGGCGATCTGGGCGCTGCCGAAGGCGGCCGCTTCGCTGGTGGTCAGGGCCAGCAATTGCGCGCTGCCCAGGCCCTGCAAGGCGGCCGTGCTCAGCGCGGCGATCTGCGCGCTGCGCAGCGAGGCGAACTGGGCGCTGGCGAGGCCGCCGCCGAGGGCGGCCAGTTGCGCCGAATTGAGCGCGGCGATCGCGGCCGTGCTCAGGCCCGGCAGCGAGCGGCTGTCGAGCGCGGCCAGGTCGATGGTGCTCAGGCCGGCGATCTGGCGCGAGCCGAAGCCGCCCAGCTGCGCCGCACTGAAGGCCAGGATTTGCTCGCTGCCGAGGGCGGCGATCTGGTCGCTGCCCAGCGCCATCAGTTGCTGCGTCTTCAGGGCCGCCAGCTGCGACGGCGCCAGTTGCGCGATCACCCGCGTGGTCAGGGCGCTGATGGCGGCGGTGCTCAGCGCCGCCAGGTTGGCGGTCGACAAGCCCGCCAGCGTGGCGCTGGACAGGGCGCCCAGTTGCAGGCTGTTCAAGGCGGCCATCTGCTGGGTGGTCAGGGCGGCCAGCTGGGCGGCGCTCAGCGATCGCATCTGGTCGGTCGACAGGCCGCTCAGCGCGGCCACGCGCAAGGCCGCCACATCCACCGCTTCCAGCGCGGCGATGGCGCCGGTGCCGAGCGCGGCCAGCTGGGCGCTGCCCAGCGCGGCCGCCTGGGCGGTGCTCAGGGCGACGATCTGGCGCGTGCCCAGGCCGCCGATGGCGCCGCTGCGCAAGGCGGCGATCTGCAAGGTGGACAGCAGGTCGATATGGCTGGCGCCGGCGTCGTCGTTGCCCAGCTGGGCCAGCTGGGCCGAGCTCAGCGCGGCCAGCGCGGCGGTTTTCAGGCCGACCAGGGCGGCGGCGTCGAGCGCGTCGATGGCGCCGGCCGACAACGCGACGATCTGGTTGGAACCGAACACGGCCAGCTGCGCCGACGTCAGCGCGGCCAGTTGCGACGTGGCCAGGCCGACCAGCTGCTCGGTGCCGAGGGCGCCGACCTGGCGCGTGCTCAGCGCCGCGACCTGGGCACTGCTCAAGCGCAGCAAGGTGCTGACCGGCAAGGCGGCGATCAGCGCCGTGCCCAGCGCGCCGACATCGCTGGCCTGCAAGCCGGCCAGGGCCGACGTCGACAGCGCCATGAACTGGCTGCTGTTCAGCGCGGCGACCTGGGCGCTGGTCAGCGCCGTCACCTGGTCGCCATTGAACGCCGCCACCTGCTGGGTGCTCAGGCCGGCCAGCGCATGGGTCTTGAGCGCGGCCAGGTCCGCCGTTTCCAGCGCGGCGATGTCATCGGTGGAGAACGCGGCCAGCTGGCTGCTGCTCAGCACGGCGGCTTGCGCGGTGCTCAGCGCCACCACCTGGCTGGTGCTCAGGCCGGCCAGGCCGGTGCTGCGCAGCGCGGCGATTTGCGCCGTGCCCAAGCTGCCGAACAGGCTGCCGGACGGGTCGTTGGCCAGCGCGGCCAGCTGCTCGGCGCTCAGCGCGGCCAGCGCCGAAGTGCCCAAGCTGCGGGCGGCAACGGCGTTGAGGGCGGCCACGTCGGCGCTCGACAGGCCGGCGATGTTGCGCGAACTCAGGCCCAGGATCTGCGGCGCGCCCAGGCCGGCGACCTGCGCCGTGTGCAAGGCCGCCAGCTGGGTGCTGGACAGCACGCCAAACTGCTGCGAGGACAGGCTGGACAATTGCAGCAGGCTCAGGTTGCCGACCGCCGACGCACTCAGCGCCGCGATATTGGCGGTGCTGAAGGCGGCCATATTGGCGCTGGCGAAGCCGGCGATGGTGTCGGACGCCAGCGCCGACAGCTGCGCCGCGTTCAGGGTCAGGAATTGCGCCATGGTCAGCGCGGCCAGCTGGCTGCTGGTCAGCGCGGCCACCTGGGCCGCGCTCAGGCCGGGAATGGCGGCGGTGCGCAGCGCGGCCAGGTCCAGCGGCTCCATGGCGGCGATCGCTTGCGTGCTCAGCGCGCGCACTTGGCCGCTGCTCAGCACGGCGACCTGGGTGGCCGTCAGCGCCACCATTTCGGCGGTGCTCAGGCCGGCCAGCGCGGCGCTGCGCAGCGCGACGATCTGGGCCGTGGTCAGCAGCTGCACCTGTCCCAGCGCGGCCAGCTGGTCGGCATTGAGCGCGGCGATCGCGGCCGTGCGCAGCGCGGCCAGGGTGGCCGTGCCGAGCGCGGCGATGTCGGCGGTCGACAAGCTGCCCGCTTGCAGCGAGCTCAGCGCGCCGACCTGCGCCGAGTTCAGGCCATGTATCTGCGCGCTGCCCAGCGCGGCCAACTGCGCGCTGCCCAGCGCCGCCACCTGGCGCGTGCCGAGGCCGGCCAGTTGCGTCGTGCTCAGTGCGCCGAAGCTGGCGGTGGCCAGGCCGGCGATGGCGTTGCTGCCCAGCACGGCGAAGTCCTCGCCTTCCAGTCCGGCCATGCCGGCCGTGCTCAGGGCGTTGAGCTGCTTGCTGCCCAGTACGGCGATCTGGGCGCTGGTCATGGCGGTCACTTGCGCGCCGCTCAGCGCACCGGCCTGCGCGCTGCTCAGCGCCGCGATCACATTGGTACGCAGCGCGGCCAGGTCCGCCGTTTCCAGCGCCGCCAGCTGCAGCAGCGACAGCGCGGCGAATTGGGCGCTGCTCAGGACGGCGGCTTGCGCCGTGCTGAGCGCCGCCACTTGGGCGCTGCCCAGGCCGGCCAGCGCGGCGGTGCGCAGCGTGGCGATCTGGGCGGTGGTCAGTTGGCCGAACAGGCTGCCGCCGGCGGCGTCGCCCAGTTCCGCCAGTTGCGCCGAATTCAGCGCGGCCAGCGCGGCGGTGCTCAGCGCCTGCAGCGCGGCGCTGCCCAGCGCGGCCAGGTCGGCCGGCGTCAAGCCCAGCGCCTGGCGCGAACCCAGCGCGCCGATCTGCAAGGTCGACAGCGATTGCAGCTGCGTGCTGCTCAGCGCGGCGATCTGCTCGCTGCCCATCAGCGCGTAGTGGCGCGAGCCGAGCGCGCCCAGCTGCGCGCTGGTCAGCGCCGCCAGCAGCGACGGCGTCAGCAGGGCCAGCGCGCCGGGATTGAGCGCGGCCAGGTCGGCGCCCGGCAGGCCGGCGATCGAGGCGCTGGACAGGGCGACCAGCTGCTTGCTGCTCAGCGCGGCGAATTCGGCGGTGGTGAACGCGCCCAGCTGGGCGCTGCTCAGCGCCGCCATCTGCTGCGTGCTCAGGCCGGCGATGGCGGTGGTCTTCAGCGCCGCCAGGTCGGCCGTTTCCAGCGCGGCCAGCTGCGCCAGCGACAGGCCGTTCAACTGCGCACTGCTCAGGATGGCGGCCTGGGTGGTCGACAGCGCCGCCACCTGGGCCGTGCCCAGACCGGCCAGCACGGCCGGCCGCACGGCGGCCAACTGGGCCGTGCCCAGCTGGCCGATCAGGTTGCCGGCGGCGCCCAGCTGCGCCAGCTGGGCGGAATTGAACGCGGCCACCGCCGCCACGCTCAAGGCCTTGATGCCGGCGCTGCCGATGGCGGCCACGTCGTCGGTCGACAGGCCGGCCACCTGGCGCGAGCCCAGCGCGCCGATCTGCGCCGAGCTGAGGGCCTGGATCTGGGTGCTGCTCAGCGCGGCGATCTGCGCACTGCTCAGCACGGCGATCTGGCGGCTGCCGAAGGCGGCGATTTGCGCCGTGCTCAGCGCGGCCAGCAAGGCGGCGCCCAGTTGCGGCACGACGGACGGATTGAGGGCCGCCAGGTCGGCGCCCGGCAAGCCGGCCAGGGCGTCGGTGGACAGCGCGCCGATCTGGGCGCTGTTCAGGGCGGCGAATGCGGCGGTGGTCAGCGCGCCCAGCTGGCTGCTGGTCAGCAGCGCCAGCTGGCGGGTGGCCAGGGCGGCGACGGCGGCGGTTTTCAGCGCGGCGACGTCGGCCGTTTCCAGCGCGGCGACGGCGTCGCTGGACAGCGCGTTCAGCTGCGCGCCGCTGAGCGCGGCCGCTTGCGCGCTGCCCAGCGCCACGGCCTGCTGCGTGCTCAAGGCCTGCACTTGCGCCGAGCTCAGCGCGGCGATGGCCTGCGTGCCCAGCGCGGCGACGCCGCGGGTGCCGACGGCCAGGATTTCATCGGCCGTGAAGGTCGCCAGCTGGCGCGTGCTCAGCGCGGCCAATTGGCCAGTGCCCATCAGGGCCACCTGGTCGGACGACAGGCTGGCGATATTGGCGGTGCTCAAGGCGACCAGCTCGGCCGTCGCAAACGCGGCGATGGCTTGGGTGCTGAGGCTGGTGAAGGCCTTGGTGCCCAGCGCCGCCGCCTGGGCGGTGGTCAAGGCCGCGATCTGCGCGCTGCCCAGCGCGCCCATGAAACCGGACGGCAGCGCGCCGACGGCGTTCAGGGTGGCGGCCTTGATGGCGGCCAGGTCGCGCGTGGTCAACACCGCGACACTGTCGCTGGCCAGGAAGGACAGCTGGTAGCTGGTCATGACGGACACGTGATCGGTGCGCAGGGCCGGCACCTGGAGCGTGCTCAACGCCGCGATATCCTCGCTGCTCCATGCCAACACATCCTGGGTGGTCAGAGTGTTGGCGATCTGGTCAGTGGTAAGGATGGGGACGAAGGTGCTCATCACGAGTTCCTAATTTGATAACATCTTTCACTATAGCAGAATTTGGGCAAATTTCTACAGGGCAACGAAATTATTTTCTTCGTTTTTTATCAAAAGTTCCATGAAAAATGCCGCAAAATCAAAGACTTTGCGGCATTCTTAACCAACAGACAAGGGCTTTTGTTGCAGCGCTATCAAGCCTTGGCTTCGCCGCCCAAGGCCTCGACCACGTCGGCCATCAGCTTGGCCAGTTCGCCGCTCATCAGCATGAAATCGCCGTCGAAGCGTTCGTCGTCGTTCTTGGTGCTCGATTCCTTTTCGGCGATCACGTCCAGCGGCTTGATGCCCTTGATCGCCAGCGACTCGGTCAGCACGAAGGAGATCTTGCTGTCCCAGGTCATGGCCAGGCGGGTGCACTGCTTGCCGGCCGCGATGTGGCGGCGCACTTCGTCCGCTTCCAGCGTGTGGCGCACATAGCGCACGGCGGCCTTGCTCTCGCCGGTGGCGCGCAGTTCGGTGTCCATGTCGACCGTGAAGCCGGCCGGCGCATCGTCCGCCTGCAGCCACTCGGTCATCACGCCCACCGGCGAGCGCTGCACGCGCAGGCTTTCCAGCGGCAGCTTGTCGACCGCCTTGAGCAGCAGCTTGATCACTTCGTCGGCCTTGGCCGGGCTGGCCGCGTCGACCACCAGCCAGCCGTTGACCGGATCGATCCAGGTCCAGACGTTGCTGCGGATCGAGAAGGCGCGCGGCAGCAGCTCGTCGGCCACGCGCTCTTTCAGCTCCTTCATCGCCTTCTTGCCCGGCGCGAAGCCCTGGGCTTCTTCCATCTCGGCGGCGCGCGCCTTGGCGACCTGGTTGATGACGGTGTTCGGCAGCAGTTTCTTCTCGGTGCCCAGCAGGATCAGCATCTGCTGATTGACGACGTGCACCAGCCCGCCGTTCGGGCGCGGCGTGTCCCAACCCTGGCGCAGCAACTCATTGCTGCTTGCCGGGACGAAGGAGTGGGAGGCCAGCGCTGCTTCCAGTTGTTCGGGGGTATAGGCCCAAGGGGCCGGCAGACGGTAAATCTGTAGATTCTTGAACCACATGTGTTGAGCCTTGTTTCAGTAATGCCAGGGGAGCGCCATTTTACACGGTGATGGCGGCGCCGGACCGATTGTGTTGCTGAGCTACGCGAACAATTCGCCTTGCCGGGGCAAAGCGACTTGTCCGCCGGCGCCGGGCGGCTCGAGCGTGCTGGCGCGCACACCCAGCAGACGCAACCGGCGTTGCAACGGCACCCGCTTCAGGCACTCGCGCGCCGCGTGCAGGATGCCGGTGGCGTCGGCCACCGGCTGCGGCAGGGTGACGTTGCGGCTGACGATCTGGAAATCGTCGAAACGCAGCTTGATGCTGATGGTGCGGCTGACGTAGCCCTTGCGTTTGAGGTCGTCCGCCAGCCGCGCGCACAGCTCGGTCAGGATGCCGGACAAGGTGTCGCGGTCCTGGCGCGCGTGCAGGTCGCGCTCGAAGGTGGTTTCGCGGCTGATCGACTTGCTCTCGGTGCTGGTGGAGATTTCCCGGTGGTCGACGCCGTGCGCGGCCTCGGCCAGCCAGGCCGCGTAGTGGGCGCCGAAGTGGTCCTGCAGCAGGCCGGCGTCGGCCGCCGCCAGCTGGCCGATGGTGTCTATGCCCAGCGCCGCCAGCTTCTCGGTGGCCTTGGGGCCGATGCCGTTGATCTTGCGCACGCCCAGCGGCCAGATGCGGGCCGGAATGTCGTCGTAGCCGAGGATGGTCAGGCCGTCGGGCTTTTCCAGGTCCGAGCAGATCTTCGACAGCAGCTTGTTGGGCGTCACGCCGATCGAGCACGACAGCCCGGTGGCGTCGCGCACGGCCAGCTTGATGCGCTGCGCCAGCGCGCGCGTCTCGCCTTCCACATGGGTCAGGTCGATATAGATTTCATCGATGCCGCGATCCTCGAAATCCGGCGCGATGGCGGCCACGGCGTTCTTGAACAGCCGCGAGCAATGGCGGTAGGCGTCGAAATTGACCGGCAACAGGATCGCGTCCGGCGCCAGCTTGGCCGCCTTCATCATGCCCATGGCCGAGCCGACGCCCAGCGCGCGCGCCTCGTAGGTGGCGGTGGTGATCACGCCGCGTCCCACATAGTCGCGCAGGCGGGAAAAAGTGTGGGTGCCGTCCGCCAGCGCCACCGGCTGGGCGTCGCGGCCGCCGCCGATGACCACCGGCAGGCCGCGCAACTCGGGATAGCGCAACAGCTCGACGGACGCATAAAACGCGTCCATGTCGAGGTGGGCAATGCGGCGCTGGTCTTCAGCCATGGCAAGGTTAAAATTACTGTGAATATATACAGTATCCACGGAAATCATTGCCGCCGCAAGACCCCTGCTTTTACCGCGCGCAGAACCACGCCGCGCTGGCCTGGTCGGCCGGGAAGAACGATTCGATCCTCAGCTCGTGCACGGTGACGTCGTGCGGCGTGCCCAAGGTGGCGATGGTGGTGAACAGGTTCAGTTCGACGCCGTCCTTGCGCAGCGTCACCGGTAGGAAGGGCAAGGCGCGCCGGTCCAGATTCGGAATGCGCGGCATCGTGGCGATGCCGGGCAGCGCCAGCAACTCGCCCAGCAGCAAGGTCGCTTCGCTGCCGGGGCCATCGCTCATGGCTTCGCGCTGTATCCAGTGCAGCAGGTCGGCGCTGACCTCCTCCCAGTTGTGCAGGTACCGGCGCGCGCCGTGCGGGTCCAGCATCAGCTTGAGCACGTTGACCGAGCCGTCGGTGGGGATGGCCGCGTCATCCGGCATGCCCAGCAGCCAGCGCATCATGCCGGCCGCCGGCGCGTTGGCCAGCACCAGGTTCCACAGGCGGTCCACCACCAGCGCCGGATACGGCGCCTGCTGCGCCAGCATGAAGTCCAGCGCCTGGCGCACCGCGCCCAGCTCGGGATCGGACAGCTTGCGCTCCTGGTAGGCCGGCGCATAGCCGGCCGCCAGCAGCATGACGTTGCGCTGCCGCAGAGGGATTTCCAGCACCATGCCCAGCCTGAGTATCAAGTCCTTGCTCGGCTGCGAACGGCCGCTTTCCAGGAAACTGATGTGGCGCTGCGAAATCTCGCTCTCGGTCGACAGGCGCAGCTGGCTGTAGCCGCGCTTGCCGCGCCAGTACTTCAGCGCGCTGGCGAAGTCGCTGAAATAGTCGGCCGCGCCGTTCATGCCGGCGCCACGCCGTCAAGCTGATTGAAACCGGGTACGCTCGGTGCGGCCATGATGATCTCCTTGAACGGCCATGATAGCTCGACTGCCATCAGGCGGCGTTCAGGAAGCCGGTGACGCGGGTCAGGCGGCCGTCGGCGCCGAGCTCGGCGACATCGGTGCCGTGCGCCACCGGCGCGCTGCCGGGCGCGGCCAGCGTCCACGAGAAGCGCACCACGTCATTGTGGCCGTCCGGCGTGCCGTCCAGCTCGAAGCGGAAACCGGGGAACTGGCTTTGCGCGCCGGCGATCATGGCGTCGATGCCGTCGTGGCCGGCGCCGCGCATCATCGGGTCGAGGTAGCGGGCGTCCAGCGCGAAGGCGCGCGCCACCAGGGCGCGGCGGGCGGCGGCGTCGCGTTCGTTCCAGACGGCCAGGTATAGTGTAGCGATGTGGGCTGGGGTGCTCATGTTGTTCTCCTTGAGTGGGTTGTGTCGTGGCGACAGCAACCATTCTCCTGACATCCGCGTGCGGCGGCGATTACGTCCCAGGTAATCGCCGCGCCACCACCAGCACCGCGCCGGCCACCAGGCTGGCCGCCAGCAGATAGATGCCGTTGGCGGTGCTGCCGGTGGCGTCCTTGATCGCGCCCACCAGGTAGGGACTGGCGAAGCCGGCCAGGTTGCCGACCGAGTTGATCAACGCGATCCCGGCCGCCGCCGCCGCGCCGCCCAGCAGCGCGGTCGGCAAGCTCCAGAAGATCGGAAAGGTGCTCAGGATGCCGGCCGTGGCCACGCTCAGCGCGGCCATGGCGATGACGGTGTTGTCGCTGTAGACGGTGGCCACCACCAGGCCCAGCGCGCCGGCCACGGCCGCCGCCGCCGCGTGCCAGCGCCGTTCGCCGCTGCGGTCCGAGTGGCGCGCGGCCAGCACCATCGCCAGCGCCGCCACCGAGTACGGAATCGCCGTCAGCAGGCCGATATCGAACACGTCCTTGACGCCGCTGTTCTTGATCAGCTGCGGCAGCCAGAAGCTCACGCCGTACAGGCCCATCACGAACAGGAAGTACACCAGCGCCAGCAGCCATACCGTGCCGCTGCCGAACACCTGCGCCAGCGGCAGGCGCTGTTGGTGCTGGCCGTCCGCGACGATGGCGCGTTCCAGTTGCTGCTTGTCGTCCTCGCTGAGCCAGTTGGCGCTGCGGATGCCGTCGTCCAGGTAGAACAGCGTGCAGACGCCGATCAGCACCGACGGCAAGCCTTCCAGCAGGAACAGCCATTGCCAGCCGCTGAAGCCATATCGGCCGGCGAAGCTGGTCATGATCCAGCCCGACAACGGCCCGCCGACCACGCCGGCCACCGCCACCCCGCTCATGAACAGCGCCACCATGCGCGCGCGGCGATGGGCCGGATACCAGTACGTCAGATACAGGATGATGCCGGGGAAGAAGCCGGCCTCCGCCGCACCAAGCAGGAAACGCAGCAGATAAAACGTCGCCACGCTGTTGGCCAGCATCAGCGCCGACGAGATCACGCCCCAGCTGATCATGATGCGGGCGATCCAGATGCGGGCGCCGGTGCGCGTCATCAGCAGGTTGGACGGCACCTCGAACAGGAAGTAGCCGATGAAGAAGATGCCGGCGCCCACGCCGTACACCGTGTCGGAAAAGCGCAGCTCGGCCAGCATCTGCAATTTGGCGAAGCCGACGTTGACCCGGTCCAGGTAGGCGGCCACGTAGCACAGGAACAGAAAGGGCATCAGCCGCCAGCTGACGCGGCGGTACAGGGGATCGAGCTGGTGATCGTCGTGGCGCATGGGGGAGGTCCTTTTTCCTGGTATTGGGCGCGCGGCCATAGTGACACCGGAAAGCGGTCCACAAACAAATTTTCTAAATTATTTTCAAAAACCCTTGCGGAACGGATAAACCAGCTTGTAGAATACGGCCTCGTTCAGCAGTTGTGACAAAGTAGTGAAGCAAAGCTGATATGTTTTCTGGGTGCTTAGCTCAGTTGGTAGAGCGGCGCCCTTACAAGGCGTAGGTCGGGAGTTCGACCCTCTCAGCACCCACCAAGAAAACAGAGAAAACGAAATTTGGAGCGGTAGTTCAGTTGGTTAGAATACCGGCCTGTCACGCCGGGGGTCGCGGGTTCGAGTCCCGTCCGCTCCGCCAAATTCCTTTAAGGGCCCGATTCGTCGGGCCCTTAATCATTTCTGCGCCGCGTTCGACATCCATTTTCACACCCATTTTCACCCAATTAAGCTGCGGCTAATTCGGCCAGTGTTATCCTCGCGACATGATTCTCTCCGCGACGACTTTCTCTCCCTATCTGCGTTTCCGTATCCGCATGGCGCACCAGGCAATGGTGCAGTTCGTCGCCAGCTTCACCACTTCGCTGGAATACATACTGCTCGGTTTCGGCCAGGTGCTGGTCGGGCTGACCGCCTGCCTGGCCCTGCCCGGCTTGTTCGCGGCGACGCGGCCGTGGCCGCAGGCGCTGGGGCTGTTCGCCGGCCAGGCGCTGATCGCCAGCGCGCCGGTCTGGCTGCTGCGCAAACGGCTGCTGCCGGCGCAGGCGCTGCTGTGGTGCCGTCCGCTGCCGATTCCGGCAAGCCTGCAATGGCGCGCCAATATCGCCGTGGCCGGCATGGTCATCGTTCCGTTGAGCATGGCTTACGCAATTTCCACCACTATCTGGCTGGTCCAATGGCCGGACTGGCTGCGGCCGGTCGTGCCGCAGGCGCTGCTGCTGACCATAGGCTCGCTGCTGCTGGGCTGGATCATCTCGACGCTGGTGCTGGCGCGGCGCTGCCGCATGCCGGCCGCCGCCAGGCTCCATCCCGACCGCCCCGCGCCCGGCCCGTATGTGCCGGCGTCCCTGCCCGCCAACGCCGGCGCCCCGGCGCTGCGCGCGCTGTACCACTGGCGCCAGCTGTTCTGGCTGCCGTTCTGGCGGGCCGAGAACGTGGTCGGCCTCCAGCAGACCGTGCTGCTGCTGGGCGCCGTGCTGGGCATCGCCGCGTGGCTGTGGCATCCGCCCGTGGTGCCGCCGGCGCTGCTGGGCTTCAACGCCGCGATCCTGCTGATGCTGCTGACCGACCGCGGCGACAAGGCCGTCACCGAACAGATCGCCCTGCTGCGCCCCGTCGCGTCGGCGTGGCCGCTGCGCATCGAAAACCTGTTCCGCTTTGCGCGCGTGTCCACGCTGCTGCCCGGCCTGGCCGTGATGGCCTGGTTCGCGCTGCTGACCTTGGGCCACCTGGGCCGAACCAGCAGCGCCGGCTACAGCACCACCGTCGCCACCGTCTGGCTGTGCTTTGCCGGGGTCGCCCAGCTCGCCGTTGTCGCGCTGCGCCGCCTGAGCGTGCGCGGCCGCGTTGGGCTGGTCATCAGCGCCATCATCATCCTGACTGCCATTGGAAGCGAACTATGGAATTGAACCCCGTGCTGCGCATCGAGCAACTGACCTTCGAATTCGCCAGCCATCCGCTGTTCCGCCGCTTCGACCTGCGGCTGGGCGCCGGCATCACCTGGCTGCGCGGCGAGAACGGCGCCGGCAAGACCACGCTGCTCAAGCTGGCCGGCGGCGCGCTGACGCCGCACGCCGGCGCCATCACGCTCGACGGCCTGGACGTTCAAGCGCAGCCGCTGGCCTACCGTCTTCAGTGCTACTACTGCGGCGGCGACACGCCGCAATTGCCGTGGCTGACGGTGCGCGAGATCCTCGACCTGCACCTGTCGCTGTATCCCGACACCGATGGCGCGCTGCTCAACGCCGAACTGCAAGCCTTCCACCTGCTGCACACGCTGGACCAGCCGGTCACCACGCTGTCGCTGGGCCAGCACAAGAAGATGCAACTGTCCTTGGCGTTGGCGCTGCCGGTGCGGCTGCTGCTGATCGACGAGCCATTCAACGGCCTCGACGCGGACGCCATGGCCTATCTGCGGCAACAGCTGGCCGCGCCCGAACGGCTGGCGCGCCAGTGCATCCTGCTCACCAGCCACCTCGACCCGGCCTTGCCGCTGTCCGCCACCGTGCAACTTTAAGTTATCATTGGAACGATAAAGCGGCGCCGGCCCGGCCCGCCCACCTTGCCCAGCACGGAGTTCCCTTGATCTTTGGTTTCCTCAAATCGCCCGTTTTGTCGCCGCGTTTGCTGCGCCTGAAGGAATCGGCGCTGTTCGCCACGCTGACCCCGCTCGAGCTGAACATCGTTGACGGCCTGATGCACGAGCGCCGCTACCTGGCCGACGAAATCATCTTCGACGAGGGCGAGGAAGGGCAGGCGCTGTACCTGGTGATGTCGGGCCGGGTGATCATCAGCCGCCAGCTGGGCGCCACGCGCGAAGTGGTGGCCGAGCTGTCGGCCGGCTCCTTCTTCGGCGACCTGGCGCTGCTGGACAACACGCCGCGCAACGCGCAGACGCGCGCGCTCGACAACTGCGAGCTGGCGGTGTTCTTCCGCGCCGACTTCATGGGCCTGATGGAAACCGACGCCGTGATCGGCTACAAGATCTCGCTGGCGCTGGCGCGCCACATCGGCAGCCGCCTGCGGGACTGGATGACCGGCAAGCCGCAGGTCGAGGCGCTATGAATTTCCTGCCGACCCAACAGCGCGCCGGGCCGGTGGTCTGGAGCGGCATCATCGCCGCCACCTGCGTGCTGTTGTTCCTGCTGCAGCAGATGCTGTTCCTGGCCATCCCCTTCCTGCTGGGGATCGTGCTGTACTACATCCTGCAACCGCCGATGCAGCGCCTGATCCGCCTGGGCCTGAGCCACAACGCCGCCACGCTGATCGTCGGCAGCGTGTTCCTGTTGTTGCTGGTGGCGGCCGGCCTGGTGTTCATCTACTGGGACAGCGGCCCGTCCGACTCGTGGCAGGACATGCTGGGCAAATACCTGACCGGCGGCCTGGAGTTCGTGCGCCACACGATGCTGTCGCTGGAGCGGGAGTTCCCCATCCTCAAGCAGATCAAGCTGGCGCGCACCGTCAACAGCCGCGTCAGCGCCTTCACCGGCAGCTTCGTGCAGAAGCATCTGACCGACATCCTGGTGTCGGTGGCGGCGTGGCTGCCGTCGCTGCTGCTGGCGCCGTTCCTGACCTTCTTCTTCCTGCGCGACGGTCTGCGCTTCAAGAAGTTCCTGGCGCGCGCCGTGCCCAACGCCTTCTTTGAAAAGACCCTGCGCCTGCTGCACGAAGTCGACCAGACCGCGCACCGCTACTTCCAGGGCCTGTTCAAGCTGACCATCCTCGACACGGCGGTGCTGGCGTTCGGGCTGTGGGCGATCGGCGTCTCGTCGCCGCTGGTGCTGGGCCTGATCGCGGCGATGCTGGCGTGGGTGCCGTATGTGGGCTCGATCGTCGGCTGCGTGCTGGTGGTGATGGTGGCCTCGACCGACGCGCCGGCCGATCCGGGCGTGGCCTATATGGCGATTGGCGTGTTCATCACGGTGCGGCTGCTGGACGATTTCGTCTTCATGCCGATGACGCTGGGCCGCAGCCTGCACATCCATCCCCTGATCACGGTGCTGATGATCTTCATCGGCGGCTCGGTGGCCGGGGTGGCGGGGCTGATGCTGGTGTTGCCGCTGCTGGGCGTGGTGATGGTGGTTGGCGAAACGCTGGGCCGGCTGATCACCGACCCGCGCCTGCGCGCGCGCCACCGCAACGCCATGGCGCTGCGCACCAGGCAGGCCAGCGCCGACCTGATTTAGTCCGAATGTCAGACTTGACCCCGGGCGTTTAAGCGGTCATCGCCTGCTTGTCGGCCGACTCGGCCACCACTTCCTCGTCGTCCGAACGGATCAGGTGATCGAAGGCCGACAGGGCCGCCTTGGCGCCGTCGCCGGTGGCGATGATGATCTGCTTGAACGGCACCGTGGTGACGTCGCCGGCCGCGAACACGCCCGGTATCGAGGTCTGGCCGCGCGCATCGACTTCGATCTCGCCGTGACGCGACAGCGCCACCGTGCCCTTGAGCCACTCGGTGTTCGGCACCAGGCCGATCTGCACGAACACGCCTTCCAGCTCAACCTTCTTCGCTTCGCCCGACACGCGGTCGTTGTAGCTCAGGCCATTGACGATCTTGCCGTCGCCGTGGATCTCGGTGGTCTGCGCCGAGACGATCACGGTGACGTTGGCCAGGCTGCGCAGCTTGCGTTGCAGCACCGCGTCGGCGCGCAGTTCGGCGCCGAACTCGATCAGGGTCACGTGCTTGACCAGGCCGGCCAGGTCGATCGCCGCCTCGACGCCGGAATTGCCGCCGCCGATCACCGCCACGCGCTTGCCCTTGAACAGCGGGCCGTCGCAGTGCGGGCAGTAGGCCACGCCGTGGTTGCGGTATTGCTTCTCGCCCGGCACGTTGATCTCCCTCCAGCGGGCGCCGGTGGCCAGGATCACCGACTTGGCTTTCAGGATGGCGCCGCTGGCGGTCTGCACTTCGATCAGCTTGCCCGGCACCAGCTTGGCGGCGCGCTGGGTGTTCATGATGTCGACTTCGTATTCCTTGACGTGCTGCTCCAGCGCCACGGCGAATTTCGGACCGTCGGTGGCCTTGACCGAGATGAAGTTCTCGATCGCCAGGGTGTCGAGTACCTGGCCGCCGAAACGCTCGGCCAGCACGCCGGTCTTGATGCCTTTGCGGGCGGCGTAGATGGCCGCCGCCGCGCCGGCGGGACCGCCGCCGACGATCAGCACATCGAACACGTCTTTCTTGCTCAGCTCGGCGGCCTGGCGGGCGCCGGCGTTCTTGTCCAGCTTGGACAGGATCTCTTCGACGTTGGTGCGGCCCTGGCCGAAATGCTCGCCGTTGAGGAACATCATCGGCACCGCCATGATCTGGCGCGCCTCGACTTCTTGCGGGAACACGCCGCCGTCGATGGTGGTCACCTTGATGCGCGGGTTGATCACCGCCATCGCGTTGAGCGCCTGCACCACTTCCGGGCAATTGTGGCAGCTCAGCGAGATGAAGGTTTCGAAGACGTAGTCGCCGTCGAGGTTGCGGATCTGCTCGATCACGGCGTCGTCGAATTTGATGGTGTGGCCGCCGACCTGCAGCAAGGCCAGCACCAGCGAGGTGAATTCATGGCCCATCGGCACGCCGGCGAAACGCACGCCAATATCGGTGCCGGGGCGGTTGATGCTGAACGACGGCTTGCGTTCGGCATCGTCGGTGCGCTTGACCAACGTGATCTTGTCGCTCAACAGGACGATTTCCTGGAGCAGTTCTTCCATCTCGCGGGCCTTGGCGCTGTCATCGAGAGAGGCGACGATCTCAATCGGTTGCACCACTTTTTCCAAGTAGGCTTTCAACTGGGTTTTGAGAGTTGCATCTAACATGATTTTTCTTCCTTTTTACAAATATTTAGGCGTATGCCGGGCCGGACGCCCGGACCGGCATCGCGGTATTACTTGTGTGCTGCGGTCTCTTTCAAGACGTGCTCAGACTTAGATCTTGCCGACCAGGTCCAGCGATGGGGTCAGGGTCGCTGCGCCTTCGGTCCATTTAGCTGGGCAAACTTCGCCTGGGTGGGATGCCACGTACAGCGCTGCCTTGACTTTGCGCAGCAGTTCCGAAGCGTCGCGGCCGATGCCGTTGTCGTGCACTTCCAGCACTTTGATGAAGCCTTCCGGATTGATGACGAAGGTGCCGCGGTAAGCCAGGCCTTCTTCTTCGATCATCACTTCGAAGTTGCGCGACAGGGTGCCGGTCGGGTCGCCGATCAGCGGGTAGTTGACTTTTTTGATGGCATCCGAGGTGTCGTGCCATGCCTTGTGCGCGAAGTGGGTGTCGGTCGACACGCCGTACACGTCCACGCCCAGCTTGGCGAATTCAGGCTGGTGATCGGCCAGGTCTTCCAGTTCGGTCGGGCAGACGAAGGTGAAGTCGGCTGGGTAGAACATCAGAACGGACCACTTGCCCTTCAGGGACTCGTCGCTCACGTCGATGAACTTGCCGTTGGCGTACGCGGTTGCCTTGAATGGTTTTACTTGGGTATTGATCAGAGACATTGTGGTTTCCTCGTTGGGTTGTGAATCATTGAGACGCCAGTTTAAGGGCTTTTGCCCCATTTGCAAAATTGATTGTTCCAATAGTTTCAATAGCTACTAGCTATAGAACAAACAAAGGGAATAGCTATTATCGCTGTTTCGGGCTATGCAGGCAGGGGTCAGCCGAGCGGAACGCCCAGCTTGCGGAGGAAGGATTGCAGAAGCGTGGTCAGGCCTGTGGCGGAGGCAAACTCGCCGTGCTCATCAAATAAGTCATTGCCGGACTCGACGTCGATGATTTCAGCGTAAAAAGCGCCGCTATCCCAGCAGGTGACGCGCCCCAGCCGCGTCGAGGCATCGAAATCGATCCTTGCTGACGGGTTGTCGGAATCCTGCGCAGCGATCAGCTCGGCCTGCACGCCGGGCGGCAAGGCATCCATGATTTCCTGCGCGCAGTCATAAAAAATTTTCAACATTAGCGCCATCCATTAAAACAATTTTGTCGCAACTAATCGAATATTCGACGCAAAGGGCATTTGAGGAATAGCGGTCTTTTTACGAGCTGCATTCCTGCCCTGTAACGACTGCGGACCGATTATTTTTGCCCAGCCAGTACCGCTGGGCCTCAAGCAGTTTGCGGGACCGCAAATTCAACATATACGTGGCCCTTCTTGGCTTGTCTTTGAAAAGACAACTGATTCGGGGGGAGCAGCACATGCGTGGTGCCGCTAAAGCTTTCCTTAACAAATCCGGTAGCCAGCATGGCCTGATATTCAGCCATGCACATCCAACGTCCGACTGTCGTCATCTGCATTGTAGTACTTGTGGCCATATTGGATAGCTAGGGCGCTGAAGGGCATGAAACACTCTATTGCTCGTGCCTGCTTGCGGTAATGAGGCAACGCAGACAATGCTCTCAGTTTCCCACGCAGATTGTGGAAGCGATACCACAGACTAGAATCCGGCATTGCGTGGGGTCCTCAGAATTGGATAACATTGCTTAAATAACACGATGAGAAGGCAGTACCCATGAACACAACAGAAATCTTCCTAATCGCGATGCTGCTGATCTTTACCGCGCCCTACCTGGTGTGGCGTATCTTCAAGACCGACTACTACGCGCCGCTGGTCATCGTCCAGATCATCGGCGGAATCTTGCTGGGCCCCGGCGTGCTGGGCGCGGCCTTCCCCGAATATCACCAATTCGTCTTCGCGCCGGACGTGGTGAAGGCCTTGAACGGCATCGCCTGGTGGGGCGTGATGCTGTTCGTGATGCTCGCCGGCATGGAGCTGGACCTGAAAAAAGTCTGGCAGTACCGCCGCGAAAGCGCGACCACGGCCACCTTCGCGCTGGGCATGCCGCTGCTGTTCGGCTGCGCCGCTGCGGCCCTGCTGCTGGGCTACCAGGGCTGGAAAGGCGCCAAGGGCCAGGACTGGCAGTTCACGCTGGGCGTGGGCATGGCCTGCGCCGTGACCGCGCTGCCGGTGCTGGTGCTGCTGCTGGAAAAACTCGACATCCTGCGCCAGCCGATGGGCCAGCGCATCCTGCGCTACGCCAGCCTCGACGACGTGGCCATCTGGGGCGTGCTGGCGCTGATCCTGCTCGACTGGCAGCGCGTCGGCCGCCAGGCCGGCTTCATCGTGGCGTTCGGCGTGCTGACCTTCGTGTTCCGCCGCGTCATGGCGCGCCTGCGGGAAAACGACCGCTGGTATGCGGCGCTGATCTGGCTGGTCGTGTGCAGCTTCGGTTCCGACTGGGCCGGCCTGCACTTCATGGTCGGCGCCTTCCTGGCCGGGGTGGTGATGGACGCGGAGTGGTTCGACCGCGGCACGCTCGACACGCTGTTCAAGCACGTGCTGCTGATCCTGATGCCGGTGTTCTTCCTCAGCACCGGCCTGCGCACCAAGTGGGAGCTGGGCGGCTATTCGGTGTTCTTCGTCGGTGGCTTGCTGCTGCTGGCGTCGGTCGGCGGCAAGCTGGTCGGCGTGCACATCGCCGGCAGGATGCTGAAGTGGAAAGCGGGCGAGGCGGCTATCATCGGCTGGCTATTGCAGACCAAGGGCCTGATTGAAATCATCTTCGCCAACATCCTGCTCGACAAGCAGATCATCACCAACGAAACCTTCACGGCGCTGCTGCTGATGGCGGCCGCCAGCACCATGCTGACCATTCCGGTCGTGCATCCCAAGCTGAACCGTTCGGCCCATGCGGGCCTGGCGCAGCAGGCCGGCTCCTGACCGCTGCGCCAGAAACCGGGCCTTACTGGCCGCGCAGCAGCTGGTCGAACTGCTCGGCCGGCATCGGGCGGGCGAACAGATAGCCCTGGCCGTAGTCGCAGCCGGCGGCGGCCAGCAGCTCGCGCTGCTCCGGCGTTTCCACGCCCTCGGCGATCACCCGCAGGCCCAGCTTGTGGGCCATGACGATGATCGCGTCCGACAGCGCCATGTCGCTGGAATCGGGCGCCAGGTTGCGGGTGAAGGAGCGGTCGATCTTCAGGTAGTCGATGTCGAACTTCTTCAGGTAGGACAGCGACGAGTAGCCGGTGCCGAAGTCGTCCAGCGCCACCTGGATGCCGGCGTCGCGCAGCTGCAGCAGCTTGTTGCTGACGGTGGCGTTGGCGTCGAGCAGCAAGCCCTCGGTGATTTCCACCACCACCGCCTGGCCCGGCAAGCCCAGCGCCTGCAGGTAGCTCAGCCACGAGTCGTAGGCGCCGTCCTCGCGCGCGAACTCCAGCGGCGACTGGTTGACGCTAACCTGGAATTCCGGATGGTGCTCGTGGCGCCAGCGCTGCACCCAGCGCGCCGATGCGCGGAACACCCACTCGCCGATGTCGATGATCAGGCCGCTGGCCTCGGCCAGCGGAATGAAGTCCATCGGGCTGACCACGCCGCGCTGTGGGTGGTTCCAGCGTATCAGCGCCTCGGCCTTGTGGATGCGGCCGCTCTTGAGGTGGACGATGGGCTGGAAATACAGCTCGAACTGCTCGGCCTTGAGCGCGCCGCGCAAGTCGTTGGTCAGGCGCATGCGGTTCAGCGCCGCCACCTGCAGCGTCGGCGTGAAATAGCTGTAGCGGTTGCGCCCGGCGCCCTTGGCGGCGTACATGGCCTGGTCGGCGTGCTTGAGCAGGTCGTCGATGTCGAGCGCGTCGTCCGGGTACAGGGTGATGCCGATGCTGGCCGAGACGAAGGCCTGCTCCTGCCCCAGCGCGAAGGGCAGGCGCAGGCTGTCGATGATGTGCTGGGCGATGTGCTCGACCCGCTCGGTGCCCTCGAGCTCGGACAGGATCACGGTGAACTCGTCGCCGCCCAGGCGCGCCACCGTGTCCGACTTGCGCACGCAGGCGCTGATGCGGCGCGCCGCGTCCACCAGCAGGATGTCGCCCTGGTGGTGGCCCAGGGTGTCGTTGACCTCCTTGAAGTGGTCGAGGTCGATGAACAGGATGGCGATGTGCGAGCGGTCGCGCTGGCTCTTGAGCATGTCGTGCGCCAGCCGGTCGTGGAACATGCGGCGGTTGGGCAGCTGGGTCAGCGGGTCGAAGTTGGCCTGCTGCCAGATCAGCGCCTCGCTCTGCTTCTTGTCGGTGACGTCCTCGATCATGCACAGGTGGTGCGGATGGCTGCCCTGCTCGGTCTCGATGGCGGTGACCGACACCTCGATCCAGACCAGCTCGCCGTCCGGGCGGAACAGCCGGTTGGTGATCTTGAAGCTGCCGATCTCGTGCACCAGCAGGCGCCCCATCTGCACCTTGAGCTGGGCCACGTCCTCCGGATGGCCGGCCTCCAGCCAGCGCATCGCGCCCAGCTCGACCTGCGAACGGCCGACGATTTCCTGGAAGCGCGGGTTGATGTCGCGGTATTCATAGGTCACCGAATCGACTAGCGCGATGCCCAGCGGCGAGGCTTCGAACATGGTGCGGAAGCGCTGCTCGCCGGTGCGGATGGCGGCGTTGGCGCGGCGCCGCTCGCGCGCCAGCAGACTGAAGTGGACGGCCGCGCCCAGCGCCAGCACCAGCGCGGCGCCGCCCAGCGCCCGGTACAGCCACAGCAGGCTGGCGCCGCCGTCGACCTGGTATATAAAGCCGTCGAAATTGGCGCTCTTCGGCACCATGCCCAAGCCGGCGTAGACGTCGGCGATGTGGCGCCAGCGCTCCGGGTTCTGGTAGCCGATCTCGACGAGCACCGGCTGCACCAGCGGCACCATCTGGCGCGCCTCGTACAACAGGTGGGCGCGGTCGTTGCGGCGCGAGTACTTGCCGAGGATGAGGTCGGCCATCTCCTCCTGGTGGCTCATGGCCCACTGCCAGCCGCGCATGCTGGCGGCGCGGAAGGCGCGCACCCGCTGCGGATGGTTGGCGATCTCGCGCTCGCTGGTGAACAGGTTGTCGCCGTAAAAGTCGATGCCGACCGCGCGCGGGCTGTAGATGTCGTAGGGGAAGCCGAGGCGGTCGAAGGTGTCCGGCTCGTTGGTGGTGTAGACCGAGAAGGCGTCCACCTTGCCGTTGATCAGGTCGGCCGTGTTGTAGCTCGGCTCGATCCGCTGGAAACTGCTGGCGGGGATGCCTTCCTTGATCAGGTAGGCCAGCAGCTCGTCGGCGCTGCCCAGCTCGTCGATCAGCGAACCGATCATCGCGCGCTTGCCGATGATGCGGCGGATGTCCGGCTCGGCGCTGGTCTGGCGCATCGCCAGCGCATACGGCGAGTGCTGGAACACCACGCCCAGCACCACCACCGGCTTGCCGGCCAGGCGCGCCAGCATCAGGCTGCTGGCGCCGACACCGTACTCGGCCTTGCCGGACAGGACGTCGCGCTCCGGCTCGTTGCCGTCCGCGCCTTCGAGGATGGCCACGTCCAGCCCGGCCTCGCGGTAATAGCCCTGCTCCAGCGCGGCGTAGTAGCCGGCGAACTGGAACTGGTGATGGTGTTTGAGCTGCAGCGTGACCTTGTCCTGCGCCGCGGCGGGCGCCAGCCACAGCGCGGTCAGCAGCGCCAGCAGCGTCAGGCCGGCACGGCGCCACCGGCGCGGCGCGCAGACGGCGGGGGAAGGGGTGGGGACGGTATCACGGACAGGCACTAGGGTTTTTCCAGAGAATCGCGGACTAGCCGTAGTGTAGCTGCTTCGGCGTCCGAAATCGTCGCTTTCTGACAATACTCAGGCATAAAACACAACGGACGGCCAGGCGTTTGCCTGCCGTCCGTCGTGATGCCGGTAGTACTACTTAGTTCGGGATGGCGACCGGCACCGGCGCCTGGGCATTGTCGCCCTTGCCCAACTGGCCTTCCGCGTTGCGGCCCCAGCCCCACAGCGTATTGTCCGAGCGCAGGCCGAAGCTGTGCAGCGCGCCCGCGGTGACCGACAGCCAGTTATTGGCGGTGCCCACCTGCACCGGCGTCGGGCTGTCCGTGCCGCCGGTGCCGAGCTGGCTTTCGGCATTGCTGCCCCAGCCCCACAGCTGGCCTTCGCGGGTCACCGCCATGGTGTGCGTGGCACCCGACGCCGCCGCCAGCCAGTTGCTGCCGACGCCGATCGGTGTGGGCGCGTTGATGTTGGTCGAGCCATTATTGCCGACCTGGCCAAACGTGTTGTTACCCCAGCCGAACATGGCGCCGTCGGTGCGGATCGCCACCGAATGGTTGGCGCCGGCCGCCAGCGACGACCATTGGAAGGTGCCGATCTTGGCGGGAGACAGAATGTCCACCAGGCCGCCGTTGCCGACCTGGCCGCTGGCATTGCCGCCCCAGCCATACAGGTTCAGGCTGTCCTTGATGATGGCCAGCGTATGGGTGTCACCGGCGCTGACCGACAGCCACGCCTTCAGGCCGGTCGGCAGCGGTACCAGGATCGGCGCCAGCCTGTCGATGTTGGTGCCGTCGCCCAGCTGGCCGTTGAAGTTGCGCCCCCAGCCGTACATGGCGCCGCTGGTCTTGATCGCGAACGCGTGCGATTTGCCAGCCGCGACAAAAGCCCAATCGCTGTCCTTGCCGACCTTGGTCGGGACCGGATGCGGGTCGGTGTCGGACGTGCCCAGGCCCAGCGTGCCGTTCTGATTGGAGCCCCAGGTCCACAGGGTGCCGTCGCTGCGCAGCGCCACCACGAACTGTTCGCCCACTACCATCTGCTTCCACAGCGTGCTGGCGCCGCTGACCAGCACCGGCGCGTTGCGGTCGGTCTTGGAGCTGTCGCCGAGCTGGCCGCGAATGTTCGAACCCCAGCCGTACAGGTTGCCGTCGGACTTGTGGCCGATGGTCTGGTTGCCGCCGGCGGCCACGCCGTTCCACTGCGCGATGACGTTGATGGCCAGGGTGCCGACCACGCCGTCCTGGGTCGCGGTCACGCTGTCGGAGCCGACCGCCTTGCCGGTCACAGTGCCGGCCGGGACGATGGTCGCCACCGCGCCGGTGCCTTTGAAGGCCCACACCAGGCCGGTGGTGGTGTTGAGCACCTTGGTGGTGTTGTCCGAATAGGTGCCGGTGGCCGTCAACGGCACGGCAATGCCGATCGGGACGGTGGTGGTGGTGGCCGCGATGGCGATCGATTTGAGCGTGACCGCCGTCGGCGTGGCCGGCGTGCTGCTGCCACCGCCGCCGCCGCCGCCGCATGCGGCCAGGATGGCCAGCACGGGTACCAGCAACAGGGTCGAGAATTTAAAGTTTTTCATGTTCTTCCAGTTCACAGAATGAGGTCTGCGTGCGGGGCCAACCGGACCGGTGGCCAGCTTGCAACCAGTGTAGCCGCAAGCGGTCTCCACGCATCGTCGGAGCAAGCCTGAATTATCCACGCAATTGCACCGATGGGGGAATTTAACAACATTTCCTGAATGAAATGGGCGAAAAAAAAGCAGCGCCACCGTGGTGACGCTGCTGGCCGGGCCGGCCTGGCCGGCCGATTGGCGGCCGGTTGGCGACTTATTTGCGGCTTATTTGCGGCCGCGCGGGGCCGGCTTGGCGCCCTTGGCCGGCGCGGCGGCGGCCGGCTTCTTGACCTTGATGGTGTCGAGAATCGAGGCGCGCGGCTTGGTGTCGAGCGACTGGCGCGCCGTCAGCGAGCCGGTCAGCGCATTGGCGCGCTGGCCCTGGTGGCGTGCCGGCGGCTGGGCGCTGGCGACGATGCCGGAGCGGGCGCCCTTGGCGCTCGGCGCCGGGCCGGACGGCGTGCGCCGGCTCGGGTCCGGCGCATTGCCTTCGCCGGCCGACCACGAGGGGATCAAATGCTTGTCGCCGTTGCCGATCAGGTCGCCGCGCCCCATGGCCACCAGCGCCTCGCGCAGGATCGGCCAGTTCTCCGGGTCCTGGTAGCGCAGGAAGGCCTTGTGGGTGCGGCGGATCTTGCCGCTGCGCGCGGTCTCGACCACTTCCGAATCCGCGCTCACCTTGCGCAGCGGGTTCTTGCGCGTGTGGTACATGGTGGTGGCCATGGCCATCGGCGTCGGCATGAAGGTCTGCACCTGGTCCAGCTTGAAGTTGTTCTTCTTCAGCCACAGCGCCAGGTTCAGCATGTCGAGGTCGGTCGTGCCGGGGTGGGCCGCGATGAAGTACGGGATCAGGTACTGCTTCTTGCCCGCCTCCAGCGAGAAGCGGTCGAACATTTCCTTGAACTCGTCGTAGGCGCCGATGCCCGGCTTCATCATCTTCGACAGCGTGTTTTCTTCCGTGTGCTCCGGCGCGATCTTCAGCAGGCCGCCCACGTGGTGGGTCACCAGCTCCTTGACGTACTCGGGCGAGCGCACCGCGATGTCGTAGCGCAGGCCCGACGAGATCAGGATCTTCTTCACGCCGGGGATGGCGCGCGCCTTGCGGTACAGCGAGATCAGCTTGCTGTGGTCGGTGCCCAGGTTGACGCAGATCGACGGGTACACGCACGACAGGCGGCGGCACGATTCCTCGATCTTCGGGTCCTTGCAGGCCAGCCGGTACATATTGGCGGTCGGGCCGCCGAGGTCGGAGATGGTGCCGGTGAAGCCCTTGGTCTTGTCGCGGATGTGCTCGATCTCGCGCAGGATCGACGGCTCCGAGCGGCTCTGGATGATGCGGCCCTCGTGCTCGGTGATCGAGCAGAAGGTGCAGCCGCCGAAGCAGCCGCGCATGATGTTGACCGAGAAGCGTATCATTTCCCAGGCCGGAATGCGGGCCTTGCCGTAGGACGGGTGCGGCGCGCGCGCGTAGTTCATGTCGTACACGCCGTCCATCTCGTCCATGCGCAACGGCAGCGGCGGCGGGTTGAGCCAGACGTCGCGCTCGCCGTGCGCCTGCACCATGGCGCGGGCGTTGCCGGGATTCGATTCCAGGTGGAACACGCGCGAGGCGTGCGCGTACATCACCGGATCGGTGCTGACGGTTTCGTAGGACGGCAGCCGCACCACGGTCTTGTTGTGCTTTTCCTTGGCCATGGCCTGGCGCTCTTCGCGGCTCATGATGCGGATAGGCTTGATCACCTCGACCGGCACCACCGGCTTGGGCTCGACCATGCCCTCGTCCACTTCGCCCTTGGCGCCGCCGTTCTCGGTGGCGCACGACGAGGTGTTCTGCTGCACCATCATGTACGGATCGGGATGGGTGTCGACCTTGCCGGGCACGTCGACGCGGGTGCTGTTGTGCACGCCCCAGTCCTGGTCCGGCAGCCAGCCGGCCGGCACCATGAAGGCGGTGCCGCGCAGGTCGCGGATGGACTTGATGTCCTCGCCGGCGGCCATGCGGTGGGTCAGGTCGACCAGCGCACGCTCGGCGTTGCCGAAGATCAGCAGGTCGGCCTTGGAATCGGTCAGCACCGAGCGGCGCACCTTGTCCGACCAGTAGTCGAAGTGGGCGATGCGGCGCAGCGACGCTTCGATCGAGCCGATCACCACCGGCGTGCCGGGGTAGGCTTCGCGCACGCGCTGGGCGTAGACGGTGACGGCGCGGTCGGGGCGCTTGTTCGGTTCGCCGTTGGCGGTGTAGGCGTCGTCGGAGCGGATCTTGCGGTCGGCCGTGTAGCGGTTGACCATCGAGTCCATATTGCCGGCGGTGATGCCGTAGTACAGGCGCGGCTTGCCCAGCGCGCGGAAGGCGTCGGCCGAGTGCCAGTCCGGCTGCGAGATGATGCCGACGCGGAAGCCCTGCGCCTCCAGCAGGCGGCCGACCAGGGCCATGCCGAAGCTCGGATGGTCGATGTAGGCGTCGCCGGTGACGAGGATGACGTCGCACTCGTCCCAGCCGAGCGCAGCCATTTCGGCGCGGGACATCGGCAGGAAAGGCGCAACGGCAGCGCGGGCAGACCGTTTCGGGACGGTCGCAAATAAATTGGTAGGGGAGCTCATATCGGACAGCATTGTACCGGAAATGCCCCGGCTCCGCTCATGGCAGAAAGAAAAATTCTTTTAGTATTCAATCACTTGAGTGTCAATGATGCAGGATTTACATTGCTATAGTCCGCAACTTTGCTATAACGGTTAGATACCTGCCACCGGGAGACCATTATGCGACGCCGACTTTATTTCATGCTGCCCGACGTGCCGAGCGCCCGTGCCATGCTGGACGAGTTGCTGCTGGCGCGGATCGAGATCGGCCATATGCGCTTCATGGCCAGGGATGGCCTGCCGTCGGACATGCCGGACGTCAGCTTCCTGCAGAAGACCGACCTGGTGCACGGCGCCCAGCTGGGCGTGGTGATCGGCGCCATCGTCGGCCTCGGGGCCGGGGTGTTCCTGACCTTGTTCCCGGTGGACGGCATGACCTTGCGCACCGCCGCCATCCTGCTGGTGGCGCTGGGCGGGGCGATCTTCGGCGGCTGGGCATCCGGCATGAATGCGGCGGCCGTGCCGAACACCCGGCTCAAGCAGTTCACGCCGCGCATCGAGCAGGGCCAGGTGCTGTTGATGGTGGACGTGCCGGTGCGGCGCGTCGAAGAAATCGAAGAGATGATCGCCAAGCGTCATCCCGAAATCAGCTTTGGCGGTATGGAACCGCCGATGCTGGCGTTTCCGTAACGCCGGCTGCCCGGGGACCTAGGTTCCCCGGGTCCTCCCCCCTGCTTTAAATTCCCATGCTGGACAGGATATTGCCCAATTCGCGCAGGGCCGGCTCGAGTTGCGGATGCTGGGCCGCGAACTTGGCGGAGATTTCCTGGGTGCGTTCGGCCAGGCCGTAGGTGGTGCTCTCGCCCGGGTTGGCTTCGGCGGCGGCGCGGCGTTCCAGCAGCTGCTTGATGTCGCCGTCCAGCTGCGTCAGCAGTTCCTGCAATTCATCGTCGATCGGACCGGCGCCGGCCAGCTGGCTGCGCAGGGCACTCAATGAGGTTTTCAGATTGCTGTCCATGATAAATCCCTAGTCGGTAAATGTCGTGGCGACGTAGAGTTCTTCGACTCTGGCGCGGGCCCACGGTGTCTTGCGCAAAAATTTCAGGCTGGACTTGATGCTCGGATCGCTGATGAAGCAATTGATGTCGATCCGTAGGCCCAGCTGTTCCCAGCCGTAATGCGCGTGCAAACGGGTTACGATGGCTTCCAGCGTCACGCCGTGCAGTTCGTTACTCATAGTTCTATCTTACTCATAAAATGAAAGGGCCGGACTCGATTCTTACACAAATCGAGTCCGGCCCTGCTGACTTACGCTGCTTCGGCTTTATTTACCGGTCAGGCCACGACGCTCCAGCAGCGGCTCGATGATCGGATCGCGGCCGCGGAAGTTGCGGAATAGGTTCATCGCATCGTCGGTGCCGCCGCGCGACAGCAGCTTGGCGCGGAACCAGTCGCCGTTCTCGCGCTTCAGGCCGCCTTTTTCCTTGAACCATTCGACGGTGTCGGCGTCCAGTTTCTCGGACCACAGGTAGGCGTAGTAGCCGGCCGAGTAGCCGCCGGAGAAGCTGTGCGAGAAGTAGGTGGTGCGGTAGCGCGGCGGCACCGGCGCGAAGTCCACGCCCATGTCCTTCAGCGAAGCCGCTTCAAAGGCCAGCACGTCGGTCGGGATCTGCGACGGCGTCAGCTGGTGCCAGCGCTGGTCCAGCAGCGAGGCCGACAGGTACTCGGTGGTCAGGAAGCCCTGGTTGAATTTCTTCGAGGCGATGACCTTGTCCAGCAGTTCCTTCGGCATGGCCGCGCCGGTCTTGTAGTGCTTGGCGTAGTTGGAGAGAACCTCGGGCCACACCGCCCACATCTCGTTGACCTGCGACGGATATTCGACGAAGTCGCGCGGCACGCTGGTGCCGGAGAAGCGCGGGTACTTGACGTTGGAGAACATGCCGTGCAGCGCGTGGCCGAACTCGTGGAAGGCGGTCTTGACTTCGTCGTAGGTCAGCAGCGTCGGCTCGCCGGCTGGCGGCTTGGGAATGTTGAGGTGGTTGGCCACCACCGAGTGCGTGCCCAGCAGCGACGATTGCGAGCTGTACTCGTTCATCCAGGCGCCGCCCTGCTTGTTGCTGCGGGCGTACATGTCGGCCAGGAAGATCGCCAGCTGCTTGCCGTTGGCGTCGAACACGTCGAACACGCGCACGTCCGGGTTGTACACCGGCAGGTCCTTGCGCTCCTTGAACGACAGGCCGTACAGCTTGCCGGCGGCGTAGAACACGCCGTTGGTCAGCACGTTGTTGAGCTCGAAGTAAGGCTTCAACTGGTTCTCGTCGAAGGCGAAGCGCTGGGCGCGCACCTTGTCGGTGTAGAAGGCCCAGTCGGCGGCGTCGATCTGGAAGCCGCCCTTGTCGGCGTCGACCACGGTTTGCAGGTCGGCCGCTTCTTTCTTCGCGTTGGTGACGGCCGGCTTGGCCAGCTCGCCCAGCAGCTTGTTGACGGCGGCGGTGTCGTGCGCGGTCTGGTCTTCCAGCGAGTAGGCGGCGAAGTTGGCGTAGCCCAGCAGGGTGGCTTTCTCGGCGCGCGCCTTGGCGATTTTCAGCACCACTTCGCGGCTGTCGAACTCGCCGCCACGGCTGCCGCGCGTCAGCGACGCGGCCATCAGGCGTTCGCGCACGGCGCGGTTGGTCAGCACGGCCAGCGGCGGCTGGCCGCTGGTGTTGACGATGGCGACCAGGAACTTGCCGTCCATGCCCTTGGCCTTGGCGGCGGCCGCCGCGGCGTCGATGGCGGCGTCGGTCATGCCGGCCAGTTCTGCGCGGGTGTCGACCACCAGCGCCGAGGCGTTGGTTTCCTTCAGCACGTTCTGGGTGAAGGTGGTTTGCAGCGTGGCGATGGCGCCGTTGATGGTCTTGAGTTTTTCCTTGTCGGCGTTGGACAGCTTGGCGCCGGCGCGGACGAAATCGGTGTGGTAGCGTTCCAGCAGGTGCTTCGATTCGGCGTCGAGCTTGAGCTTGTCGCGGTTGTCGTACAGCGACTTCACGCGGGCGTACAGCTTGGCGTTCAGGTAGATGGCGTCGCCGTGGGCGGCCAGCTTGGGCGACATCTCGCTATCGATCGCGTCCAGCTTGTCGTTGGTGTTGGCGCCTTGCAGGTTGCCGAAGGTGGTTTGCACGCGGGTCAGCAGCTCGCCGGATTTTTCCATGGCGACGATGGTGTTCTCGAACGTGGCCGGCTTCTTGTTGTCGGCGATCGCTTCGATTTCCTTCAGCTGGATGCGCATGCCTTCGACGAAGGCCGGCTGGAAGTGCTCGTCCTTGATCTGGTCAAATGCCGGGTAATGGAACGGCAGCGTGCTGGCGGCGGCCAGCGGGTTGCCGGCCAGCGCGGCGGCGGGCGCCGCGAGTACGGTCTGGGAGAACGCCAGGCCGAGGGCGGCCGCAATAACAAGCATCTGAGGACGGGACATGATGGAATCTTTCATTAAACGCCGAGGAAAAATGCTGACGCAGCGAAGCGCAGCATGGAAGCGCCAGATGATATCAGGGTGATATGGCGGCAGTCACTGGCAAAAAATGCTGCACTGCACTTGGTTGGAAAGTAGGGGATTTTTCCGAAGAATGCTTTGTCGAATTGGCATTTTTACGGCTACACTGAGGCTCCCCTTGCAACATCGCCGCAGAAATGAACACGCAACAGCTGAAACGACATTGCCAGCAATACCCCGGCGCGGTGGAAACCCTGCACGGCGAACCGTCGAATATCCTGGTCTACAAGGTCGAAGGCAAGACCTACGCCTACTTCAAGACCAGCGAGCCGGAGCGCTGGCGCTTCAGCCTGCGCGTGACGCCGGACCGCTTCCTGGAGCTGACCGACGTGCCGGGCGTGAAGCCGGCGCGCTACATGGGGCGCTTTCACTGGGTGACCATCGTCGACGTGAGCAAGTTCCCGGCCGACTACCTGGCCGAGCTGGTGGCCGGCTCCTACCGTCGCGCGGTGGCATCGCTCAGCAAGTCCAAGCAAACAGCGCTGGCGGCGCACGATAAATAAAGCGCGCCATATGTTGCGTCTACTTGCACTGGCCGGCTTGCCGGCTGCCGGCTGCTGCGCCGCCGTCGCCAGCCGATCGTTGGAGCTGACCTGTTATGTGTGCCAACACACATACGACCAGGGAATATATAGCTAAACTGAAAAAGTTAGCAAATAACAACAATAATGGCCAATGCGAATTGGTACCCATGTGCACCTGCACATTAAAAATTTTGATCACTACTGAGCTCACTGCTCGCGATGAAAGTGTTGCCATGAATTTTATTAAACTTACGATACCATTCCTGCTTGCGCTGACCTTCGGGGCGGCTCAGGCATCAACCGCCCCTTTGCTCGGCACGGCGCAAGATTTTGCGGTCTTAGGCGCAAGTACCATTACCAATACTGGTGCAACCACCATAGTCGGAGATGTAGGATTGTCTCCAGGCTCGTCTATCACCGGCTCCGGTAGTTTTTCCTTGACTGGCGCGATACACGACAGCGATATGGCCGCTTTGAACGCCCATAACGCCAGCTTCACGGCCTTTGCCTCCCTGGCAAACAAAGCGGCCACTGTCAATCTGACCGGTCAAGATTTGTCGGCGCTGACACTGCATGCGGGCATTTATCAATTCGACTCCTCGGCCCAATTGACTGGCACCTTGACGCTGGATGCGCAAAACGATCCAACCGCCCAGTTCATTTTCAAGATCGGCAGTAACTTGACAACGGCCACGGGCTCAGCCGTCAATGTCATCAACGCCGGCAGCCAGACAGGTATCTTCTGGCTGGTGGGCAGTTCCGCCACTATTGGTGGCAACACCGCCTTTGCTGGCAATATCCTGGCGGACCAGAGCATTACCCTTGATACCGGCGCCAATATCTTCGGTGGCCGGGCGCTGGCGCTCAATGCCGCCGTGACGATGGACCACAACGGTATCTATAGTAGTTGCGGCAGCGCATGCAATGATTTCGGCAGCGCTGGTTACAGCGGCGTGTCAGCTGTGCCTGAACCAAGTATGCCCTTGATGTTCGGCTTTGGATTGCTAGTGGTGATTGCGTCGAAACTGCGCTCCCGCCCGGGTGCTCGCCCGAAGATCAAGACGATTTAAGTTCTTTAGCCAGCGTTTTACAGGACTGGCCATCCAGTTTGAAGACCGGCCCCGGCCGACTACCTGGTCGAGCTGGTGGCCGGCTCCCACCGCCGCGCGGTGGGAGTCGTTCAGCCAGCATGCTGGCGGTGCTCGAAGCGGCGATCCGGAATAAACCAGATCATCGCGACGATCACGTAAAGCGCGAAACCGGCCATCGGTTCGACCAGCGACAAGACTATGCCGACCAAATACAGCAGCGAGGACAGCTTGCCCTTGCGGTCCTTGCCCAGCGCAAGCCGCAGCGCTTCGTTGTTGGCCGCCAGGCACTTGGCCAGGATGAAGTAGGCGGAGCTGGACATGAACAGGATGAAGCCATAGCAGGCCAGCGGCAGCGCGGCGAAGTGGTTCTCGCCGACCCAGCTGGTCACGAACGGCACCAGCGACAGCCAGAACAGCAAATGCAGATTGCCCCACAGCGCGCCGCCGGTGATCTTGCTGACGGTGTGCATCAGATGATGGTGGTTGTTCCAGTAAATCCCGACGTAGACAAAGCTCAGCACATAGCTGAGGAACACCGGCCACAAGGGCTGCAACGCCGCCCAGTCCGCGCCATGCGGCACCTTCAGCTCCAGCACCATGATGGTGATGATGATGGCGATGACGCCATCGCTGAATGCTTCCAGCCTGGTTTTGCCCATGTGTTGTGATCCTTTTCAGGCCGACTTTCGTCGCACCATTTTTATCTGTAATTCGCAACCTACCGCTGCGGCATATTTTTGCAGCGTCGCAACGGATGGCGCATGCCGCCTTCCCGCTTCAAGGCGGGAGATAGCGCTTTTCGTGGTCCCCATGATATCCGCTACGTTGTCCTGCGTGAGTCCGGCTTTGGTACGAGCCTTCAGCATCTGCTCGACCAGCGCATATTCCAACTCAGAGGCTTGGTATGCCTCGTCAAATCCGGGGCGCTTCCTGGCCTTGGCAATGAACTCCTCATGATTGTGCTTCACCGGCTTAAACTTCGTGTCAGCCATGATGTATCTCCCTCAAACGCTTACGTGCCAACTTCAGTTCCTTCTCTGGCGTCTGTCTGGATTTCTTGAGGAACGCATGCAGCACGATAACGCGTTTCTCAAAAATGAAACAATACATCGCTCGCCCCGCACCTGAATGCCCGTGAGGCCGGAGTTCAAAGAGTCCATCACCAAAAGCTCGGGAGAATGGCAGCCGCAGATTCGGGCCATGCTCTAGCAACAACTCAACGAGCCGAGCATAGTCCGCCAATACATCCGCTGGCCACGATTCGATAGTGTCGAGGACGCGCTGACTGAAATACTCCAGTTGGTAGGCCATACGAATATGTTAGCAAACTCGCTAACCATTGTGAACTGTGGTTTCTATGTAAAAGGCGCCCATCAAGCTTAGCGTTGGCGGGGCTCGTCAATAACGATCTGTGTCACGAATTTTACGAATGAATTCAGCTGCCGGCTCGCCCGAATAACGAATGCCCGCCCGGTGTTCGGCCAGGCTAGGGACATGCTGACGGGGTGGATCGCTTTTCACAATCTTGACGACCGCTTTTCCACGCTTGGTGATCGTCACCTGTTCGCCGCCCTCTACCAACTCGATCAGCTTGCTCAGCTGCGCTTTCGCTTCAGCCAGAGAGAACGTGTACATGGGCACCTCATGACTATCTGGATGGTCATAAGATCATAGCACCACTTGGAACTGGCTCCCCTGTCCGAGAGTCCAATGATTAGTAGCTACCGTCGATTCGGTAGGTGATGGTCACTTTGCCCTTGACGGCATATTGCTTCAAGCGCAACTCCGCGACCCCGCCCAAGCTGTCTTGCGGAAAACGAATCTCCAGATGATTGGCCGCGAGCCATTTGACATCCGGGCCATTGCGCAGATTATTGGTCCTTGGATCACGGAAGCTGGCGCAGCCGCCCACATACACGACCTGGGCATCGTCACGCGTATCGACCTTCACATTGGCGGACACGACAGCGACCGTATCAATGCAATAGGGAGCAATGCCGCCTCCGCCGTTCTCGTTGAGCAGCACCGCCTTGTATCGTCCATCAGGCGAGCGCAGCTCCTGCGTTGGAGAGGGCCGATCGCCGAAATAATTCAACAAGAACCGCGCCGCACCGGCCAGCAAGGCCAACAAGCCCACCAGCGCCAGCATATTTTTCAACCACCGACCGACGGCGCGTCGCACCGTCCCGCCTTCGCGGGAGCGCAGGTTTCCAAACAATATTTCCATTTATTCCCATCCTATTGGAGACCATGTGACCGAGTCATTTACTGCCGGCTCGGCTGTACCGCTCGGACCTGCATCAATCGTGCGCGCTATGCTGCGCGTTCATGCTGGCGTAAAGTGGTGAATGCCTCCGAGGAGTCCACCATGAACGGCAATAATCCGCCCCAGCAGGAGCAGCACCGCATCGCCGAACGCGTTGCCCATCTTGAGACGGCCATCGACTATCAAGGCCAGATCTTATCGGGGCTACGCGAGGAAATGCGGGCAGGCTTTATTCGTACCGACACTGGCTTCGATCGTGTGGACGCCCGCTTCGTTCGTGTCGACTCCGAGTTTACTCGTGTGGACGCCGAGTTTGTCCGCGTACACGAGCAGCTGATGAAGATACGCACCACGGACTTCCGCATTCTGCTGAGCATCAGCCTGACCACCGCCCTTGGCACGATGAGCTTGATCGTCAAAGTCTTCGGCCTGCTCTAGCACGCGGGCATCACTCGCGTATCTCAGGCTCCACCAACTGCGCCAGCAACACCAGCGACTCCTGCCAGCCCAGGTAGCAGGCTTCGGTTGGTATCACCGCCGGTATGCCTTCCTGCACCACCTTCAACTCCACGCCGCAGAACACCTCGCGCAGCGTCACGGTGGTCTGCATCACGCCCGGCAAGTTGGGATCATCGAACTTGCCGGTATAGACCAGCCGCTGGTTCGGCACCAGTTCCAGGTACTCGCCGCCGAAGTGATGGCCGCCGCCAGTGGTGAAGTTGGTGAACGACATGCGGTAAGCGCCGCCCACCTTGGCGTCCAGCACATGCACCTTGCCGGTGAAGCCGTGCGGCGGAAGCCATTTGGCCAGCGCATCGGCATCCAGGAAGGCGCGGTAGACGCGCTCCGCCTTGGCCTTCAGCACCCGTTGCAGTTGTACAGTATTCGTAGTCATGTGCGTATCTCCTGTGAGTGAGAGGACATCCCTCTCCAACCTACGACGAACGACGGCCGGCCAATTCGACACGCCGCCCCTATCCTGCCGGTAATAGACAAACAACTAATTTCCGCCTATCCTGCCAGTTTTCAAATTTGAAACATTAAGGATACGCTATGGGCCAGACTTTTTCCACTTGGCGCCTGCTGGCCGCGGCGCTGGGCGTCTCGGTCTCGCTGGCCAGCCACGCCGACCAGCCGCGCACCAGGCCGGTCGCCGATTTCCAAAGCTGCGCCAAGCCCGTCTGGCCCAAGGAAGCGCTGCGCAAGGAACAAAGCGGCACCGTGACCCTGTCCTTCCTGATCGCCGCCGATGGCAGCGTGGTCGACTCCAAAGTGGTCCGCTCCAGCGGCTTCCCGCTGCTCGACGACGCGGCCGTCAACGGCGTGCGCCTGTGCCGCTTCAAGCCGGGCACCGTCGACGGCAAACCGGTCAGCGCCTGGCAGCAGATGCAGTATGTGTGGGAACTGGAGGGCGCCTCCAGGATCAAGGTCGATCGGCAGGCCGTAACGCAGTACCACGACGCCGCGCTGGCCGACGATCCCGAAGCGCTGTACATGCTGGCCAAGGCCTACAGCAACGGCGCGGCCAACCAGGCGGCCAGCCTGGAACAGTTCCGCGTCACGCTGGACAAGAGCCTGGTGGCGGCGCAGTTCGAGCTGGCCCGTCGACTGGCGCACGGATCGGAAGCGTCCAAGGACCAGGTCGAAGCGAGCGTCTGGTATCGCAAGGCCGCCGAAGCCGGCCACGCGGCCGCGCAGCTGAACCTGGGCTACCGCTACGAACATGGCAACGGTGTCGCCAAGGATGATGCCGAGGCGATGGCCTGGTATCTGAAAGCGGCCGCGCAGGGCGACCACCAGGCGAAAATCAACATCGGCCTGCTGCACGCCTATGGCCGCGGCGTTGCGATCGATATGGTCGAAGCCGCCAAGTGGTATCGCAAGGCGGCCGATGGCGGCAATACCTGGGGCGAGGCCAATCTGGGCTTGTTCTACCTGTACGGCAAAGGCGTACCCGAGGATCTGCCGCAGGCGCTGCATTGGCTGCAACTGGCGGCCGCCAAGCACAATCCCGCCGCCGAGCGCGACCTGGCCACCATGTACCTGAGCGGCCGGGGCGTCGCCCAAAACGACGAGGAAGGCTTGCGCTACCTGCGCCTGGCGGCGGCCGACCAGGACGTCGGCGCGCAAATCCGGCTGGGCCTGGTGCTGTCCCACGGCCTGCACGGCGTCGCCGCCGATCCGGTCGAGGGCGTGAAGTGGCAGCGCGCCGCCAGCAAGAACGGCAGCGCGGTGGCCGAGAACAACCTGGGCTACGCCTACGAAACCGGCAGCGGCGTCGCGCAGGATTATGTCGCCGCGCGCGACTGGTATATCCGCGCCGCCGGCCAGGGCAACGGCTATGCGCAGGCCGCGCTGGGCGGCCTGTACGAACATGGACTGGGCGTCGACAAAGACCTGGCCCGCGCGGCGGCGCAGTACCAGATGGCGGCCGCGCAAAACAATCCGGATGGCCTGTTTCGCCTGGCGGCACTGCACGAAACCGGACAGGGTGTGCCCCACAGCGCGGCGACCGCCGCCGCCATGTACCTGCGCTCGGCCAACCTGAACTTCGAAGCGGCCATGCGCCGCCTGGCCACCGCCTATCAAAAAGGCGAGCTGGGCCTGAAGGCGGATGCGGCCCTGGCAAGTGATTGGCTGGCCAGGGCCGAGCAGAAGGCCGCCGCGCCGCGCTTCGACTTCCGCTAGGCTACACTGCCGTCTTGTACCGGAAAAGGATCAACGATGGAAAATTATGTCGAGCTGCTGGAAACCCTGGCGCAGCAGGAAAAGGAACTGCAATTCACCGCCTTCACCAGCGACACCGCGCTGGCGCTGGGCCTGAAGGTGATCGAGCTGGCCAGGCAACGCGAGAAGAGCGTCACCGTCAACGTGACGGTCAACGGCAAGGTGCTGTTCCACCACGCGATGCAGGGCGCCACGCCCGACCAGGCCGACTGGATACGCCGCAAGAGCAATGTGGTGACGCGCTTTGGCCGCTGCTCGTTCCAGATCGGCACCGATTATAAAAATCGCGGCGTGGCGTTCGAGGAAGTGAAGTACCTGGACCCGAAAGAGTACGCGCCCTACGGCGGCTCGTTCCCGGTGGTGGTCAGGAATGTCGGACTGATCGGCACGGCCACCGTCTCCGGCCTGCGCCAGGCGGAAGACCATGCGATCGTGGTGGAAGCGCTGCGAGCAGTACTGGCCTAGCCTGTGCTGGCCTAATCAGTAGTGCGGAGGTGGTTCGTGCGCCAGCGCGCCGCCACCACCGCCGCCTTGCGCCTGGTCGCGCACATGCTGCACCAGCGCCGCGCACATCTGCTCCAGCTTGTCGATCTGCTGCTGTTGCTCGTAGACGCGCTGGTTCAGCGATTCCACGATGTGTTCCTGGTGCGCCAGTTTGATTTCAATATCGATAAAGCGGTCTTCGTTGGTGCTCACGGCATACTCCCTGCTGGAAAGCACGCATTCTACCGCCTTATGGCCTCACTTGAGGTAGACCCCGCCGCAGACCACCAGGTCCTCTTCCGGCACGCAATACATGGACTTCGGTTCGATCTGGCCGCTGACCGGATTGGTGAACTTGTAGTCCTGCCAGAACGGCTGCTTTTTCTTCGCCAGCTCGATGCGCTCCTTGACGAAGGCCTTGCCGTCGACGTCCTTAATTTCCATCAGGTTCTTGCCGATCATCTTGGCGTTGGCGCCGTGCGCGCGCACCACGCCGTCCAGTCCGTACACGGTCAGGTACAGATCGCGGTCGGTGAACTGGCCATCCCTCTTGTTGATTTCGGCGTAGGTTTTCTCCTTGCCGTTGGCCTTCAAGAACTTCAGGGCTTTATGCACCATCGCCTCCGCTTCGGCCTTGGTGGCAATGTCGGCGGCGCGGGCTACGGGCAGCAGCGCGCAGGCGAGAACGACAGACGCGATGAGCTGGATACGCATGTGTCACCTCCGGTGGAATCGCGCCAGATAGGCACATGCCGATGCTAGCACAAGGCCGGCGCGATTACGTTTTCGGTGTGGTTAATAGTTCCTTCATGCGTGCCAGCCGCTCCTTCGGCGTCAGCACTTCGGACTCGGCCGGCACGGCGTTGCCGACGTCGAGTTCCATCTCCTTGATGAAGCGCGACGGATCGCAATGCACCTGCTCGCCCGCGCGCTTGCGCTTCTTGCACCAGGTGATCTGCAGCGTGCGCTGCGCGCGCGTGATGCCGACGTACATCAGGCGCCGCTCTTCCTGCACGCGGGCGGCGATGGTCTCGGCCGGCGCGTCGGGATCGCCCTTGTGCGGCAGGATGCCTTCCTCCACGCCGACCAGGAACACGTGCGGATACTCCAGTCCCTTCGACGCGTGCAGGGTCGACATGCGCACCGCGTCCGGGTCCTCGTCCTGGCCTTCGAGCATGGACATCAGCGCCACCATCTGCGTCAGCTCCAGTACGTTTTTCTCTTCGCTGTCGCGGTCCTTGCCGCCACGGCCGCGCTCCTTGAGCCAGTTGGTGAACTCCAGCACGTTCTGCCACTTGCCCTGCGCGGCGCGCTCGTCGAACATATCGTAGAGGAAGGATTCGTAGTTGATCGCTTCCAGCAAGTCGTCCAGCACCTGGGCCGCGTTGTCGCCACTGCCGCTCGGGCCGGGCCGGCTGGCGCGCGCCTCCAGGTTGTTGATGAAGTTGCAGAACTCGCGCAGCGGCAGCAGCTGGCGGTCGTTCAGCAAGCCTTCGATGCCGCCCTTGAACACCGCCTCGAACAGCGAGCACTGCCATTGGCCGGAGAAGGTGCCCAGCGTTTCCAAGGTCGACTGGCCGACGCCGCGCCGCGGCGTGGTGACCGCGCGGATGAAGGCCGGATCGTCGTCGGTGTTGGCCAGCAGGCGCAGGTAGCTGATGATGTCCTTGATCTCGGCCTTGTCGAAGAAGCTCTGGCCGCCGGAGATCGTGTACGGAATGCGTTCCTTGCGCAGGCACTGCTCGATCACGCGCGCCTGGTGGTTGCCGCGATACAGGATGGCGTAGTCGGACCACTTGTTCTTGCGCTGGAAATGGTCGGCCGAAATCATGATCGCCACCTGCTCGGCTTCCTGGTCGTCGTTGGCCATGCCCAGCACATTGATGGGCTCGCCCAGGCCGTGCTCGGACCACAGCGATTTCTCGAACAGTTTCGGGTTGTTGCCGATCACCGCGTTGGCCGCTTGCAGGATGCGGGTGGTGGAGCGGTAGTTCTGCTCCAGCTTGATCACCTGCAGGTCGGGGAAGTCGGTTTGCAGCGTCTTCAGGTTTTCCACCGACGCGCCGCGCCAGGCGTAGATCGCCTGGTCGTCGTCGCCCACGGCGGTGAACATCGGCTTCTTGCCGATGCCCGTCACCAGCAGCTTGACCAGCTCGTACTGGCAGGTGTTGGTGTCCTGGTATTCGTCCATCAGCAGGTAGCGCAGGCGGCGCTGCCACTTGTCGCGCACCGGCTCGTTGTCGCGGAACAGTTCCACCGGCAGGCGGATCAGGTCGTCGAAGTCCACCGCCTGGTAGGCCGACAGTGTGGCCACGTAGCTGGCGTAGATGCGCGCCGATTGCGCCTCGTCCTCGTCCTTGGCGTTGTGCAGCGCGACCGTCGGATCGACCAGGCCGTTCTTCCACAGCGAGATATCGGTCTGGATGCGCCGCACCACCTGCTTGTCGGTGGTGATCGCCATGTCCTGGATCAGCGAGCCGCAATCGTCGCTGTCCATGATGGAGAAGCGGTCCTTGAGGCCGACGCCGTTGGCCTCCTGGCGCAGGATCTTGACGCCCAGCGAGTGGAAGGTCGAGACCGTCAGCTGCTTGGCCTGCCGAGGCTGCTTGAGCAGCTTGGCGATACGCTCCTGCATCTCCAGCGCCGCCTTGTTGGTGAAAGTCAGCGCGGCGATGGTGCGCGGATCGTAGCCACGGTCCTCGATCAGGTGGGCGATCTTCTGGGTGATCACACGCGTCTTGCCCGAGCCCGCGCCGGCCAGCACCAGGCAGGGGCCGTCCAGGTACATGACGGCCTCGCTTTGCGGGACATTAAGACCGAATTGGGGGGCTTTGGACATCGGGTAACGATCGGCTGGGGAACAGCCAATCATTGTACAGCCCCGGACGCCCTAGAAGCCCGACAACACGATCTTGCCGATGGTGCGACGGCTTTCCAGCGCCTCGTGCGCGCGGCGCAGGTTGGCGGCGTTGATCTTGCCGTAGACCTCGCCCAGCGTGGTCTTGAGCTTGCCGGCGTCGATCAGCGTGGCTACCTCGTCGAGCAACTTGTGCTGTTCGATCATGTCCGGCGTGCCGAACATCGAGCGGGTGAACATCATTTCCCACACCCAGGTCACGCTCTTGGCGAACAGCTTGTCCATGTCCAGCGGCGCGGTGTTGTGGACGATGCTGACCACCTTGCCCTGCGGCGCGATCACTTGGGCGATGGCGTCGAAGTGCGGGTCGGTGTCGCTCAGGCACAGCACGTAGTCGACACTGGCGATCTCCAGCGCCAGCAGCTGCGCCGCCATGTCGCCGTTGTGGTCGATCACATGGTCGGCGCCCAGCGCGCGCACCCACTGGGCCGATTCCGGACGCGAGGCGGTGGCGATCACTGTCAGGCCGGCCAGCTGCTTGGCCAGCTGGATCGCGATCGAGCCGACGCCGCCGGCGCCGCCGATCACCAGCACGCGCTTGCCGGCGTCGGCGCCGTCGCGGCGGATCGCCAGGCGGTCGAACAGCGCTTCCCAGGCCGTGATCGAGGTCAGCGGCAGGGCGGCGGCGTGCTTGAAGTCCAGGCTGGCCGGCTTGCGGCCGACGATGCGCTCGTCGACCAGGTGGAATTCGCTGTTGGCGCCCGGGCGGACGATGCTGCCGGCGTAGTAGACCGCGTCGCCCACCTTGAACAGGCTCACGTCCGGGCCGACGGCGGTCACGGTGCCGGCGGCGTCCCAGCCCAGCACGCGCGGGGCGGCGTCGGCCGCTTCGCCGGCGCGCACCTTGGTGTCGACCGGGTTGACAGAGACCGCTTCGATCTTGACCAGCAGATCGTGGCCGGTGGCGCTAGGCACGGCGATTTCCACATCTTGCAGGGCGGTGTTGCTGACGGCGATGGCTTTCATGGCTTGCTCCAGATAAAAGTTTTGATGGACGCAGTATGAATCGCCGCATTTACTTTGATAATTGGCATAATGATGAAATCATTCTTCATTAAATCAATCAAATGGCTCTGGACCTGACCGACGTGGCGCTATTTGTGCGGGTATGCGCGACCCGCAACCTGTCCGCCGCCGGGCGCGAGTTCGGCCTGTCGCCGGCCGCCTCCAGCACCCGCATGGCGCAGCTGGAAAAGCAGCTGGGCGCGCGCCTGCTGCACCGGACCACGCGCCAGATCACCGTGACGCAGGACGGCGAAGTGTTCCTGGAACGCGCCGTCGCGCTGCTGGACGCCGCCGAACAGGCGTCGGCGGCGGTCGGCCACGGCAACGCCCAGGCGCAGGGCCTGCTGCGGGTGGCGGCCTCGGTGACATTCGGACGGCTGTACATCGTGCCCGAGGTGGCGCAGTTCCTGGAGGAGCACCCCGGCGTGCAGCTGGACCTGCGTCTGTCCGACAGCACCCACGACCTGGCGGCGGACGGCATCGACGTCGCCATCCGCGTCGGCCCGCTGCGCGATTCGGCGCTGGTGGCGCGGCCGCTGGCTCCGAGCAAGCTGGTGCTGTGCGCCTCGCCCGACTACCTGCGCCGGCGCGGCGTGCCGCAGCAGCCGTCCGACCTGTTGCAGCACGAATGCCTGGTGCTGCAAGCAATGAACCCGTGGCGGCTACGCGAGCGCGACGGTAGCGAGCTGCTGCTGCGCGTCGGCGGCCGCTTCCGCAGCGACAACGGCGAAGCGCTGCGCGACGCCGCCGTCGCCGGGCTGGGCATCGGCCTGTCGTCGAGCTGGCTGGTGGCGGACCAGCTGCGCAGCGGCGCCTTGGTACGGGTGTTGCCCGGCTACCAGACCACCGATTCGGTGATTTCCGCCGTCTACCTGAACCGCCGTTTCCTGCCGCCCAAGAGCCAGGCCTTCATCGACTTCTTCAGCCGGCGTTTCGGGCCGGAACCCTACTGGGACGAGGGCATCGCCTGAGCGGGCGCAGTCGTCTTGGTGACAGATGCGTTACCATGCGGGGACGAGGCGCGCGTGCGCCTGCCCTAAACATGGTTTCCCTATGAAATTCGAACATTTAATTGAAATTAACGACCCGCTGAATCCGCTGATCGATGCGCTCAGCCTCAAGCAGCTGTGGAGCGGCCTGGTGCTACGCGCCGAATCGCCGAAGCTGTTTGTGCCGCACCTGGACGAGTGCGTCATCGACGAGCGCACCGAGAACAGTTTCCGCCGCCGCCTCACCTACGGCAAGCTGGTCATCGAAGACCGCGTGGTGCTGGAGCCGATGCGCCAGGTGCGCTACGAGGTGGCGGCGCAGCAGGACATCAGCCAGTCCAGCCTGACGATGAGCATCGAGACGCCGACCGCCGACACGCTGTACGTGCGCTTCCAGTACGACGACGGCCACGATGCGGCGACCGACGCCGCCAACGCGATGTACGACGATTTCCGCCGCTCCGCCTACCAGGAGTCGGATATCGACACCATCCGCGTGTTGCGCGACCTGGCGCAGCAAGGCCGGTTGGACGCGCTGCTGAACTAGTTCAGACGGCGGCGCTGCGGCCCCACACCTGCTCCATGCGCAGCGGTGGCGCCTGCAGCGTGGCCAGCTGCGCCAGGCTCAGCACCTCGCGGATGCCGTGCAGCTCGGCGCGCGTATCGCGTTGCAGGAACACGTCCAGCGGCGCGCCGCGCGGGCCGATCACCGATTCCACATGCGGCGTGGTCGACTGCAGGCCGCGACGCGACACCACGCCGATCTCGCCGTTGATCAAGCGCACATAGGTGCCGATGGGATAAATGCCCAGCTCGCGTATCAGCAGCGCGGCCAGGTTGCCGTCCACCGTCACGTTCGATTCCAGCAGCAGGTCACGCAGGGCGGCGTGCGGGGTCATGGTCTTGCGCCAGGCGCGCTCGGTCACGCGGGCGCAATAGCGGTCGGCCAGCGCCAGCAGGCGCGCCAACGGCGGGATCTGCGCGCCCGACTTGCGCAGCGGATAGCCGCTGCCGTCTTCGTTTTCATGGTGATGCAGGATGCAGTCCAGCCAGGCCTGGTCGGCGATGCCGGCTTGCCGCAGCAATTGCACGCCGGCTTCGGGATGGGCTTGCACCACGGCGCGGTCGGCGGCGTTCAGTTCGAGGCGGCTGTCCTGCAGGCGCTGGTGCTGGTCCAGCATGGCGACGTTCATCGTCAGCGCGGCCAGCGTCAGGGTCGCGGTCTCTTCCGGCGACAATTGCCTGGCCTTGGCCAGCAATTGCGCGACCACGGCGGTATCGATGCAATGACGCGCGGCGTAGGACGCGGCGCGCTGGTTGTGCAGGATGGTGGCGGTGGCGACGTCGGCATTGACAGCCACGGCATCGGTGACCAGCAGCGCCACTTCCTCCAGGCGGCGGCGCAGGTCCGGCGGCGCGGCGCGCTGCGACACCGCTTGCAGCAGGGCTTGCAGCTCCAGGCTGGCGGCGTTGAGCTTGCGTAGTGCCGAGTCCGGCTCGCGGGCCTGGTCATGCTGCCCGCTGTGGTCCTCGAACGAACCGCGCTCCACCAGATAATCGATCTGGTTGGCGCTGGCGATCATATGCCCTTTGCGGACCAGCAGGGCGCCGTTGTCGCCGTACACATTCCACGGTATCAGCATGCCCAGTTTCAGATCGGCTGCCGTGACTTTACGTATCTTCATTGCCGCTGATAAAAAACTATCGAGCCAGCAGCATACGGTGTTTCGGTGACAATGTGTGAGATTGTTGTATTTAAGGTGCGGGCGTGCAATCGACACAGCCGCAATCGTAGGCCGGGGCGTTGGCCAGCTGGTGCGCCAGGTCGCGCAGCGCGGTGCGCACGCCTTCCTCCACCACCGGGTGGTAGAAGGGCATGTCCAGCATGGCGCTGACGGTCAGCCCGGCCTGGCAGGCCCACGACAGCAGGTGGCCGATGTGCTCGGCGCGGGGGCCGATCATCTCGGCGCCCAGGAAGCGGCCGCTGGCGTGCTCGGCATACACGCGCAGCATGCCCTTGTTCTGCAACATCACGCGGCTGCGGCCCTGGTTCTCAAACGACACCTTGCCGACCGAGAAGCGGCCGGCGTACGTCGCGCACAACTCTTCGTAGCTGGCGCCCAGGGTGGCGATCTGCGGCTCGGTGAAGGCGATGGTCAGCGGCGTGCGGCGCAGGCCCGGTTGCACGGCCGGGTAGCGCGCCGCGTTGTCGCCGGCGATGCGGCCCTGGTCGGCCGCTTCCGGCAGCTGCGGCCGTTCGTTGTCGGCGTCGCCGGCGATGAAGATGGCGCTGGCATTTTGCGTTCCCTTGCACTGCATCGTCTGCTGGTGGTACAGCGGAATGCCGTGATGGTCGCGCTCCAGCCCGGTGTTTTCCAGGCCCAGCTTGTGCACGTTCGGGCGCCGGCCGATCGCCGACAGCAGGTAGTTGAACTGCTCGGTGCGCTGTACACCGTCGCCATCCTCGCTGGTGACGGCCAGGCCGTCGCCGTCCTGCACCACGCGCACCACCTTGGTTTTGAAACGGACGTCGAGCTCATCGGCCATGGCGCGGCGCGCCACGGCCAGCACGTCCGGGTCGCTGAGCTGGGCAACGCTGCCGCCACGGCCGAACACGGTCACCCGCACGCCCAGCCGCGCCAGCGCCTGGCCCAGCTCCAGCCCGATCACGCCGGTGCCGGCCACGGCGATCGAGGCCGGCAGGTCGTCCCAGTAAAACACGTCGTCGCTGGTGATCACGCGCGGGCCGGCCGCGCGCCACTCGTCCGGCACGATGGGCGTCGAACCGGTGGCGATGACGAAGCGCTCCGCCTCGACCAGCGTGTGGTCGTCGATCTGCAGCTGGGTCGCGCTGAGGAAGCGCGCATGGCCGTGGATCTTGTCCTCGGCCGGATAGCCGTCGACGCTCTCGACGACGAAGCCGACAAACCGGTCCCGTTCGCTGCGCACGCGCGCCATCACGGCCTTGCCGTCGATGCGGACCTGGCCCGGATGCACGCCGAAGGCCGGCGCCGCGTGCAGCGCATGGGCCGCCTCGGCCGCCGCGATCAGCAGCTTGCTCGGCATGCAACCGACGCGGGCACAGGTGGTGCCGTAGACGTTGGCTTCGATCAGCAGGGTTTTCTTGCCGCCGGTGGTGGCGGCGCGGTAGGCGGTCATGCCGGCGGTGCCGGCGCCGATGACGGCGACTTCAGTGCGTAGCGTTTTCATTTTTCAGAGTCTACACCGTTTGGCCGGACGGCATCTCCGGCCAAAAGGCAAGCCTCCCGCGCACGATTAGGTGACACCGAGTTTTACTTCAAAGCAAAAGAGTATTAGTATCACTTATCGTTTCCAATTTATATAAGTACAGCTTATGGGCTCACTCGACTATCGCGCACTGGCCGTACTGGACGCCGTTGCCAGCCAGGGCAGCTTCGAAAAGGCCGCCTTGGCGCTGGGCATCAGCCAATCCGCCGTATCCCAGCGCATCAAAGCGTTGGAGGACGCCGCCGGCCGCCTGCTGATTGTGCGCGGCCAGCCGGCCGTGCCGACCGGCCTGGGCCAGCGGCTGGTGTCGCACCATCGCAACGTCAGGCTGATGGAAGCGTCGCTCGATATTGATCTGGGTCACAAGGTGAGCATGCCGGAGATAGCGCTGGCGGTCGACGCGGCCAGCCTGGCGACCTGGTTCCCCATGAGTTTGCAGCCCTTGCTGTCGCCGCCGCGCTGCCAGCTGAAGGTGCAGCTGGCCGACCAGCGGATGGCGCTGCACCTGGTGCAGGAAGGCAGCGTGTTCGGCAGCATCGCCGTGGCCCAGGAGCATCCGGACCAGCACGCCAACGGGCCGGACGTCACGCCGCTGGGCAAGATGCGTTACGTGTGCGTGGCCACGCCGGCGTTTGCCGGCCACTGGTTCGGCGACGGTTTCTCGCTGGATGCTGCGCGGCTGGCGCCCGCCGTGGTCAGCGACCAGGACATGATGACCGGCTTCCTGCACACCGTGCTGGAGCTCAACGGCCCCTATCCGCACCACACCATGCCGCCGTCGGCCGCCACCGCCGAGTGCATCCACGGCAGCCTGGCGTACGGCCTGATGCCGCTGATCCAGGTGTCCGGCGCGCTGGCCAGCGACCGTCTGGTCGACCTGGCGCCAGGCCACCACATCGACGTGGCGCTGAACTGGCATGCCTGGAACCTCGACACGCCGTTCACCCGCGCGCTGACCGAGCAGATCGTCGCCACCGCCCAGCGCTTCCTGCTTTAGATATCCAGCGGATCGACTTCCAGCGACCACTTCACGCGACTCTTCATTTCCCGCAGAGTGAGTAGCCACTCTCGCAGAAACGCTTGCAACATCGGCCTCGATGCCGACTCCACCAGCAACTGGGCGCGGTCGACGTTGTGCACCCGCGTCATGCTCATCGGGATAGGATCGTTGATCGTGATGCCCGGATGCTCGACGCAATCGCGGGCCATGGTCAGGAATTCGATGGCCGTGGCCAGCTCCGGCGCCTCGGCCCGCAGCAGCGCCTGGTACAGATAGGGCGGCAAGGCGGCCTGTTCGCGCTCCTCCAGCAAGGCCGAGGCGAAGTGGTCGTAATCATGGCGCACCACCGCGTCGTACAGTGGATGCTGCGGGTAGCGGGTCTGGATCAGCACCTCGCTGGCGCTGCCGCCTTCGGTCTGGGCGGAGCGGCCGGCGCGGCCCGCCACCTGCATCAATTGCGCGAACAGGCGCTCACTGGCGCGGTAGTCCTGCGAAAACAGCGCCGTATCCGGATTCAGGATGCCGACCAGCGTCAGCTTCTTAAAATCATGCCCCTTGGCCACCATCTGCGTGCCGATCAGGATATCGACCTCGCCCCGATGCACCGTATCGAAGGCGGCCTGCGCGCTGCCCTTCTTGCGGGTGGAGTCGGCGTCGATGCGCAGCACCCGCGCTTCCGGGAACATGGCTTGCAAGCCTTCTTCCACGCGCTGCGTGCCGCGTCCCAGCGGTTGCAGGTCGACATTGCCGCAAGTGGGGCAATGACGCGGGATACGCATCTCCAGGCTGCAATGGTGGCAGCGCAGCCGATGCTCGGGACGGTGCAGCACCATGAACGAGGTGCAGCGCGTGCATTCGCTGATCCAGCCGCAGGATTCGCAGCAGATTACCGGCGCATAACCGCGCCGGTTCAGGAACAGCAGCGATTGCTCGCCGCGCTCCATGCGCTGCTTGATGGCGGCGATCAAATGCGACGTCAGCCCATCCTTGGGCTTGTCGCGCTCCATGTCCAGCAGCTTCACTTGCGGCAGCACGGCGTTCTTGACGGCCCGTTCGCGCAGCTCCAGCTTGCGGTAGCGGCCGGACTGGGCGTGGTGCCAGCTCTCCAGCGACGGCGTGGCCGAACCCAGCACGATAGGAATGCCCAGCTGCCAGGCGCGCCACACGGCCAGGTCGCGCGCCGAATAGCGCAGACCTTCCTGCTGCTTGTACGAGGGATCGTGCTCCTCGTCGATGACGATCAGCTTCAGGTTCGGCAGCGAGGCCAGGATCGCCAGCCGCGTGCCCAGCACGATGCGCGCCTTGCCCTGGTGCGCGGCCAGCCAGTGCAGCATGCGCTCGCCTTCGGACAGGCTGCTGTGCAAGGTCGCCAGCATCACGCCGGGGAAGCGCGCGCGGATATTGCCTTCCAGCTGGGGCGTCAGGTTGATTTCCGGCACCAGGATCAGGATCTGCGCGTCCGCCTCGCGATCCAGCACCTGCGCGCAGGATTGCAGGTAGACCTCGGTCTTGCCGCTGCCGGTGACGCCGTACAGCAAAGTGGGTTTAAAACCGACAGCACCGCCGATCGCATCCGCCGCCTCCTGCTGCGATGGGTTGAGCTGCGGCATGTTGAGCGGCGTGCCGTCGTGCGGCGCGTCCAGCTTGGCCAGCTTCTTCAGCGCCCGGTCCAGCGCCACCGTGGTCAGCACGCGCAGATTCTTCGGCAGGCCCGGCAGCGCCACCTCGCCCAGCGGACGCTGGTAATAGTCGGCGGCAAAGCCCGCCAGCGCCAGCCATTCCGGCGACAACGGTCCCAGCTGGCTGCGCACGGACAGCGCATCCTTCAGCTTTTCGGCCGGCACATCGGTCTCGGCCGCCACGCCGACGATCAGGCCCATCACCTCTCGGCGGCCGAACGGCACCAGCGCCAGCTGGCCGACCTGCGGCTGCTCTGACGCGTCGCAATGCCAGCGGTAGTCGAAAATCGCGTTCAGCGGCGTATCAAGCGCAATCTGAAGGATGCAATGGTGGAAAAGGCCCTGCATAGATCCCGTCACAGTAGAAAATTCTTGCGGCAATTGGGCGCAAATACCGTCCCGTCTGGGGCGCTTTGAAGTATCCACAGTTTTTGTGGATAACTTTGTGGACAAAGGAATCTTAATCCCCGGAAAGCATAGACTTCTGGCTTGGCATCGTCGTAAACCGGGCAAAAATTCAAAATTATTTCTCTTTAAAATCAACCACTTGGAAAATGCTTACTAGGAGAAGAAAAATTCGCGTTTTTTCTCCGCCGCTGTGCATAAGTGAAGTATTTAGGATGCCTTTTTTGCCAAAATCAAGCATTTTTTAGAACTTATCCACCGATATTGCGGAGCACAATACGCTACTTCCGGTGGACCGCCTTGCACATACCTTATGTATAAGGTTTGTCTGTTCGCAACTTCGTTATCATGGCCAAAACTTTGCTCAGAAATCGTGCAACGCAACATAAACCTCAGGCAAAACAGCAACATTATGGCTAAGTCACGGTTTACTAAGTACTTTTATTTTTTATCCACAGTTTTTGTGGATAACTTTGTGGACAATGAAGAAATAAACTAGTTTCAGTGGACAGTCAAGGTTTACGACTTGCCATGTATTGCCTCTTCGACCACAAATTTTAACCTTTGTAATCAAAGACTTGCAACATCCTCACGGGCTAGAAAAAAAGCACTGCCTAATATTTCCGCAGTAAAAAAAATTGTGCATAAGTCGGTTTTACTGAGCCGTGAACACCAATGAAAAAAGGGCACGCCTCCGGAGAAACGTGCCCTCTTTCCGGAAATTACATCAGGCCGCGCGCTGGGCCTTGCTGTGGCTGTGAACGGCTTCGACCATGGCGGCAACGTTCTCCGGCGGGGTGAATTGGGAGATGCCGTGGCCCAGGTTGAACACATGGCCATTGCCGTCGGTCGGCTTGCCGTAGGCGTCCAGTACTTTATGCACTTCGGCGCGGATCTGGTCCGGGCTGGCGAACAGGATGGCCGGGTCCAGGTTGCCCTGCAGGCCGACCTTGTGGCCGACCAGCTTGCGCGCCTGGGTCAGGTTGACGGTCCAGTCCAGGCCGACCGCGTCGGCGCCGATGTCGGCGATCTGCTCGATCCACTGGCCGCCGCCCTTGGTGAAGACGATGGCCGGAATCTTGACGCCGTCCTTGTCGCGCTTCAGCAGCGAAACCACCTGCCGCATGTATTTGAGCGAAAACTCCTGGTAGGCGCCGTCGGCCAGCGCGCCGCCCCACGAGTCGAACACCATCACCGCCTGGGCGCCGGCGTCGATCTGGGCGTTCAGGTACTCGGCCACCGCCTTGGCGTTGATGGCGAGGATGTGGTGCATCAGGTCCGGGCGGTTGTACAGCATCGTCTTGATGGTGTGGAACTCGCGCGAGCCCTGGCCTTCGACCATGTAGCAGGCCAGCGTCCACGGGCTGCCGGAGAAGCCGATCAGCGGCACGCGGCCGTTCAATTCGGTGCGGATCTGGGTCACGGCCTTGAACACATAATCCAGCGAGCCCAGTTCCGGCGCGCGCAAGGCCAGCACATCGGCCTCGGTTTTCAGCGGACGCTCGAATTTCGGGCCTTCGCCTTCGACGAAGTACAGGCCCAGGCCCATCGCGTCCGGCACCGTCAGGATGTCCGAGAACAGGATGGCCGCGTCCAGCGGGAAGCGGTCCAACGGCTGCAAGGTGACTTCGGTGGCGTAGTCCGGATTGGTGGCCAGGCCCATGAAGGAGCCAGCCTTGGCGCGCGTGGCGCGGTATTCCGGCAGGTATCGCCCCGCCTGGCGCATCAGCCACACCGGCGTGTGGTCGGTCGGCTGGCGCAACAACGCGCGCAAGAAGGTGTCGTTCTGGAGCGGGGCAAATTGTGGCATGGAAGGCAATCGAAATCGGTCAAAAGACTATTATCGCATCCTGCGCGGATTTTTTTGCTGGATGATAGTCCGTTCATTCACTATCATGCGTAGCACCCGACTTTGGAGACGCCATGACATCTGCCACCACCATCACCGCGCCCTACGGCGCCTGGCCATCGACCATCAGCGCCGCGCGCGTGGCCGACGGCGCCACGCCGCTGTCCACGCTAATGCTGGGCGGCGCCGATGGCTGCGATATCTTCTGGCTGGCCGGCCGTGCCGCCGAAGCGGGCCGCAACACCCTGCTGCGCCACCACGGCGTGACCACCGACGAACTGACGCCGGCCCCCTTCAATGTGCGCAGCCGGGTACACGAATACGGCGGCGGCGCCTATACGGTGGACGGCGATACCATCTATTTTTCGCATTTTGCCGACAACGTCGTCTATAAACTTGATGTAGCCGACGACGGCGCGGCGCCCGTGGCGCTGACCACGGCCGGCAAGCAGCGCTTCGCCGACTTCGTGGTCGACCGCGCGCGCGCGCGCCTGATCGGCGTGCGCGAGCTGCATGGCGACGATCCGCATGCACAGCCGGCCAACACCATCTGCGCCATCGACGCCGACGGTGGCGAGACCGTGCTGGCGCAGGGCGCCGACTTCTACTCGTCGCCGCGCCTGTCGCCGGACGGCCGCTCGCTGGCCTGGCTGAGCTGGGATCATCCGCGCATGCCGTGGCAGGGCACGACCCTGTGGCTGGCCGACATCGGCGACGACGGCGCGCTGGCCGCGCCAGCGCGCATCGCCGGCGGCGCCGAGGAATCGGTGTGCCAGCCCGAATGGTCGCCGGACGGCCTGCTGCACTTCGTCTCCGACCGCAGCGGCTGGTGGAACCTGTACCGCCTGTGCCGCGAACGCGATCGCACCGAGGGCCTGTGCCCGATGGAGGCGGAATTCGCCTCGCCGCATTGGACTTTCGGGAACGCGATGTACGGCTTCCGCTCCGCCTCCGAAATCATCTGCACCTATATCGACAAGGGCGTGAGCCGCCTGGCGCGCCTGCTGCCGGGCAGCGGCAAGCTGGAAGCGATCGCCAACCCCTACGAGGAAATCCGCGAACTGCGCGTGGCCAAGGGCTACATCGCCATGCTGGCCGGCGGCCCGACCATCCCGATGGAACTGGCGCGCATCGACTTCACCGAGGAGGGCGTGGAGATCCTGGCGCAGTCGATCGAGGAGCTGCCGGACGAAGGCTACCTGTCCATCCCCGCCAGCATCAGCTACGCCAGCGTCAATGGCCGCACCTCGCACGCCTTCTTCTACCCGCCGCGCAACCGCGACGTGACGGCGCCCGAGGGTAGCAAGCCGCCGGTGATCGTCATCAGCCACGGCGGCCCGACCGGCATGACCGTCAACACGCTGAACCTGAAGACCCAGTTCTGGACCAGCCGCGGCTTCGGCGTGCTCGATGTGAACTACGGCGGCAGCACCGGCTTCGGCCGCGCCTACCGCGACCTGCTCAAAGGCCAGTGGGGCATCGTCGATGTCGAAGACTGCGTGGCGGGCGCGCAGGCGCTGGTCGAGCGCGGCCTGGCCGACGGCGAACGCCTGATCATCCGCGGCGGCAGCGCCGGCGGCCTGACCACGCTGTGCGCGCTGACCTTCCACAATGTGTTCAAGGTCGGCGCCAGCTACTACGGCGTGTCCGACCTCAAAGGCCTGGACCAGGACTCGCACAAGTTCGAATCGCACTACAATGAGTACCTGATCGCGCCGCAGCCGCAGGCCGAGGCGCTGTACCAGGCCCGCTCGCCGATCAACCATACCGACAAGCTGGCGCGCCCGATGATCTTCTTCCAGGGCCTGGACGACAAGGTGGTGCCGCCGCAGCAATCGGAAATGATGGTCGATGCGCTGAAGGCGCGCGGCGTGCCGGTGGCCTACGTGCCTTTGGCAGGCGAAGGCCACGGCTTCCGCAAGGGCGAGAACATCGTCCGCACACTGGAGGCGGAGCTGTACTTCTACCAGCGGATGTTTGGCCTGCACGACCCGGCCGCAACGCCGCCGGTACACATCGATAACCTGAAAGACTGACCACGCATGGCCGACGCTAAGCTGCTCGCCGAATTTGACGCGCTAGAATTCAACGAAAAAATGATACTGGCGCTGCTCGCCCTGATCGGCGAGCCGGTGGGACGCACGGCCATCCTCGATCACCTGAACCACGCCCGCATCGAGGACAAGGACGGCAATACCTACGGCGTCGGCACGCTGGACGAATCGATGCGCAAGCTGGAGCGGCTGGCCTTCATCAGCGTGGTGACGGGGCGCGGCTTCGCCTGCAACCCCAAGCTGCGCTGGCCGGCGATGCGCGCCTCGATCGGCACGCACGCGCTGGACGACTTGTGCGGCGCCTACGACGAGCTGACGCCGATGCGCCAGACCTGGAACAGCTTCGAGCCGCGCAGCTACCGCGCCGGCATGGCGCGCCTGCGCATGGGCCTTCTGCGCGGCCTGGCGCCGCAACAGATCCAGCCGATACTGGCGTTCTGCCTGGGCAGCTACGAAGCGGCGCAGCTGCACCCCATCGTCGACATCTTCGGCCGGCCTTTCGAGCCGGGCATGCTGGCGCGCGTGCATCCGCTGCTGCAGGACGACGTGCTGATGGTGCTGCTGCAAAACGCCCAGCATGAATTCCTGACGGTGCCGGTGATCCGCGAGTTCTGCGAGCAGCACATGCAGCGCCGCCTGGCCGCCAAGGACGACATCAGCCCCGAGCTGCGCATGGCGCTGGCGGAAGACGCCATCCTGTGCGGACGCCTGGACGACGCCAAGCGCTACCTGGAACGCACCGCCGGGCCGCAAAGCCAGTACCTCGCCAGCGCGGTGGTGCTGCTGCGCGGCGCCAGCGGCGCGGCCATCGTCGGCTTCGACGCGGCGCTGAAGACGCTGCGCCGCGACACCGGCAAACGCAAGCACCTGTTCACCGGCATGTCCGGCTACCTGTACCTGCTGTCGATGCTGCGCAGCGGCGACGCCAAGCACCTGAAGGCGGCCGAGGCCTATCTCGAAATCGCCGTGCGCATGACGCAGAACCACGACTCCGCCGTCCACCAGCAGATCGACATGCTGCGCCAGATCCGCGCCGGCACCATGCAGACCGACGCCGTCGCCGCGCTGGCATGGGACAACAACCTGCAAACGCAGATGTTCCAGTGCCTGCTGTATTTCTGGCTGTCGCTGCCGCAGCTGTCCGAGCGCAAGGCGCAGCTGCAGGAGCTGGCGCAGAACGCCGAACGCGCCGGCTATCTGTTCATCGCCGGCCAGGCCGCCTGCCTGCTGGGCCACCTGGGCGACGTCGAACAGCAGCGCCACGCGAACGCGCTGCGCTCGCGCCTGGGCTATCCCGACATGAGCGTGTGGTTCGAGCGGCAGGAAGCGTGGCAGCGGCAGCTGACGGCGCTGATCAATCTCCAGCAGCCCGCCACCGCCGATGCCGCCGGCAGCACGCGCCTGGTGTGGATGCTGAACTACGACAACCGCTACGGCCTGACCGACGTCGCGCCGGTGGAGCAGAAGCGCGATGCGCGCGGCCTGTGGAGCAAGGGCCGCGCCGTCGGCCTGAAACGCTTGCGCTTCGAGGCCGAGCAGTTCGACTTCCTGACGCCGCAGGACGTCCGCGCCTCCGAGGCGATCTCGGTGGCGCACCGCAGCTACCAGTCCAGCGGCCTGGCTTACGAAATCGATCCGCAGCGTGCAGCGTCGGCGCTGATCGGCCATCCGCTGCTGTTCTGGGCCGACGCGCCGGACACGCGGGTGGAAATGCTGGCCGGCGAGCCTGAACTGCTGATCAAGAAAAGCCCCGGCAACCTGGAACTGCGCCTGCAACCGCCTATCCCGGACGACAGCTCATCCGTCATCGTCAGCAAGGAGACGCCGACCCGCCTGCGCGTGGTCACCATCCTCGACGAGCACCGCCGCATCGCCGCCATCGTCGGCAACGGCTTGAACGTGCCGGCCCACGCCGAGCAGCAGGTGCTGCATGCGATCAGCTCCATCTCCTCGCTGGTGACGGTGCAGTCGGAAATCGGCGGCGCCGCACCGGACATGGAACAGGTGGAGGCCGACATGCGCCTGCACCTGCACTTGCTGCCCTACCAGCACGGCCTGAAGATGCAGGTGCTGGTGCGCCCCCTGGCCAATGGCGCCTACTATGCGCCGGGTGCCGGCGCCGACAGCGTGATCGCGGACGTCAACGGCAAGCCGGTGCAGGCGCGCCGCAAGCTGATCGACGAACGCGACGCCGAGCGCGAACTGATCGCCAAGTGCCCGGTGCTGGAAGCGGCCGAGCAGGAACATGGCGAATGGCTGCTGGGCCAACCGGCGCTGTGCCTGCAGCTGCTGGTGGAGCTTCAGGAGATGAACCCGGACACCATCGTGCTGGCCTGGCCGGAAGGCGAGAGCTTCCGCGTCACCGCCAAGGTGGAGACCAAGCAGCTGCGCCTGGCCATCAAGAGCAACAAGGACTGGTTCGCGGCCAGCGGCGAATTGCAGATCGACGAAGGCAAAGTCATGGATCTGAAAACGCTGCTGGAGCTGATGCAGAAGAGCCAGAGCCGCTTCGTGGAACTGGGCGAGAACCGCTACCTGGCGCTGACCGAGGAACTGCACCGCCGCCTGATGGAAGTGTCGGTCTACGGTGAGCTAACCGAGGACGGCGTGCGCGTGCATCCGCTGGCGTCGTTCGCGCTGGAGGAACTGGCCGACGATATCGGCGGCCTGAAGTCGGACAAGCTGTGGAAGGAGCATCTGACGCGGATGGAGGCGCAGGCGGCCTTCGTGCCGCAACTGCCGAGCACTCTGCAGGCGGAGCTGCGCGACTACCAGCTGGAAGGCTTCAACTGGCTGTCGCGCCTCGCCAGCTGGGGCGTGGGCGCCTGCCTGGCCGACGATATGGGCCTGGGCAAAACGCTGCAGGCGCTGGCGCTGATCCTGTCGCGCGCGCCGCAAGGCCCGACCCTGGTGGTGGCGCCGACCTCCGTCTGCATGAACTGGATCAGCGAAGCCGCGCGCTTTGCGCCGACCTTGAAGGTGAAGCTGTTCGGCCCCGGCGACCGTGCCGAGACCATGTCCACCCTGCAGCCCTACGATCTGGTGGTGACCAGCTACGGCCTGCTGCAACTGGAATCCGCGCTGTTCGCCGGCGTGCAGTGGAACACCATCGTGCTCGACGAAGCGCAGGCGATCAAGAACGGCGCCACCAAGCGCTCGCAGGCCGTGATGGCGCTCAAGGGCGACTTCCGCATGATCGCCACCGGCACGCCGCTGGAGAACCATCTGGGCGAGTTGTGGAACCTGTTCCGCTTCATCAATCCGGGCCTGCTGGGCAGCATCGAGCAATTCAACCTGCGCTTCGCCGCGCCGATCGAAAAACCGCAGGACCACCGCGCCGAAGTGGGCGCGCGCAACCGCCTGCGGCGCTTGATCCAGCCCTTCATGCTGCGCCGGACCAAGGCGCAGGTGCTGACCGAGCTGCCGTCGCGCACCGAGATCACGATGGAAGTGGACTTGTCGGCGGACGAGACGGCGCTGTACGAATCGCTGCGCCGCGCCGCGCTGGAAAACCTGGCCGCCGTCGAAGGACCGGCCGAGAAGAAATCGATCCAGATCCTGGCCGAGATCATGCGGCTGCGCCGCGCCTGCTGCAATCCCAACCTGGTGGCGCCGGAGCTGGGCCTGGCCAGCAGCAAGCTGGCGGCCTTCGCGCATCTGCTGGAAGGCTTGCTGGAGAACCGCCACAAGGTGCTGGTGTTCAGCCAGTTCGTCGACCACCTGTCGCTGATCCGCGCCCACCTGGACGCCAACAACATCAGCTATCAATACCTGGACGGCTCGACGCCTATGGCCGAGCGCAAGAAGCGCGTCGACCTGTTCCAGGCCGGCGAGGGCGAGGTGTTCCTCATCAGCCTGAAGGCGGGCGGCGTCGGCATCAACCTGACCGCCGCCGACTACGTGATCCACATGGACCCGTGGTGGAACCCGGCGGTGGAAGACCAGGCCTCGGACCGCGCGCACCGCATGGGCCAGTTGCGGCCGGTGACCATCTACCGGCTGGTGGCGCGCCATACCATCGAGGAAGGCATTGTCGATCTGCACCAGCACAAGCGCGATCTGGCCGACAGCCTGCTCGAAGGCAGCGACGTATCGGGCCGCATGACGGCCTCCGATATGTTGAACATGCTGCAAGAAGGAATGCGAAAGTAGCCGTCCGGTTACAAACCGGATGCGCTCAAACCTGCGGATTAATGATAATCTCCTCCGCTTCGGCCCGGTACGCCCGGCCATTTTATCGACAAGGCTGTTCAAGATGATCAAGACAAAAATCGCACTGGCTGTATTGATGACGACGCTCGCCGTCGCACCAGCCGGCGCCACCACGCACCACAAGACAAGCCACACTTCGGCCAAGAGCGGCGGCAAGAGCAGCAGCCACACGGCCCACGCGAAAAGCGGCAAGTCCGGCAAGAGCACTAAAGGCACTAAAACCAGCAGCAAGAGCGCCGGCAAGCACGGCAAGACGAAAGCCGTCGCCGCCGCCGCGGTGGTGGCCGCCGTCGCCGCGCCATCCCTGAAGCCGTCCGGCACGCCGGAACGCCGCCAGGACCGCTCCTTCGACGGCCAGAGCAGCCAGTTCCTCAACGCGCTGTGGCGCATCGATTCGGAGAGCGCGATCTACGCCGGCAAGTACGATACCGCCGCCACGCTGTCCATCCCCGACAAGGCTGGCCAGGCCAAGGAACTGGCTTTCATCGACGAGTGGAAGCAGCGCTTCGGCGCGATCAACGCCAGCCAGCTGTCGGCCAAGCAGCGCACCGACCTGGCGCTGCTGATCAACAAGCTCGACAGCGACCGCTTCCGCCTGACCACCTTGAAGGAATACGAGTGGAACCCGGCCAGCTACAACGTGGCCGGCCCGATAGACCTGATCCTCAACACCGAATACGCGGCCCAGCCGCAGCGCCTGCGCACGCTGCTCAAGCGCATCGCCGGCATCCCGGCCTACTACGATGCGGCGCGCGCCAACATCGTCAACCCGACGCGCGAACACACGCGCCTGGCGATCGCCCAGGCGCCCGGCGTGCAGACCCTGCTGACCGAGGTGGACAAGGCGGCGCAGGCGTCGATCCTGACGCCGGTGGAGAAGCAGCTGTTCACCCAGCGCGTGAACGCGGCGCTGACCGCGGTTGACGGCTATGTGGCCTTCCTGACCGAGATGGACAAGCAGATGGACACCAGCGGCCGCCGCACCTTCCGCCTGGGCAAAGAACTGTACGAGAAAAAATTCACCTTCGACATCCAGTCCGGCAGCAGCGCCGAACAGACCTACCAAAAGGCGCTGGCCGCGCGCGAAGAGCTGCTGGCCAATATGGAGCGCATCTCCGACGAGCTGTGGGACAAGACCATGGGTTCCACCGCCAAGCCGGCCGACCGTTTTGCCAAGATCGGCAAGGTGATCGACAAGCTGTCCGAGCGCCACGTCAAGCGCGAGGATTTCTTCGCAGAGATCCGCCGCCAGGTGCCGGTGCTGCAGGACTGGGTGATCAGCCACAACCTGCTGACGCTCGATCCGAAGAAGCAGCTGGAAGTGAGGGCGACACCTGCCTACCAGGCCGGCGTGGCGGGCGCCAGCATCGATGCGCCGGGACCATATCGTCCGCAGGACCGCACCTTCTATAACGTGACGCCGCTCGACGGCGCGACGCCGGAAGCGGCCGAGAGCAGCCTGCGCGAGTACAACTACTGGATCTTGCAGATCCTGAATATTCATGAGGCGATACCGGGGCACTATGCGCAGCTGGTGTATGCCAACAAGTCGCCGTCTATCGTCAAATCCATCTTCGGCAATGGCGCGATGGTGGAGGGTTGGGCGGTGTACGGCGAGCGCATGATGCTGGAGTCCGGCTACGGCGACAACGCGCCGGAGATGTGGCTGATGTATTCGAAATGGAACCTGCGCAGCGTGACCAACACCATCCTCGATTACAGCGTGCACGTGCTGGGCATGACCGAAGAGCAGGCGATCGACCTGCTGACGCGCCAGGCCTTCCAGACGCGCAGCGAGGCTGTTGAGAAATGGCATCGGGTGCAGGTGTCGTCGGTGCAGCTGACCAGCTATTTCAGCGGCTACAGCGAGATCATGGAACTGCGCGAGCAGCGCAAGCAGCAGCTGGGCGCCAAGTTCAACCTGAAGGAATTCCACGAGCAATTCCTGAGCTACGGCAGCGCGCCGGTGCGGGTGATCAAGGGCTTGATGACGCAGTAGCGTCGCATGGGTTTGCGCGCACTTGAGTGCGCGCAAACGACTCAACCATTGATTCGATACGATAGTGAGCCGGTTCGCATTCTGCCCGGTTTCTGCTACGATTAAATCAGGGAGCGGTCATGAATATGGCTATCAAATTCGACACCCTTTCATACGCCAGAAAACTCGAGGAAGCAGGGTTGCCTCAGCAGCAAGCCGAGGCCCAGTCGCTGGCCTTGCGCGACGCATTAGCCCAGTCCACGGTGACGCCCGGCGATCTGTTATTGCTGAAGACGGATATTGTCGCACGCATCGAGATGCTGCGCAGCGATGTGCACGCGCAGATCGAAAAGCTGCGTAGCGAAATACAAGCGCAGATCGAGAAGCTGCGTAGTGACCTGCAAGGACAGATCGAGAAGCTGCGTAGCGACATGCAAGGGCAGATCGACGCGTTGAAAGGACAGATCGACGCGTTGAAAGCACAGATCGTCGAGTTGAAAGCACAGATCGCCGAGTTGAAAGCGCACATGAATATCCGGTTCAACATACTTTACATGCTGACCGGACTCTCCTTGGCGCTACATGGCGTAACGCTCGGCGTGCTTTTTAAAATATTGAGCCGGCTGCCATAGCCAGGCAGATCAGGCCTTCTCTTCCGGCGCCGTCGACATGCGCACGAACATCGGCGCCACCAGCAGGCCCAGCTCGAACAGCAGGCACATCGGAACCGCCAGCGAGAACATGCTGACCGCATCAGGCGGCGTGACGATCGCGGCAATCACGAAGGCGCCCACGATGGCGTAAGGCCGTATCTCTTTCAGCTTGGCCACCGTCACCAAACCCATCCGCACCAAAATCACCACCACCACCGGCACCTCGAAGGTCGCGCCAAACGCCAGGCACATCGACATGACGAAATCCAGGTAGTTCTCGATATCCGGCGTCACCGCGATCGAGTGCGGCGAAAACTCGGAAATGAACTGGAACACGCGCCCGAACACCAGGAAGTAGCAGAACGCCACGCCGGCCATGAACAGCACCGACGACGAAATCACCAGCGGCGCGATCAGCCGCTTCTCATGCGCATACAGGCCGGGCGCCACGAAGGCCCACAGCTGGTACAGCACCCACGGCAGCGACAGGATGATGGAAATGACCAGCGTCACCTTCATCGGCACCAGGAAAGGCGAGATCACGCCGGTGGCGATCATCTTCGAGCCGACCGGCAGCGAGGCGATCATCGGCCGCGCGATGAAATCGTAGATCTGCGACGGACCGGGCCAGATCATCAGCGCGATGCAGACGATGGCAATGCCGATCGATGCCTTGACCAGACGGTCGCGCAATTCGATCAGGTGAGAGATAAAGGTCTCTTCGCCCTTTTCAGGTGTAGTCATTTAGTAGAACGAAGAAGAGGAGTTGCTGCCGGGGCGGAAGCGCTTCACGCGCGCAGCGCCGGAGGTCACGTGCTTCTTGCCGCCGTGACGCTGCTTGTACCAGCCGGGGATGGCCGAATTGCGCACCAGCTTCTTGCGGCGGAACTCGCGCGCCTTGCGCGACAGGTCGTCGGTGGTGACGTTGCTGATGGTCGGCGAGTGGATGGTCGGCGTGTCGTGCCAGGCGTTCTCCACCTCGGCCACGTGCTGCGACATCGAGCTTTCGACGTCCGCCTTCACGCTCTCGGCCGCCGCCTGCACTTCTTTCTGGAGGTTTTTCAACTCTTCCAGTTCGATTTCGCGCGAGACTTCGGATTTGACTTCGTTCAGATAGCGTTGGGCGCGGCCGTATAGCGTCCCGGCCATGCGCGCTACCTTGGGCAGCTTTTCAGGACCGATGACGACCAGCGCAACCACGCCGATCACAGCAAGTTTGGTAAGACCGAGATCGATCATAAGGGTGTTTCAGCGAAAAGGGAGCACCGCTCCCCCAGCTTACTTCTTCTCTTTAGCGTCGACGTCGATGGTGCCGGGAGCGGCTGGCGCAGCTGGCTTGTCGTCGTCGCCCTTGACGCCATCCTTGAAGCCTTTAACGGCCTTGCCGATGTCCGAACCCATATTGCCCAGTTTTTTGGTGCCGAATACCAGCATCACAATCACCAGGACGATCAACCAATGCCAAATACTGAATGAACCCATCATATTCCCCTTGCAAGGCGCATGCGCCCAATTTATCCGTTGATTCGAGAACTGCTGCAACAGTATAAGCGAACCGCAGCCTGTCATGTAGATGTCATGCGGCTAGCGATATAACGCCATGGCGACTAGCGTTGTCCGCGCCAAGGGTGCGGGCCGCCGATCACGTGCAGATGTAAATGGTACACCTCCTGGCCGCCGTTGGGACCACTGTTAATCAGGGTCTTGTAACCGCCGGTCGGCGTGCCGTCCGCATCATAGCCGACCCCGCAGCCGGCTTCCTCTGCCAGACGGGGGGCCAGCGCCAGCATCTTGCCCAGCAGCGGCGCTTCATTGGCGCTGCAATCCGACAAGGTCGAGAAATGTTTCTTCGGGATCAGCAGCAAATGCACCGGCGCGGCCGGGTTGATGTCTTTGAAGGCCAGCAGGTCTTCATCTTCGTAGACGATGGCTGAGGGGATTTTCTTTTCGGCTATTTTGCAAAACAGGCAGTTTTCCACAACGACTCCGTAAATGGGGGATTATTCCTTGCGAGCGGCTTTTTCGGCTATGCCGGAAACGCCTTCGCGGCGCGCCAGCTCGTCGAGTACCTGCTGCGGCTTCAGATCGAACTGGGCCAGCAGCACCAGCGTATGGAACCACAAGTCGGCCACCTCGTACAGCACCTTGCCGCTGTCGCCGCCGGCGCGCGCATCCTTGGCGGCCATCACGGTTTCGGTGGCTTCCTCGCCGATCTTCTTCAGGATGGCGTCGTCGCCCTTGGCGAACAGCTTGGAGGTGTAGGACGTGGCGGGATCGCCCCCGTTGGCCAGTTTGCGCGACTCGATGATGTCGGCCAGGCGGTCCAGGATAGTACTCATGTGGATTTCTTTGCTTTGGTTTTCGCCACGGTGGCGGGGGTGTAGATGTCGGATGGATCTTTCAGCACCGGCTCGGTGTTCTGCCAGTCGCCTTCCAGCGCGTCGCCTTCGAACTTCTGGAAGAAGCAGGAATGGCGGCCGGTATGGCAGGCGATGCCGCCGGCCTGTTCGATCTTCAGCAGCACCACGTCTTCGTCGCAGTCGAGGCGGATTTCCAGCACCTTCTGCACGTGGCCGGACTCCTCGCCCTTGTGCCACAGCTTCTTGCGCGAGCGGCTCCAGTAGACTGCTTCGCCGAGCTCGACCGTCTTGGCCAGCGCGTCGCGGTTCATCCAGGCGAACATCAACACATCGTTGCTGCCCGCTTCCTGGGCGATAACCGGCACCAGGCCGTGCTCGTCCCACTGGATTTTCTTCAGCCATTTAGCCTTGGCCAAGGCGCTTGCGGTAGTCGACATCTTCATTTCCATACTGTTAAAAACTACGCCAGGCGCATCGGAATGCCCTGTTGCGCCATGAAGCGCTTGGCTTCCTGCACGGTGTGCTGGCCGTAGTGGAAGATACTGGCCGCCAGCACCGCATCGGCCTTGCCCAGCTTGATGCCGTCGGCCAGGTCCTGCAAGCCGCCGACGCCGCCCGAGGCGATCACCGGGATGCTGACTGCGTCGGACACGCCGCGCGTCAGGCCCAGGTCGAAGCCGGACTTGGTGCCGTCGCGGTCCATGCTGGTGAGCAGGATTTCGCCGGCGCCCAGCTGTTCCATTTTCTTCGCCCATTCGATGGCGTCGATGCCGGTGGCCTTGCGGCCGCCGTGGGTGAACACTTCCCACTTGCCGGGCGCGATCTGCTTGGCGTCGATCGCCACCACGATGCACTGCGAGCCGTGCTTTTGCGAGGCGTCGAACACCAGCTGCGGATTCGACACCGCCGACGAGTTCATGCTGACCTTGTCCGCGCCGGCGTTGAGCAGGCGGCGCACATCGGCCACTTCGCGCACGCCGCCGCCCACCGTCAGCGGAATGAACACCTGCGAAGCGACGGCTTCGATGATGTCCAGGATCAGGCCGCGGTTGTCGCTGGTGGCGGTGATGTCGAGGAAGGTCAGTTCGTCGGCGCCCTGCTCATCGTAGCGGCGGGCGATTTCCACCGGGTCGCCGGCGTCGCGCAGCTCGGTGAAATTGACGCCTTTGACGACGCGGCCATTGGTCACGTCCAGGCAGGGGATGATGCGTTTAGCGAGCATGATATTTGACTTTAGTTTTCTTCCGAGTCGACTTCCAGGTCGCCGCTCAGTTCATCCGCGCGCAACTGGGCCGAGGCCAGGTCGATGGTGCCTTCGTAAATCGAACGGCCGCAGATCACGCCCTCGATGCCTTCGTCCTGGACAGCGCACAGCGCTTCGACGTCGCCCAGGTTGTGCAGGCCGCCCGAAGCGATGACCGGGATCTTGACCGCCTGCGCCAGCTTGACGGTGGCTTCGATGTTCACGCCGCCCATCATGCCGTCGCGGCCGATGTCGGTGTAGATGATCGATTCGACGCCGTAGGCTTCGAACTTCTTGGCCAGGTCGATCACTTCGTGGCCGGACATCTTGCTCCAGCCGTCGGTGGCGACCTTGCCGTCCTTGGCGTCCAGGCCGACGATGATGTGGCCGGGGAAGGCGCCGCAGGCGTCGTGCAGGAAGCCCGGCTCCTTGACCGCGGCGGTGCCGATGATGACGTAGCTGATGCCGGCGTCCAGGTAGCGCTCGATGGTGTCGAGGTCGCGGATGCCGCCGCCCAGCTGCACGGGGATTTCATCCAGGTCGTTTTCTTCGGCGTATTCCTGCACCACTTTCAGGATGGCCTTGACCGCGGCTTCGTTCTTCGGCTTGCCGGCGAAGGCGCCGTTCAGGTCGACCAGGTGCAGGCGGCGCGCGCCTTGCTTGAGCCAGTGCAGGGCCATGTCGGCCGGGTCTTCGGAAAATACGGTGGCGAGTTCCATATCGCCTTGTTTCAAGCGAACGCAGTGACCGTCTTTGAGGTCGATGGCAGGAATGAGCAGCATGATGGTTTCAGTAGATTTAAGGGGTAAATGAAATCAAGGGTTCCAGTGAACGAAATTTTTGTACAACTGCAATCCGGCCGCGGCGCTTTTCTCCGGGTGGAACTGGGTCGCAAAAATATTATCACGGGCGACGGCGCAACTGAACGCCGCACCGTAGACGGTTTGTCCAACGGTGTGCTCGGTCCGCTCAGGCTGGGCGAAATAGCTGTGCACGAAATAGAAATAACTGTTGTCGGCAATGTCCTGCCACATCGGGTGAGACGCGTTTTGGTGGACTTGGTTCCAGCCCATCTGCGGCACCTTGAAGCGCGAGCCGTCTTCCTGGATCTGGCCGTCCAGCTGGAAGCGTACCACTTTACCCGGCAACAGGCCGAGGCCGGCGGCATCGCCTTCCTCGCTGACGTCGAACAGCATCTGCTCGCCGATGCACACGCCCATCAGCGGCTTGGTTTTGGCGGCCACCAGCAGCGCTTCCTGCACGCCGGATTCGCGCAGGCTGCGCATGCAATCCGGCATGGCGCCCTGGCCGGGCAGCACGATGCGGTCGGCCGATTCGATGTCGGCCACTTCGCCGGAAATGAGCACATTGGCTTCGGGCGCGACGGCGCGCAGGGCCTGCGCGACCGAGCGCAGATTACCCATGCCGTAATCAACTACTACGATTTTTTTCATGATGTATCTTCTACAGACTGCCCTTGGTCGACGGGATGGTGCCGGCGGCGCGCGGGTCCAGCTCGGACGCCATGCGCAGCGCGCGGCCGAAGGCCTTGAACACGGTTTCGCATTGATGGTGGGCGTTGGTGCCGCGCAGGTTATCGATGTGCAGCGTGACCAGCGCGTGGTTGACGAAGCCGCGGAAGAATTCCAGCGTCAGGTCGACGTCGAAGGTGCCGATCATCGCGCGCGTGAACGGAATATGGTACTCGATGCCAGGACGGCCGGAGAAATCCAGCACCACGCGCGACAGCGCCTCGTCCAGCGGCACGTACGAGTGACCGTAGCGGACGATGCCCTTGCGGTCGCCGATGGCCTTGGCCACGGCCATGCCCAGCGTGATGCCGACGTCTTCCACCGTGTGGTGGTTGTCGATATGGATGTCGCCGGTCGCTTCCACGTCCAGGTCGAACAGGCCGTGACGGGCGATCTGGTCCAGCATGTGGTCCAGGAAGGGCACGCCGGTGTTCAGCTTTTGCTGGCCGGTGCCGTCAAGGTTGATGGAAACGCGGACTTGCGTCTCGTTGGTGTTGCGGATGATTTCTGCGGTGCGGTTCATGAAGGGCTCGCGATGGGTCTCAGGATGCCAGCGATGCGGCGAAGGCATCGAGGAAGGTGGAATTCTCTTCCGGGGTACTGACCGTGATACGCAAACAATTGGCCAGCACATCGTGCATTTTACCTACATTTTTGACTAATACCTTGCGGGACAGCAGTTTCGCGTAGGCATCGTCGGAATTTGGCACCCGAATCAAGATAAAATTCGCCGCCGAGGGAAATACCTCGACGCCGGGCATAGCGGCCAATGCCGCCGTCAGATCGGCGCGTGCGGCGCGCAAAGCGGTGGCCTGCTGGTTCAGCACCTCCACGTGGTCGAGCGCGAATTCGGCCGCTGCCTGCGTCAACACGTTGATGTTGTAAGGAGGCCGCACTTTGTCGAACTCCGCCAGCAATTGCGGCGCCGCCGACATGTAACCCAGGCGGATGCCGGCCAGGCCCAGCTTCGATACGGTGCGCATCACGACCAGATTGTTAAATTCCGGCAGGCGGTGCATAAAGGTCTGCTGCGCGAACGGCTCGTAGGCTTCGTCGACCACCGCCAGACCGAAACCGTCCAGCGCCTTGATGATGGCGACGATATCGTCCGCCGCGAACAGGTTGCCGGTCGGGTTGTTGGGATAGGACAGGAACACCAGCGACGGCTTGTGCTGCTTGATCGCGGCCAGCATGGCCGGCATATCCAGCGTCAGGTCGGCCCTGAGCGGTACGCCGACGTAGTCCATGCCGGCGAATTGCGCCGAGCGCTGGTACATGACGAAGGATGGCGTCGGCGCCAGCACCACGGCGCGGCGGTCCTGCAGCGCGCAGCCCATGCACAGGATCGAGATCAGTTCGTCGGAGCCGTTGCCCAGCATGACGTCGTAACCGGCCGGCACGCCCAGTTTGGCGCACACGCTTTGCTTGATGGAGGCGTAGGAGGCGACCGGGTAGCGGTTCAGCGTCACCTCCACCAGGCGGCGGGCCAGCTCCTCGCGCAGATGATGCGGCAGGTGGTAAGGGTTCTCCATCGCGTCCAGTTTGATATAACCACTCGCGTCGGCGACGTGATAGCCATGAATGGCGCGCACGTCGGAGCGGATGGTGGTGTTGACCAGGGTGTCGATGGAAGACATCTTACTAAGGCTCCTATGAGTTGACTAAACTTCGTTTAACAGCGGATTTTTTCTTCTTCTCCGGCGGTGCGGGCACCTCCGGCATGGCGAGACGTTCGGCAATGATGGCGCAGTAGTCCGGATTCAGTTCGAAGCCGACGAAATTTCGGCCGCAGCGCTTGGCGGCGATCGCCGTCGTGCCGCTGCCCATGAACAGGTCCAGCACCACGCCATCCGGCGGGCACGAAGCCTTGAGCATGCGCTCGATGATCTCCAGCGGCTTTTGCGTTGGATGGTCGGCGCGCTCGGGATGCTCACGGTGCAGGCGCGATACGCTCCACAAATCCTTGGGGTTGTAGCCCACTTCCAGCCATTTTGCGCCGATGAAGATCGAGCGCGAACGGGCTTTCTTGGTTTCGGCGTCGTAGGGAATGCGCACCGAGTCCAGGTCGAAGTAGTAATCCTTGCGGCGCACGAAGAAGCCGATGGTGTCGTGCACCGACGAGTAGCTGCGCACGCTGCCGCCCATCGACGGCACGCGGCGGTCCCAGATAATCTCGTTCATCATCGTCATGCGCTTTTTCAGCAGCACGAAGATCTCCGGCGAAAAGCGCCAGGTCAGGAAGATGTACAGGCTGCCGTTGGGCTTGAGCTTGGGCAGCGCGGCGTCGATCCACTGCTCGGTCCAGCGCAGGTACTCTTCCACCGTCTGCGAATCGGAGTCGTTGCCGTAGTCCTTGCCCAGGTTGTACGGCGGGTCGGTCAGTATCAGGTCGATGGAACCGTCCGGGATGCGCGCCAGGCCGGTCAGCGCATCCTCACAGAAGACCTGATTGATCCATGCTTCGCTCATTTGAGGCGCAGCTCCGCGCTGCGGGCGTGGGCTTGCAGGCCTTCGCCGTAGGCCAGTTCGGCCGCGACCTTGCCCAGCGTTTGCGCGCCGGCTTCGCTGACGTGGATGATCGACGAGCGTTTCTGGAAATCGTACACGCCCAGCGGCGACGAGAAGCGCGCGGTGCGCGAGGTCGGCAGCACGTGGTTCGGGCCGCAGCAGTAGTCGCCCAGCGATTCGGACGAGTAGCGGCCGAGGAACATGGCACCGGCGTGGCGGATCTGGTCGGCCCACTGCTGCGGGTTCTCGGCCGAGATCTCCAGGTGTTCGGCGGCGATGCTGTTGGCGATGGCGCAGGCCTCGGCCATGTCGCGCACTTTCACCAGCGCGCCGCGGTCGGTCAGCGAGGTGCGGATCGTTTCCGCGCGCGGCATCGTCGGCAGCAGCTTGTTGATGCTCGCTTCCACCTTGGCGATGTAGCCGGCGTCGGGGCACAGCAGGATGGCTTGCGCCAGTTCGTCGTGCTCGGCCTGCGAGAACAGGTCCATCGCCACCCAATCCGGGTCGGTGGTGCCGTCGCAGATGATCAGGATTTCGGAAGGGCCGGCGATCATGTCGATGCCGACGATGCCGAACACGCGGCGCTTGGCGGCGGCCACGTAGGCGTTACCTGGGCCGACGATCTTGTCGACCGGCGCGATGGTCTCGGTGCCGTGCGCCAGCGCGGCGACAGCCTGCGCACCGCCGATGGTGATGACGCGGGTGACGCCGGCAATCGCGGCGGCGGCCAGCACCATCTGGTTCTTCACGCCGTCCGGGGTCGGCACCACCATGATGATCTCTTCGACGCCGGCGACGTGCGCGGGAATCGCATTCATCAGCACCGACGATGGATAGGCGGCCTTGCCGCCGGGGACGTAGATGCCCACGCGGTCCAGCGGCGTGACCTTCTGGCCCAGCACCGTGCCATCGGCCTCGGTGTAGGTGAAGCCGTTCAGTTCCTGCTTCTGGCGCTCGTGGAATACGCGGATGCGCTGCGCGGCGATGTGCAGCGCGTTGCGCTGCGCTTCGGGAATCGCGGCCAGCGCGGCCTGCAGTTCGGCTTCGGGAATATCGAAGGCGGCCATGCTGGTGGCGCCACCGTTCGGAATGCGATCGAAGCGGTTGGTGTATTCCAGCACGGCGGCGTCGCCGCGCGCCTTGACGTCGGCCAGGATGCCGCCGACGGCGCGTTCGATCGCTTCATCGGTGCTCGCTTCAAATGCCAGCAGGGCATCCAGGGACTTTTTGAAATCGGCTTGGGTGGAATCGAGCTTGGTAATTTGAATCGACATGATGATTTACTTTTTAGAGGCGCGTTCGAATGCTTCGATGATCGGTTGCAGGCGGGCGCGCTTGATCTTCAAGGCGGCCTGGTTGACGATCAGGCGCGACGAGATGTCCATGATCGCTTCGACCTCTTTCAGGTCGTTGGCGCGCAGCGTGTTGCCGGTGCTGACCACGTCGACGATGGCGTCCGACAGGCCGACCAGCGGCGCCAGTTCCATCGAGCCGTACAGCTTGATCAGGTCGACGTGCACGCCCTTCTTGGCGAAGTGCTCGCGCGCGGTTTCCACGAACTTGGTGGCCACGCGCAGGCGCGCGCCCTGGCGCACGGCGGTCTCGTAGTCGAAACCGTTGCGCACGGCGACCGACATGCGGCAGGCCGCGATGTTCAGGTCGATGGGCTGGTACAGGCCTTCGCCGCCGTGCTCCAGCAGCACGTCCTTGCCGGCCACGCCAAAGTCCGCCGCGCCGTGCTGCACATAGGTCGGTACGTCGGTGGCGCGGACGATGATGACGCGCACGTCAGGATCGTTGGTCGACAGGATCAGCTTGCGCGATGTCTCCGGGTTTTCGGTGACGGTGATGCCGGCCGCTTCCAGCAGCGGCAGGGTGTCCTCGAAAATACGTCCCTTCGACAGCGCGAGGATCAGCTGCGAGTTGGCCTGGAATGCGCTCATGTTATTTAATCCGTTTGATGTTGGCGCCCACTGCGGACAGTTTCACTTCCATCTGGTCGTAGCCGCGGTCGAGGTGGTAGATGCGGTCGATCAGCGTTTCGCCGCGCGCGGTCAGCGCCGCGATCACCAGCGATGCCGAGGCGCGCAGGTCGGTCGCCATCACAGGCGCGCCCACCAGCTGCTCGACGCCTTTGATGAAGGCGGTGTTGCCGTCGGTTTCAATCGACGCGCCCAGGCGGTTCATCTCCTGCACGTGCATGAAGCGATTTTCGAAGATCGTTTCGGTCACGCGGCTGGCGCCATCGGCGATGGTGTTCACCGCCATGAACTGCGCCTGCATGTCGGTCGGGAAGCCCGGGTATTCGGTGGTGCGGAAGGTCACGGGCGTCGGACGCTTGTCCATCTGCGCGCGGATCCAGTTGTCGCCGATGGTCATCTGCAGGCCGACCTCGCGCAGCTTGTCCAGCGCGGCGTCCATGATGTCGACGCGGGTGTTGCGGATGGTGATGTCGCCGCCGGTGGCAGCCACTGCGCACAGGAAGGTCGCCGCTTCGATACGGTCGGAGATCACGGCATGCTTGGCGCCGTGCAGCTCGGCCACGCCCTGGATCACCAGGCGGTTGCTGCCGATGCCTTCGATCTTCGCGCCCATCGCCACCAGCAGGTTGGCCAGGTCGGTCACTTCAGGTTCGCAGGCGGCGTTTTCCAGCACGGTCTCGCCTTCGGCCAGGGTGGAGGCCATCAGCAGGTTCTCGGTGCCGGTCACGGTGATCATGTCGGTGACGATGCGCGCGCCCTTGAGCTTTTTGCACTTGGCGTAGATGTAGCCGCCTTCGACGGTGATGTCCGCGCCCAGCGCCTGCAGGCCCTTGATGTGCTGGTCCACCGGACGCGAGCCGATGGCGCAGCCGCCCGGCAGCGAGACCTTGGCTTCGCCGAAGCGCGCCAGCAATGGGCCCAGCACCAGGATCGAGGCGCGCATGGTTTTCACCAGCTCATACGGGGCTTCCAGCTTGTCGATGGCGCTGCCATTGAGCGTGACCTTGTCGCCGTCCTGCGCCACTTTGAGGCCGGTCTGGCCCAGCAGCTTGAGGATGGTCGCCACGTCGTGCAGGTGCGGCACGTTGGACAGTTCGACATCGCCCGACGTCAGCAAGCCGGCGCACAGGATAGGCAGCGCAGCGTTCTTCGCGCCGGAGATGTTGATGTCGCCGTTCAGGCGGTTGCCGCCTTGTATGAGGAGCTTGTCCATGCTTGCTTATCCTTGGTATTCGTCAGGGGTGAGGGTTTTCATCGACAGCGCGTGGATTTCTTCGCGCATGCGATCGCCCAGCGCGGCGTACACGATCTGGTGGCGCTGGATCAAACGCTTGCCGACGAAGGCCGGCGAGACGATGACGGCCTGGAAGTGCTGGCCGTCGCCCTCCACTTCGAGGTGGGTGCATTCGAGGCCGGCGCTCAGGTAGCCGTGGATCAGTTCTGGAGTAGTGGTCATGATGAAGTCCTTGGAATTAATGGCGCAAACCTTAGTGGCGTAAACGATATCCGCTGCGCAGCAAACGTATCGCCAGCAGTGCCAACACGACGAGGAAGGCGGAGACGATGCTCACGCTGACCAGCGGGTTGACGTCCGACTGGCCGAAGAAACCGTAGCGGAAGCCGTCGATCATGTAGAAGAACGGGTTCAGATGCGATACCGTCAGCCAGAACGGCGGCAGCGAATGGATCGAGTAGAACACGCCGGACAGGAAGGTCAGCGGCATGATCAGGAAGTTCTGGAACGCGGCCAGCTGGTCGAATTTCTCGGCCCAGATGCCGGCGATCAGGCCCATGGTGCCGAGGATGGCGGCGCCCAGCAGCGCGAACACCACGATCCACAGCGGCGCCGTGAACGACAGGTGGGCGAACCACGCCGTCACCACGAACACGCCGAAGCCGACCACGATGCCGCGCACCATGGCGGCCAGCACGTAGGCCGAGAAGATCTCCCAGTGCGACAGGGGCGTGAGCAGCACGAACACCAGGTTGCCGGTGATCTTGGACTGGATCAGCGAGGACGACGAGTTGGCGAAGGCATTCTGCAGCACGCTCATCATCACCAGGCCGGGAATCAGGAAGGCGGTATAGCTGACGCCCGCATACACGGTGACACGGCCTTCGAGCACGTGGCCGAAGATCAGCAGGTACAGCATCGCCGTCAGGATGGGCGCGGCGACGGTTTGCGTGGCCACTTTCCAGAAGCGCAGCGTCTCCTTGTAGACCAGGGTGCGGAAGCCGGTGGAGATGAAGTTCATACGGTGCCCTTGTCCATGATCTGCAAGAAGATGTCTTCCAGGTCAGCTTGTTGCAATTGCATTTCGTCGATCACGGCGCCGGACTGGCGCAGGCGCGCCAGCAGGGCTTCGACTTCTGCGTATTCGTTGACGCGCAGGCTGTACTTCTTCCCGTGCTCCGAGGTCTCCGGATGCGTGACCAGGTGGCGCATGTCGTCCGGCAGGTCGCCGGCGGCCAGGTTGACCGTCAGCTGCGAGCCGGAGATGCGGCGGATCAGCGACGCCATCGTGTCCAGCGCGACGACCTTGCCGCTCTTGAGCATGGCCACGCGCTTGCACATGGCTTGCGCTTCTTCCAGGTAGTGGGTGGTCAGCACCACGGTGTGGCCTTCGCGGTTCAGGCGCGAGATGAACTTCCACAAGGTCTGGCGCAGTTCGACGTCGACGCCGGCGGTCGGCTCGTCGAGCACGATCACGGGCGGCTTGTGCACCAGCGCCTGCGCCACCAGCACGCGGCGCTTCATGCCGCCGGACAGGGCGCGCATGTTGACGTCGGCCTTGTTGGTCAGGTCGAGGTTGTGCATCACCTCATCGATCCAGGCGTCGTTGTTCGGCAGGCCGAAGTAGCCCGACTGCAGGCGCAGCGTCTCGCGCACCGTGAAGAAGGGGTCGAACACCAGCTCCTGCGGCACCACGCCCAGCATCTTGCGGGCGGCGCGGAAATCGCCGGTGACGTCATGGCCGTGGATGGTGACCTTGCCGGCGTCGGGACGGATCAGGCCCGCGATGATGGAAATCAGGGTGGTCTTGCCCGCGCCGTTGGGGCCCAGCAGACCGAAAAACTCGCCCTCTTCGATCGAAAGGGACACGCCGCCCAGTGCCTGGAGCGACTTGTAGCGCTTCTCGACATTACTTATTTGGATCGCTGTCATGCTTGACTTATCTGTAAGGTGCGGCGGCACGGGTCCGGCGCGTAGGTGCCAAAAAGGCGGAAGATGCTGCGGGCGCCGCGGCTCTCAGGCAGCGGCAACGTTCAATTATATTGGAAATTCGGATCGGCAGAGCCAGACTGGCTATTTACCGGGGGAACAACAAGCGGCGGGGGGTGCGGCGAGGGTCAATGATGGTGGTGCGAAGCCGGGTCGTCGGCGAGACCGGTCTTGGGGGTGAAGAAGGATTCCGGTGCATGGACCGGAGCGAATTCTTCGTGGGCGGGATTGCTCGCCGCGGCGCCGTCCTGCTCCAGCTTGACCTCTGGCGGGAACAGCAGCGAACACACACCGTACAGCTTGGTCAGGCTTTGCAGCGCCGGCGGCAGGTTTTTCAGTTCCAGCTTGACGCCGCCATCCTGGGCGGCGCGCTGCCACGCCAGCATGACCGACACCGCCACCGAATCCACCGTCAACACATGGCGCAGGTCGAACACGGTCTGGCCGGCCTTGAGGGCCGACAGGCCGCGCTCCAGCGCCGCGGAGGCGTTGAGCACGGTCAGGGTCGTGAGCGACTGCAAGTTGTCGATGGCTTCGGATACGGCGTTAGACATGGCGTGTTGGCTTGGTTATGGCTTACTTGGCGACGGTTTTCAGGGGTTTGTTGGCCAGCGACTTGTTCTTTTCCGTCAGCGTCTTGATCAGGCCGTCGATGCCCCCCTTGCTGATTTCGGAGGCGAACGTGCCTTTGTAGGTCTCGACCAGCCATGCGCCCAGCACATTGATGTCGTAGATCTTCCAGCCCGACGGGGTCTTGGCGACGCGGTAGTTCAGCGGGATCGGTTCGCCGCGGGCGACGTTGACCTGCGAACGCACTTCCACTTCGTTGTCGGCCGGATCGGAACGCATCGGCTTGAATTCGATGGTTTCGTTCTTAATCTGCGACAGCGCGCCGGAATAGGTGAAGATCAGCAGCGTGCGGAACTGTTCCGACAGCGCTTTTTGCTGTTCGGGCGTGGCGTCGCGCCAGAAGCGGCCGGCCGCCAGCGCGGTCATGCGCTGCGAATCGACGTAAGGCAAAATCTTGCTCTCGACCAGGTCGAGCACTTTCTTCTGGTCGCCGGACTGGATGGACTTGTCGGCCTTGGCGGTCTCGATCACTTCCTGGCTGATGCGCTTGACCAGCACGTCCGGTGCTTCGTTGGACGGCGCGGCGGCCGCGTGGGCGTTGACGGCCAGCGCAACAGTTACTAAAGCGATAAGTTGTTTGATCAATTTCATGTTGTCGTTACCTTTGTGTGGTTCTTCGGGGTCACTGGCTGGCGGTAGCCGCAGCCGGTGCGCCAGAGTTTAACTCTTTTGGCGCCGATTCGGATGACACGGGGATAGAACTTTGTGCGGCAGTGGCCGGCGCAGCGCCAGGCACGGCCGCCGGTTTGGCGTCGATCTCGGCCGAATCGTCCTTCGTCGACTTGCGCGGAGCATCGTCGCCGTCAGGGTGGATCTGGCTTTCGCGGCGTTGCAGGAAACCGTCGCGGATGAACTCGTAGCGGTCCAGCGCGGCGTCTTCCAGCAGGCTGGTCGCGTTGAGCAGGTTAGCACGTTGGTCGACCACGCGTAGCGCGGTACCGGTGTTGCGGATGTAGACCGGCTCCTTGTAGGCCCAGATATCGCCCTTGATATCAAGCGGCAAGGCCACCGTGTCGCGCACGGTCGATGGGCCCAGCAGCGGCAGCATCAGGTAGGGGCCGGACGGCACGCCCCAGGTGCCCAGCGTCTGGCCGAAGTCTTCCTTGTGCTTTTGCAGGCCGGCTTCCGAGGCGATGTCGAACAGGCCGACGATGCCCAGCGTGGAATTGAGCGCAAAGCGGGTGACGTCCGACATGCCGGCTTCGCCCTTGCCTTGCAGCAAGTTGTTGACGCCGGTCCAGGCGTCGGCCAGGTTGCCGAAGAAGTTGTTGACGCCGGTCTGCACGAAGGTCGGCAGCACGTTGCGGTAGGCCGTCGCGGCCGGCTTGAGCGCATAGGTGTCGACCGTATCGTTGAAGCTGAACATGGCGCGGTTGAAGCCCTCGTAGGGGTCGCGCGGGTTCGGGCCGGCGCAGCCGGCCAGCAGCACGGTGACGCCCAGCGCCAGCGCGGCGCTACGGAGGTGTTTGGCGGTACGTTGCGTCATTTACTGTCCTTTCCGTCTGCAGCTTTGCTGTAGATGAACTGGTTAATCAGGTCTTCCAGTACGGCGGCCGACTGGGTACGGGCGATCTTGTCGCCGGCGCCCAGGTTGTTGGTGTCGCCGCCGGCTTCGATGCCCACGTATTGCTCGCCCAGCAGGCCGGCCGTCAGGATCTTGGCCGAGCTGTCTTTCGGGAACTTGTAGCCTTCTTCCATGTTCAAGGTTACCAGTGCCTGGTAACTCTTGTCATCAAACTTGATCTCTCCCACACGGCCGACCACCACGCCGGCCGCCTTGACCGCCGCTTGCGGGCGCAGGCTGCCGATGTTGTCGAACTTGGCGGTGATCGGGTACACCTTGCCGAAGGACATGGACCCCATGTTGCCGGCCTTCAGCGCCAGGAACATCAGCGCGACGACGCCGACGACGATGAACAGACCGACCCAGATATCCAGAGATTTACGTTGCATAGCGATTCCTTAGTTTCTTATCTTGTACTTTAACGCTTATTTGCTGAACATCAGCGCCGTCATCATGAAGTCCAGCCACCAGATCATCAGCGATGAGATCACGACCGTGCGGGTGGTGGCGCGCGCCACGTCTTCCGGGGTCGGCTGGGCTTCATAACCCTGGTACAGCGCAATGAAGGTGATGGCGATGCCGAACACCACGCTCTTGGCAAAACCGTTGAAAATATCTTTCCAGATGTCGACGCCGCCCTGCATCTGCGACCAGAACGCGCCGTCGTCGACGCCGATCAGCTGCACGCCGACCAGCCAGCCGCCCAGCACGCCGACCGCGCTGAACACCGACGCCAGCAGCGGCACCGAGATCACGCCGGCCCAGAAACGGGGCGCCAGCACGCGCTGGATCGGGTTGACGGCCATCATTTCCATCGCCGACAGCTGCTCGCCGGCCTTCATCAAGCCGATTTCGGCGGTCAGCGAGGTGCCGGCGCGGCCGGCAAACAGCAGCGCGGTGATCACCGGGCCCAGTTCGCGGGTCAGGCCCAGCGCCACCAGCAGGCCCAGCGACTGCTCGGCGCCGTATTTGTTGAGCGTGTAGTAACCCTGCAGACCCAGCACCATGCCGACGAACAGGCCGGACAGGGTGATGATCAGCATCGAATAATTGCCGATGAAGTGCAGTTGCTCGACCAACAGCGCCGGACGCCGCAGCAGGCCGGGCGACACGCCCAGCATGTTGCCGAAGGTACGGGCGCCGTAGCCTATGCTTTCAACGTAATCGCGCAGCGGCGCGCCCAGCTTGGACAACCAGTTCTTGATGCTCATAAGACGTGCACTCCCAGGCCCAGGTCATCGGCCAGGGACTTGCCTGGATAGTGGAACGGCACCGGGCCATCGGCCTCGGCGTTGACGAACTGCTTCACGTACGGGTCGGTCGACACCACCATGTCGGCCGGCGTGCCGTGGGCGACGATCTTGCCCTGCGACAGGAAGTACACGTAGTCGGCGATGGCGAAGCATTCCTTGACGTCGTGCGACACCAGCACGGTGGTCGAGCCCAGCGCGGTATTCAGGTTGCGGATCAGGTTGGCGGTGACGCCCATCGAGATCGGGTCGAGGCCGGCGAACGGCTCGTCGTACATAATCAGTTCCGGGTCCAGCGCGATCGAACGCGCCAGCGCCACGCGGCGCGCCATGCCGCCGGAGATTTCGCCCGGCTTGAGCTTGGCGGCGTTGCGCAGGCCGACGGCGTGCAACTTCATCAGCACCAGGTTGCGGATCAGCTCTTCCGGCAAGTCGGTATGCTCGCGCAGCGGGAAGGCGACGTTTTCAAAAACGGTCAGGTCGGTGAACAGCGCGCCGTGCTGGAACAGCATGCCCATCTTGCGGCGCAGCAGATACAAGCCGGCGGTGTTGAGCTTGTGCACGATCTGGCCCTGCACCTTGACGTGGCCGCGCTGCGGGCGGATCTGGCCGCCGATCAGGCGCAACACCGTGGTCTTGCCGCTGCCCGAGCCGCCCATCACTGCGATTACCTTCCCGCGTGGGAAGTCCATCTGGAGCCCCGACAGGATCGAGCGCTTTCCATAGGAGAAGTGTAAATCACGGATTTCGACTAGATTAGCCACGACTGAACTCATTGTTTTTAATGCCGTATTGTAGTGCAGAAAGGTTAATCTCTGCTGGCGCCCCCGTCTTTTGTGACAGGAAGACGCATCGTAAGTAGCAGATAATACAACACTACTGAACCTAAAGTCAGCAATTTACACCTATCAAGAATTGTTACATTGCTGCATCGCACAACATCTATGCGACATTGTTGCGGCCAGAAACAATATGTCGATTGACAACATATGTGTAAATGATGACAATCCCTGTTCCCTTTTCGAAACAGAGCCGCCATGCCAAGTCCATCCAACATGTTGCCTAACAAAAAACTCGCCGGTACCGCCGCGCTGCTGGCCCTGACCTCGCTGGCGGCGCATGCCGACGTGATCCGGGTCGACGGCATCAACCAGACGCTGGGAGGGCGGTCGCCCGGCGTCGGCAATCCCCCCCTCGCTTCTATCGCCGTGGATGTAGACCACAACGGCACCACCGACTTCTCGCTGGCGGATAATTGGTCCGTCTACGGCACCACCTATATCTCGGCCGGGGGCGGTTCCCTCTACGCCTTCTACGTTTATGACCGCTCGGTCAAGGTCGCCGCCCAGGGCGTGGCGGCAGGCGCGGTGGCCGCCGGCGCGCTGATCGGGCCGTCGCTGACGATGTCGGGCACGACGACCCTGGACCTGACCACCAACGCGCGGGTAGGCTCGATCATGGGACCCTGCAACAACGTCGGCAAAGGCTCTGGCGGTAGCCAGCAATGCAACAACTACCCGGTGCTGGCCAGCACCATGACCAACAAGAATATCGGCGACAACCTGCTGGTGCCGTTCCAGTTCGCCAGCGGGCAGCAGACGCAATACGGTTGGATAGACGTGTCCATCCAGGACTCGATGACCGGTAGGGCCGCCAATGTCCCGTACGTAGTGACACTCAACGGTTACGGTTACGACAATACCGGCGCCGCAGTGGCCGCCGGCGCGGCCGCCTTCACCAGTCCGGTACCCGAGCCGTCGTCGCTGCTGATGCTGGCCAGCGGCCTGGCCGGCATCGCCGCCTACCGCCGCAAAGGCCGCGGCCGGCGCAACGACGCCGCGCTGCCGGCCTGAAGCGAGGTAGTGCCGCCGATGGCGACGGTGCATGTCGCCGTGGCTCAACCGGGCGAACTCGACCTGGCTTTCGCCTTGCTGCCCGACGTCGCCAACCTGGGCGTGGCGACCGAATCGGTGCTGCTCGCCCGCCGCGCCAACGACCACGCGATCGTCGGCGCGGCGGCGTTTTCAGCTATTCCGTGGGAAGTGCGGCGCAGCGGACTACGCGGCGCCATCTTCGTGCTGCCCTCGCAGCGCCGGCGCGGCATCGGCGGCGCGCTGCTGGCGGCGCTGAGCGTGGCGCTGCGGCAATGGGACGTCGATTACCTGCACGCCTGGGGCGAATGGGACAGCGCCGACGCACCGCCTTTCCTGGCGCGCAAGGGATTCACACCGCAGCGCGCGGTGCTGCATTTTGAGGTGGACACCCGCAACGCCTGCCAGCAGACCAGTCTGATGCTCGAGCGCCTGCACGCCGGCCGGCGTATTCCAGCCGGCGCCGCCGCCATGCCGCTGGCGCCGCGCCATCTGCCGCAGGCCATCGCGCTGTACGGCAGCTACGCCCGGCTCCCCCTCGGCACCGCCGCCGCCCGCTTCGAAGCCGCACTGGCCGACCCGGCTTGCGCCGTGCTGTCGCAGGTGGTCGAACTGAATGGCGAGCTGATCGGTTTGTTGCTGTGCAAGCCGAACCAGGAATTGCCCGAAGTGGACCTGTGGATCACCCAACCCGGCCATCGCCACGGCTGGCCGGCCCTGCTGCTGCTGGACGCGTCCGCCCGGCAACTGGCGGCGCTGGCGCGGCCACGCTTCCGGTTCAGCTGCAACGACGCCGCCAGAGCCACCTTGCAGATAGCCCGCCGCACCGACGCCACGCTGCTGCACACCACCCATACCTATGCACTCGCCCTCTGAAGCGCGGAGCGCACCCGCGCTGGTCATGCTGGCGCTCGACGGCGTCGACTGGAATCTGTTGCAGGAACTGGACGAGGGCGGACTGACGCCCTTTCTGTCCAGCCTGGTGGGCGCCGGCACTTGGGCGCCGCTCGACTTTCCGCTGCCGGCCTGCGCCGACAGCGGCTGGACCAGCGTCGCCACCGGCATGCAGCCGGACCGCCACGGCATCCTGCACCCGCTGACGGCCATCGACGGCTCGCTGTTCATGCAGGCGCCCGGCGCCGCCGCGCTGCGCACCGAGGCCATCTGGCACGCGGCCGACAACGCAGGCCGCCACGCGGCCGTGATCGGCTGGCCGGTCACGCGCGGACTGCGGCTGCGCCACGGCACCGTCGTCGCCCCCGGTGCCAGCGCCGCGCCGGCCGACGACGAACACGCCTGGCCGCTGGACCCGCAAGCGGTCTGGCCGCCCGAGGTGCGCGAGCTGGTGCACGCCGCGCGCCTGGCGCCCGGCGACATCCAGGCACCAGACCTGCACTTCCTGCTAAGTCCGCTGGACACGGCCGCCCGGCGCCGATTGGCGGGCACGGCGGCGGCGGCGCTGGCCGAATGCGCGACCCTGCACGCGCTGGGAACTGCCGCCATCGAACAACGCGGCGCCGAGGTGCTGGTGTTGCGCCTGCCGTTTATCGCCGTCATGGCCGCCGCGCTGGCCGGCGTGCCGGACCGGCAGGCCGCGCGCCTCTGTCTGGCCCGCTGCCACCAGTTTCTCGACCTGCTGTGCGGCCGCTACCAAAATCTCGCGGGCCGCGAGGCCTGCTTCGCGGTCCTGTCGAACGGTGCGCGCGACGCCGGTTTCATGCTGCTGTGCGGCCCCGGCATCGCGCGCGACCAGGCTATCGCACCGGTGGCCGCCTGCGATATCTGGCCGACCGTGGCGCTGGTGCTGGGCTTGCCAGTCGCCAGCGAGCTCGACGGACGCGTGATCGACGAGGCGCTGGCCGCCGCGCCGGTCCGCATGAAAGCAAACGCAGCTGCGGTGGCGCCGCTGACGCCGGCCGGGATCCGCGTCACCCCGTCGTCGCCGGCATTGTCGGCAGCGGAATTGGCGATGTTCGAACAAGAGGGTTTGACGCTGCCCGATTTCGCGCCGCAAATTGCATTTGCCCGTAGCGTCGAATGCGAGACGCGCCTGACGCTGGCGACGATGACGGCGTTGCGCGGCGACCGCAGCGCGGCGCTGGAGCAGCTGCGCGCATTGGAGTACCGCTTCGACGTCGACCTGAACGTGCGCATCGCGCTGGCCGAGCAGTTGCTGCTGGCCGGCCAGTTCGACGAATGCCTGGCCATCACACGCGACTTTCCGCTGGTGCGGGCGGGAGGCGACTGGGCCGATGCGACCGAAGGCATGGTTGCCTTCGCCAGCGGGGACTGGCCGCTGGCGATGACACGCCTGGGCGCATTGGCACGCACCCAGGCGGCATCCCCGGCAGCAGCCACGCCGCCAATCAACGCCGCCATGTGGATGGGCCGGGCCCAGCTTGCGCAGCGGGAATGGGAATTGGCGGCAGCCAGCTTCCGCGCCGCGATCGCGCATGACGGCCGCGATTATTTCGCCTGGTCCGGATTGGGGATGGCCGAGCGCATGCTGGGGCAATGGCGGCACGCGGCCAGCGCCTACGGCCGCGCGGTCAGCCTGGGACCGCGTTCGGCGGAGGCGCTGCTCGATCTCGCCATAGCGTGGGAACACTGCGGCGATATGAGCCTGGCCGCGCAGGCGCGCGCGCGGGCGATGCGAATCGATCCAAGGGCGGTGGCCGGAATGGCAAGGCTTACCACGACAGAATAAAAAAAACCGGCAGGAACGGGGATCACCCATTCACTACCGGCGGAGACAGGCTACTTCGGCCGCAGGGATTAGCGCGGTAGTTCCGAAGTACCCATCAAAAACTCATCGACCGCGCGCGCGCATTGGCGGCCTTCGCGGATCGCCCACACCACCAGCGACTGGCCGCGGCGCACATCGCCGGCGGCAAATACGTTGGGGGCGGAAGTCTTGTAACAGCCTTCGCCGTCCGTGGTGGCCTTGGCGTTGCCGCGTGCATCTTTCTCGACACCAAAAGCGTCCAGCACGTTGGCGACCGGCGACACGAAGCCCATGGCCAGCAGCACCAGGTCGGCCTTCATCTCGAATTCCGAGTTCGGCACTTCAGCCATCTTGCCGTCTTTCCACTCGACGCGGCAGGCGACCAGCTTCTCGACCTTGCCGTTCTTGCCTTCCAGGCGCTTGGTGGCCACCGCCCAGTCACGCTCGCAGCCTTCCTCGTGCGACGAGGAGGTGCGCAGCTTGGTCGGCCAGTAAGGCCAGACCAGCGGCTTGTTCTCTTGCTCCGGCGGCATGGGCATCAGTTCGAACTGGGTCACCGAGGCGGCGCCGTGGCGGTTCGAGGTGCCGACGCAATCGGAACCGGTATCGCCGCCGCCGATCACCACCACGTGCTTGCCGGTGGCTTTCAGCTGGTCTTTGACCTTGTCGCCGGCGTTGACCTTGTTTTGCAGCGGCAGGAAGTCCATGGCGAAATGCACGCCCTTGAGCTCGCGGCCAGGCACCGGCAGGTCGCGCGGCTGTTCGGCGCCACCGGCCAGGACGACGGCGTCGAAGTCCTTGGCCAGGTCTTCAGGGAAGATGGTTTCCTTGGCCCAGTTGTTGACGTTGGCAGGGAAGTCCTTGCCAACCAGCACGCTGGTGCGGAACACCACGCCTTCGGCTTCCATCTGCTTGATACGGCGGTCGATATGCGACTTTTCCATCTTGAAGTCTGGAATGCCGTAGCGCAGCAGGCCGCCGACGCGGTCGCTTTTCTCGAACACGGTGACGGCGTGGCCGGCGCGCGCCAGCTGCTGCGCCGCCGCCAGGCCGGCAGGACCGGAGCCGACCACGGCGACCTTCTTGCCCGATTGCTGCTCGGCCGGCTGCGGCACGACCCAGCCGTGTTCCCAGCCTTCGTCGATGATCTTGTGCTCGATCGACTTGATGCCGACCGGATCGTTGTTGATGCCCAGCGTACAGGCGGACTCGCACGGCGCAGGGCAGATGCGGCCGGTGAACTCCGGGAAGTTGTTGGTCGAGTGCAGGGTGTCCAGCGCCTCGCGGTAGTTGCCGCGATACACCAGGTCATTCCAGTCCGGGATGATGTTGTTGACCGGGCAGCCGGTGTTGCAGAACGGGATGCCGCAATCCATGCAGCGCGCGCCCTGCACCTTGGCCTGTTCATTGGTCAGGGTGATGACGAATTCGGAATAGTTTTTCAAACGCGTAGCAGGCGGCAGATAGCTCTCGTCCTGACGCTTGAATTCCATGAAGCCGGTGATTTTACCCACGATAAGTCCTTAAATATTGTTCTGTACGGTCAGCATCAGGCTGCGATCGGCTGGGCGGATGCGGCTTCGTTCGCCACATCCTCGGCCATTTCGGCCAGGGCGCGCTTGTATTCGCTCGGGAAGACCTTGACGAATTTGCCGCGGCCTTCGGCCCAGTTGTCCAGCAACAGGCGGGCACGGGTGCTGCCGGTGTGCTTGAAGTGGCGCTCGATCAGGCGCTTCAGGATCACTTCGTCCGCTTCGCGGCCGTGGTCCTTGTGCTGCACGTGCCAGGTTTCGCTTTGGGCTTCCTGCTCCTTGACGGTCAGCACCGGCTCCAGCGTCACCATCGAGGTGTTGCAGCGCGCTTCGAAATCGCCGTCCGGGTCGTACACGTAGGCGATACCGCCCGACATGCCCGCCGCGAAGTTGCGGCCGGTGGCGCCCAGCACCACCACGGTGCCGCCGGTCATGTATTCGCAACCGTGGTCGCCGGTGCCTTCGACGATGGCGGTGGCGCCCGAGTTACGCACGGCGAAACGCTCGCCGGCCACGCCGTTGAAGAAGGCTTCGCCGGCAATCGCGCCGTACAGCACGGTGTTGCCGATGATGATGTTGTTCACCGCCCAGCCGCGGAACTCGGTGTTCGGACGCACGATGATGCGGCCGCCCGACAAGCCCTTGCCGACGTAATCGTTGCCTTCGCCGACCAGGTCGATGGTGATGCCGTGCGCCAGGAAGGCGCAGGCCGACTGGCCAGCCGTACCTTGCAGCTGGATGTGGATGGTGTCGTCCGGCAGGCCGGCGTGGCCGTAGCGCTTGGCCACTTCGCCCGACAGCATGGTGCCGACGGTGCGGTTGACGTTGCGCACCGGCGAGATGAACGACACGCGTTCGCCTTTTTCCAGCGCGGCCTTGGCTTGCGCGATCAGCTTGTGATCGAGGGCCTTGTCCAGGCAGTGGTCCTGTTCCTTCGTGTGATAGATGGAATCGCCGCTCGGCACTTCCGGCGAGTAGAAGATGTTGCTGAAGTCCAGGCCCTTGGCTTTCCAGTGCGTGATCGCCTTGGATTTGTCCAGCAGGTCGACGCGGCCGATCAGCTCGTCATAGGTGCGGATGCCCAGTTGCGCCATCAGCTGACGGGCTTCTTCGGCGACGAAGAAGAAGTAGTTGACGACATACTCGGGCTTGCCGGAGAACTTGGCGCGCAGCACAGGATCCTGCGTGGCGACGCCGACCGGGCAAGTGTTCAGGTGGCATTTGCGCATCATGATGCAGCCCTCGACCACCAGCGGCGCGGTGGCGAAGCCGATTTCGTCGGCGCCCAGCATGGCGGCGATGACGACGTCGCGGCCGGTGCGCATCTGGCCATCGGCTTGCACCCGAATACGGCTGCGCAGGCCGTTCAGCACCAGGGTCTGCTGCGTTTCCGCCAGACCCAGTTCCCACGGTGTGCCGGCGTGCTTGACCGACGACAGCGGCGAAGCGCCGGTGCCGCCGTCATGGCCGGCGACCACCACGTGATCGGCCTTGGCCTTGGTCACGCCGGCGGCCACGGTGCCGATACCGACTTCCGACACCAGCTTGACCGAGATCGAAGCGCGCGGATTGGCGTTCTTCAAGTCGTGGATCAGCTGGGCCAGATCTTCGATCGAATAAATATCGTGGTGCGGCGGCGGCGAGATCAGACCCACGCCCGGCACCGAGAAGCGCAGCGTAGCAATGTATTCGGATACTTTATGGCCTGGCAGCTGGCCGCCTTCGCCAGGCTTGGCGCCCTGCGCCATCTTGATCTGGATCTGGTCGGCCGAGTTCAGGTAGGCCGCGGTCACGCCGAAACGGCCGGACGCCACCTGCTTGATGCGCGAGCGCAGCGAATCGCCTTCCTGCAAGGCAATATCGACCACCATCTGCTCTTTGCCCATGACCGACGCCATGGTCTCGCCCTGCTTGATCTTGATGCCCTTCAGTTCCATCGTGTAGCGCGATGGATCTTCGCCGCCTTCGCCGGTGTTGGACTTGCCGCCGATGCGGTTCATCGCCACCGCCAGCGTGGCGTGGGCTTCGGTCGAGATCGAGCCCATCGACATCGCGCCGGTCGCGAAGCGTTTGACGATTTCCTTGGCCGGCTCGACTTCGTCCAGCGGGATCGCCTTGCTCGGATCGAGCTTGAACTCGAACAGGCCGCGCAAGGTCAGGTGGCGTTTGGTCTGGTCGTTGATCAGCTGGGCGTACTCCTTATAGCTGGAGAAGTTGTTGCTGCGGGTCGAATGCTGCAACTTGGCGATCGCATCCGGGGTCCACAGGTGGTCTTCGCCGCGCACGCGGTAGGCGTACTCGCCGCCGGCGTCCAGGTGGTTTTCCAGCACTGGATCGTTGCCGAAGGCCAGGTTGTGCAGGCGCAGCGCTTCTTCCGCCACTTCAAACACGCCGATGCCTTCGACGTTGGAGGCCGTGCCCTTGAAGTACTTGTCGACCAGCGACTTGTTCAAGCCGACCGCTTCGAAGATCTGCGCGCCGCAGTAGGACATATAGGTCGAAATGCCCATCTTGGACATGACCTTCATCAGGCCCTTGCCGATGGCCTTGGTGTAGTTGTAGACCGCCTTCTCGCCGGTCATGTCGCCCGGCATGCCGAGCGCCATCTCGACCAGCGTTTCCATCGCCAGGTAAGGGTGGATCGCTTCGGCGCCGTAGCCTGCCAGCAGCGCGAAGTGGTGGGTCTCGCGGGCCGAGCCGGTCTCGACGACCAGGCCGGTGGAGGCGCGCAGGCCCTTGCTGACCAGGTGCTGGTGCACGGTCGAGGTGGCCAGCAGCGCAGGAATCGCCACGCGCTCAGGGCTCACCGAACGGTCCGACACGATCAGGATGTTGTGGCCGGACTTGACCGCATCGACCGCTTCGGCGCACAGCGAGGCCAGGCAGGCTTCCACGCCGTCCTTGCCCCATGCCAGCGGATAGCAGATGTTGAGCTCATATGACTTGAACTTGCCGCCGGTATGCGCGCTGATGCCGCGCAGGCGGGCCATGTCGTCGAAGCCCAGCACCGGCTGCGAGACTTCCAGGCGCATCGGCGGATTGACGTTGTTGGTGTCCAGCAGGTTAGGCTTGGGGCCGATGAAGGACACCAGCGACATCACCATCGCTTCGCGGATCGGGTCGATCGGCGGGTTGGTCACTTGCGCGAACAGCTGCTTGAAGTAGTTGTACAGCGGCTTGAGCTTGTTGGACATGACGGCCAGCGGCGAGTCGTTGCCCATCGAGCCGGTCGCTTCTTCGCCGGCGGCGGCCATCGGCGCCATCAGGAATTTCAAGTCTTCCTGGGTGTAGCCGAAGGCTTGTTGGCGGTCCAGCAGCGACGGCGTGGCTTTTTCGCCCTGGGCCGGTGCGACATCCTTGGCGCGGTTGTGCGCCAGCTGGCTTTCGCTGAGCTTGATTTCGTTGAGCTTGATGCGCACCGCGTTGATCCATGCCTTGTAGGGCTTGGCGTTGGCGTAGGTGTCTTTCAGCTCTTTATCGTCGATGATGCGGCCGGCTTCCAGGTCGATCAGGAACATCTTGCCTGGTTGCAGACGCCATTTCTGGATGATTTTCGATTCAGGAATCGGCAGCACGCCCGATTCCGAGGCCATCACCACCAGGTCGTCGTCGGTGACGATGTAGCGGGCCGGGCGCAGGCCATTGCGGTCCAAGGTGCCGCCGATGTAGCGGCCGTCGGTGAAGGCCATGGCGGCCGGGCCGTCCCATGGTTCCATCATGGCTGCGTGATATTCGTAGAACGCGCGGCGATTGTCGTCCATCGTGCCGTGATTTTCCCAGGCTTCCGGAATCATCATCATCATCGCCTGGGCGATCGGATAGCCTGCCATCAACAGCAGTTCCAGCGCGTTGTCGAAGCAGGCGGTGTCCGACTGGCCTTCATAGATCAGCGGGAACAGTTTCTGCAGGTCGTCGCCCAGCACGGCGGACTTCATCACGCCTTCACGGGCGCGCATCCAGTTGAAGTTGCCTTTGACGGTGTTGATCTCGCCGTTGTGGGCGATCAGGCGGTACGGGTGGGCCAGCGGCCATTCCGGGAAGGTGTTGGTCGAGAAACGCTGGTGCACCAGCGCCAGCGCGGAAATGCAACGCGCGTCTTGCAGGTCTTTATAGTACACGCCGACCTGGTCCGCCAGCAGCAGGCCCTTGTAGACGATGGTACGGGCCGACAGCGAGGCCACAAAGAATTCTTTGCCGTGGATCAGTTTCAAGGCCTGGATGGCGTGGCCGGACGACTTGCGGATCACGTACAGCTTGCGTTCCAGCGCGTCGGTCACCATGATGTCGGCGCCGCGGCCGATGAAGATCTGGCGGATCACCGGTTCTTTGGCGCGCACGGTAGGGGACATCGGCATGTCGCAATCGACCGGCACATTGCGCCAGCCCAGCACGACCTGGCCTTCGAGGCGCACGGCGCGCTCGATTTCCTGCTCGCAAGCGATGCGGGAAGCGTTTTCCTTAGGCAGGAACACCATGCCGACGCCGTATTCGCCTGGCGGCGGCAGTTCCACGCCTTGCTTGGCCATCTCGTCGCGGTAGTACTGGTCCGGGATCTGGATCAGGATGCCGGCGCCATCGCCCATCAGCGCATCGGCGCCGACGGCGCCCCGGTGATCGAGGTTTTTCAGGATCAACAGACCCTGTTCCACGATGGAGTGGCTCTTGTTGCCCTTGATGTGGGCGACGAAACCGACGCCGCAGGCATCGTGTTCATTGGACGGATCGTACAGACCTTGGGCTTTCATGGGGGGCTCTCCACTGCAATTTTGACTAACGAAAAGCTAGAGTAGTGCAATGCAGCGTAAACTTCAACAATAACAATTAGGGTCGGAGTCAGATTAATTTTCCACAAGTTGCTGAAAATTTTAATTAGGGACAGAGTGATGCGGGGTTTAAAAAAACCGCAGGAACTGGCGATTCCTGCGGTTTTGATATGCTGTTCAGGCCGCTTCCGGCTTGATTTTGAACGGTCTGCCGCGCTTGGCCGGCAATACCTGGCGCTTGACCTTGTGCTGTAACGCCGTCTTGAATTGCTCGCTGCCCAGCGGCCAGCCCTTGAGCAGCGCCTGGCTGATGCTGGCCACCTCGTCCTCGCTCAGCGTCGGCTCGGCCAGCGCGATATAGGCCGCCTCGCGCTGGAACGGCGTGTTGCCCAGCTCCCAGAACTTCGGATGGTCGACGATCAGGCCGTCCGAGCGCAGCCCGGCGTGGTGCGGATAGCTGGACCACGGATAATCCTCGGCCCGCCCCACCATGCCGTTGCGCACCGGATTGAACTCGATATATCGGCTGCACGACATGAAGTATTGCTCTGCGTCGATAAGCGAGGTTTTGTAGCGTCCATTCCACAAAGTACCGCTGCGGCCATATTTTTGATTGAAATAGGGCACGTAGTAGCGGCCTATCCACTGCATCATCTGCCCCAGGCCATCCGCATCGGCCGGCGTGACCAGCAAATGCAGGTGGTTCGGCATCAAAACATAGGCGTGCACCGCCACTTTGTAGTTCTTGGCGGCGGTGCGCAGCCAGCCCAGGAAGGTTTGATAATCTTCCGTGTCCTGGAAGATAACCTGGTTGTTATTACCGGTCTGGATGACGTGATGCGGCTGGCCGGGGACGATCAAACGGGGTAGACGTGCCATAAATTTGAGCAAAATGTATCGAATACGGCCATTCTACACCACTCTGTCCCCGATTATTCAAGCACCCAGCAAAACTGGCCTGACTCTGTCCCTCTTTTTGCTCATGTTGCCGGAAAGCTGGAACACGCTGACCACGCGGGCCAGCGCGCCGCTCTGGTCCTGCAGGGCGGCGGAGGCGGCGGCCGCTTCTTCAACCAGCGCGGCGTTCTGCTGCGTCACCTGGTCCATCTGCGCGATGGCGCGGTTGATCTGCTCGATGCCATTGGTCTGTTCGGCGCTGGCGGCGGTGATTTCGCCGATGATATCGGTCACCCGCCGCACGTTGACGACGATTTCCCGCATTGTGCTGCCGGCCTGGGCCACCAGGCGCGCGCCGCTTTCCACCTTGTTGACCGAATCGCCGATCAGGGCCTTGATTTCCTGGGCGGCGCTGGCGCTGCGCTGGGCCAGGTTGCGCACCTCGGTCGCCACCACGGCGAAGCCGCGGCCCTGCTCGCCGGCGCGGGCCGCTTCCACCGCCGCGTTCAAGGCCAGAATATTGGTCTGGAAGGCGATGCCGTCGATCACCGCGATGATATCGACGATTTTATGCGCGGAAGCGCTGATCTCGCTCATGGTGTCGACCACTTCGTCGACCACGCTGCCGCCCTTGACCGCCACTTCCGAGGCCGACAGCGCCAAGGTATGCGCCTGGCGCGAGTTGTTGCCGTTCTGCTTGACGGTGGCGGTCAGTTCCTCCATCGACGAGGCCGTCTGTTGCAGCGAGCTGGCCTGCTGTTCGGTGCGGGCCGACAGATCGAGGTTGCCGCTGGCGATCTGGCCGGAGGCGGTGGCGATGGTGTCGGTGCCGCTGCGGACCTGGCCGACGATATTGACCAGGCTGGCGTTCATGTCCTTCAGCGCCTGCAGCAGCATGCCGGTCTCGTCCTTGCTGCGCACGTCGATCTTGCTGCTCAGGTCGCCGGCGGCGACGGTCTGCGCCACCCGCACCGCCTTGTGGATGGGGCCGGTGATCGAGACGCCGATGATGTAGGCGAACCAGGCGCCCAGCACCAGCGCGCCGGCCGTCAGCCCCAGCAGGAAGCGCTGGCCGGAATGGTATTGCGTCTGCACGTCTTCCCCCAGCGCGCGGCCGACGCCGGCCTCGTAGTCGCCGATTTTCTGCACGCTGTCCAGATAGGCATTGAATTGCTGTTCCAGCTTGCTGTCGGCCAGCGCGCGGGCGCCGGCGATGTCGCCGCTCTTCTTGAGCTTGAACAACACGTCGCGGCTGGCCGCATAAGCCTTGCGCACCGAGGCGACCGTCTCCAGCAAGGCTTTTTCCTCATTGCTGACGAGCAGGGGTTCGAGTTGCTTCTGGATGGCGTTGACGCGCGCGCGGGTGGCGGCGGCTTTTTCGGAGAGCGCCGGCGATTCGGCGGTTTCGGTATTGCGGGCAAAGGCCAGTACGCTGACGCCGCTGATGCTGATCTGGTTATGCCATTCGGCGGTCAGGCGCTCCTTGACGCTGGCGCTGCCGACCATTTGTTCGGTCAGGTCGCCCACCGCCTGCAAGCGCCACATGCCGGCCATGGCCATGCCGACGACCAACAACATCACCAGGCCAAAGCCGCCGGCCAGGCGTATCCCAATCTTCCAATCGCTGTAACGCATTGCAATTCTCCCCAACAGTTGTAGGTGGAAAATTCATGCTACGTCAAAGCTGCGCTTAGGAAACTCTCACATTTCCACATAACAAAATTACTATCGGGATTGAATCAAGACAAGTTGAAGCTGGCGGACAGGCTGTAGCCTTCGCCATAGGCGCTGCGCAGCGGCAGGTCCTGGCCCAGGCCGGTGCGGGCTTTTTTGCGTAAACGATACACCAGCATGTCGACCCGGCGTCCGGCGTCCGGATCGTCGCCGCCGATGCCGGCCACGATGACCTGGCGCGGCACGGGACGGGTGTTAATCGTCAGCAGATGCAGGAAATTGCATTCTTTTTCGGTCAGGGTGATCGCCATGCCTTGCAGTTCCAGCTGGCGGGCGCTGACTTTGAGGGTCCACTTGCTGGGCGCCGGAATGGTTTCCTGCGGGCCGACGCGGCGATCCAGCGCCTCGATGTGGGCGGCCAGCTCCGGGAATTTGATCGGCTTGGTCAGGTAGTGGTCGGCGCCCAGGCGCAGACCGAGGATGCGGTTGTCGAACGCGACCCGGCCGGTCAGCACCAGCAGGCCGATTTGCGGATACAGCTGGCGCATCCGGGGTATCACATTGAAACCGTCTTCGTCCGGCAGGCCCAGATCGAGCACCACCACGCCGACATTGCCCTGGCTGAGGGCCGACCACATTTCGCTGGCGTTGTTAGTGATGTGCACTTCGTGTTCAAGCTCAGTCAAAAACTCTGCCATTTCTTCGGCATAGTCCAGATTGTCTTCCACGATGAGTATTTGCGTCATTGATGCGCCATTCGATCGATTATTGAGCAACAGTGCTCAGTCCTGCCTTGCTATTTCAGCTTGCGCTCAAGGAATTATCACTGCTGCCACCCGCCCGCGCAAGGCTTTTCCCGGCGCTGGCCGCTATGGGCAGCCAAATCCGAAATTCGGTGCCGCTTTCAGAAACATTTGTTGCCGTCAACGTCCCACCGTGTGCATCCACCACCGCGCGCGCCATATACAGGCCCAACCCCGATCCGGCGATGCCGGCGGCGTTGCTGCCGCGGAAGGATTTGTCGAACACATGCGCCAATTCCGCCGCCGGCAGACCGGCTCCGTGATCGCGCACCAGGAACTCGACGCCCCCTTCGCTTGCCATTTTGCCTATCAATTCTATCGGAGTATTGATAGTTGTGTACTTAATTGCATTGTCGAGCAAAATTTCCAGGCATAAACGCACACCGGCGGGGTCGCAACGCATCCATTGCGGCAGCGATTCGGTCCGCACGCTCACGGCGGGACGGCGGCTGCGCGCCTGCTCGGCCACCGCTTCCAGCAGCGCGGCGGGGCAGATTTCGTTCGGTTGGCGTTCGCGGCCGATGCTGGCCATGCGCTCGGGCGACAGGTACTCGTCCAGCATCGCCAGCATGCGGTCGACCGCGGTCTGGATCTTGCGGTAGCGCTTGCGCGTGCCTTCGTCGTGGTGGGCGCCGGTCATTTCCAGGCGCTGCACGGCGCCATCGATGGTCGACAGCGGCGTGCGGAATTCGTGCGACAGCATGGAGGCGAACTTTTTCTGCTGCGCGGCCAGCTCGCGGCGCGCGCTCAGGTCGCGCACCACGCCGACCACGCTGACGGCGACGCCGCGCCCGTCGAGGATCAACGTCGATTCGATTTCCACCGGCAGCAGGCGGCCGTCCGCATGGGGCAATTCGGTCTCACGCAGCAGGCGCACGCGGCTCTGGTCGCCGCCGGCGTGGCGCTCCAGCCTGGCGGGCAACTGCCGCAACAGGCCGGCCGCCAGCGCCTGCGCCGAGTCCAGCGTGTAGCCGAACTGGCGCTCGGCGGCCGGACTGAGCCAGGATAGTTGCAGGCTGGCGCAGTCGGCCATCCAGCTGACCTCGTCGCTGTGCTGGAGCAGCAGGCGATAGCGCTCGGCCTCGGCCTGCGACTGGCGCAACGCCGCTTGCAGTTCGGCGACGGTCGCCACTTATTCCGCCAGCGGGGCGAAGATCTGCTGCAAGTCTTCCTGGGTGAGCGCCATTTTCTGCGACTCGCCTTCGGCCAGGATGGATTGCGCCAGATCGGATTTCTTCTGCTGCAGCACCTGGATTTTTTCCTCCAGCGTGCCCTTGGCGATCAGCTTGTAGACGAACACCGGCTTGTCCTGGCCGATGCGCCAGGCGCGGTCGGTGGCCTGGTTTTCCGCCGCCGGGTTCCACCACGGATCGTAGTGGATCACGGTGTCGGCCGCCGTCAGGTTCAGGCCGACGCCGCCAGCTTTCAGGCTGATCAGGAAGATCGGCACCGCGCCCTGCTGGAAGGCCGCCACTTGCGCGCTGCGGTCCTTGGTTTCGCCGGTCAGCAAGGCATACGGGATGTCGCGCGCTTCCAGTTCCTCCTCGATCAGCTCGAGCATGCTGGTGAACTGCGAGAACACCAGGATCTTGCGGTTCTCTTCCAGCAAATCCTCGACCATCTGCATCAGGTCGATCAGCTTGGCCGAGCCGGCCGTCTGCTTCTTCGACGGCAGCGACTTAACCAGGCGCGGATCGCAGCACACCTGGCGCAGCTTGAGCAGCGCCTCCAGGATGACGATCTGGCTGCGCGCCACGCCCTTGCGGTCGATTTCATCGCGCACCTTCTGGTCCATCGCCAGGCGCACCGTCTCGTACAGGTCGCGCTGGGCGCCGGTCAGCTCGACCTTGCGCACCATCTCCGTCTTCGGCGGCAATTCCTTGGCGACGTTGTCCTTGGTCCGGCGCAGCAGGAAAGGCTTGATGCGGCGGTTCAGCAGCGCGCGCCGCAGCGGATCGTCCTGGCGCTCGATCGGATGACGGAACACGGTGTTGAAACCCTTCTCGTCGCCAAGCAGGCCCGGCAGCAGGAAGTGGAATTGCGACCACAGCTCGCCCAGGTGGTTTTCCAGCGGCGTGCCGGACAGGCACAGCCGGTGGCGCGCGCGCAGCAGACCGGCGCTCTGCGCGGCCTTGCTGCGGGTGTTCTTGATGTAGTGCGATTCGTCCAGGATGACCAGATGGAAATCATGCTCGCGCAGTTTTTCCTCGTCGCGCGGCAGCAGCGCGTAGGTGGTCAGCACCAGGTCGGCTTCCTCGATCTGGTCGAACTGGACCATGCGGTCCTTGCCTTGCAACAGCAGCACGCGCAGGCCGGGGGCGAAACGCGCCGCCTCTTCCTGCCAGTTGCCCATCAGGCTGGTCGGCGCGATCACCAGCGCCGGCGCGGTCAGGCGGCCGGCCTCTTTTTCCACCAGGATGTGCGCCAGCGTTTGCACGGTCTTGCCCAGGCCCATATCGTCGGCCAGGATGCCGGCGAAACCGTATTCGCGCAGGAACTGCATCCACGACAGACCGTCGCTCTGGTAGTCGCGCAGCGTCGCTTGCAGGCCGGCCGGGGTGGCGATACGCTTGACGGCGCCGAACTGGTTCAGGCGCGCGCCCATTTCGCGCAGCTCGGCGCCGCCGGTCCAGTTCAGCTCGACGTTGCGGGACAGGTCGTCCAGGCGCGCCGCGTCCAGCGTGGCCATGCGCAGCGAGGTCTTGATCTTGTCGCTGAAGTACAGCTCGCCCAGCGTGGTCAGGATGGGCTTGACGCGCCCCCACGGCAGGGCGACGCGGCTGCCGTCCGGCAAGGTGGCCAGCATCTGGTCTTCGTCGCCGTGCAGCGCGATGGTTTTCGGATTGAAGTCGTTCGGCGCGCTGCGTATCATCTGCACCAGCACCGGCAGCAAGGGCACGCGGTCCTGGTCGACCATGATGCCCAGTTCCAGCTCGAACCAGGCGCGGCCGCCGTCGGCCGGGTCTTCCACCACGTCGGCATACCAGTCGCCGACGTCGCTGACGTCATAGCGATATTTGACGGTTTTCTCCACTTTCCAGCCGGCTTGCTTTAGCGCCGCGATGCCATCGCGGGCGAAGCGCAGCCATTCGGCCTGGGTGGGCAACAGCAGGCCGCCCTTGACGCTGCTCAGCGGCAGCGCGGCGGGCGGCAGGAAATGGCGTTCGGTCAGCAGCGACAGGGCCAGCTCTTCGGCGACGTTGTCGCGCTGGATGATTTCGGTCACTTCGCCCTTCTGGCGCACCACGCGTTGCGACGGGTCGAAAGACACGCGCTCGCCGTCGTAGTCGAAGGACAGCACGGCAAAGTCGTGCCAGCGTTGCAGCGAGCCGTCGGCCAGCATGGCGGCGTCCAGCGTCAGCACCGGACGCGGCTTGACGTCGTCGCGCACGCGCTGCGGCAGCGGTTGCGGCAGCGGCATCAGCTGTTGCAGGCCATGGGCCAGCAGCAGCTGCGACACGCGCATCTTGTCGTTATTGGTCAGCAGCGGGGCTTGCGCCACCAGCGCCTGCAGGTCGGCCAGCGGGATCGAGGCGCCGCCCTGGTTCAGTTGCAGCACGCCACAGGAAAGATTGTCGATATACCACGGCGGATCGGTCGGCAGCATGTAGTCGACCTGGTCGGCGCCGACATGCTTGGCGTTCGGCGCCGCCTGCACCTGCCAGCCGAGGCGCAGGCCCTTGCCCTCTTCACGCCAGGCCAGGTTGGCCTCGCGCATCACGCCGCCCCTGAGCGGGTAGACCAGGCCATTGCCGACGTCGGCCCAGGAATTTGCCCAAAGCAACTTATCCTGTTCGGCCAACATGTTGAGCAGGGCCGCGCCGATCTTGCCGCGCGGCTCGGTGGCGGAGCCGGTCTGGGAATTCTGTCCGCTGCGCATGGCAACGAAGAAACGGATCAAGTCCTCGTCGCCGGCCGCGAGGAAGCTCGGCGGCGCCGACAGCAGCGAAAACACTTCGCTCACCGGGCTGGCCGCGGCGACGTCGCCGTTCGAGCGCAGGCGCGCCTTGTACAGGCACAGCGCCACATGGCGGCCGCCGCTGGTGGGCGCCATCACGTAGATCAGCTTGTATTGGGTTTGTTGCTTCGGATCGGTATCGGCCGGCGGCGCGTTCAGTTTGGCTTTGGGATGCGCTGCCGCATCCACACGCTGCAGCCAGGTGGCTACGGCGTACGACAATTGATTCGCGGGCGGCGCAGGGCGAGCGGGAGATGTTGGGGCGGCCGGAGCAGCTGGCTTGGCGGGAACATCGTCGGTGGCGTCGTCGCGGGTAAAATCCATAGGTCGCATTGTTGGTCAAAGATGGTTCAAAAACGGCAACAGGCGATATTATCCGCCATACACGCGTTCGTGTTTGCGGATTCTTCATAAAACCCGCATGTAAACGTGTTACCTGCGTGTTCCAAAGCCGTGCACAGTCCTTTTGGACTGTCAAGACTGGCACATTCGCGCCGATTGCGTATGATTCCGGGCTTGACTGCTTAGGAATCGCCCACATGTTGCCTTCAATCGAACAACGTCTTGCCCTGGAACTGACTTGCAAACCGGTACAGGTTGCCGCCGCCATCGCCCTGCTGGACGAAGGCGCCACGGTGCCCTTCATCGCCCGCTACCGGAAGGAAGCCACCGGCGGCCTGGACGACATTCAACTGCGCCTGCTCGAGGAACGCCTGCGCTACCTGCGCGAGCTGGAAGACCGCCGCGCCGCGATTGTGGCATCGATCACCGAGCAGAATAAGATGACGCCGGAACTATTAGATGCTGTCATGCACGCAGAAGACAAGACCCGTCTGGAAGACTTATATCTGCCATACAAGCAAAAACGCCGCACCAAGGCGCAGATCGCCATCGAAGCGGGCCTGGCGCCGCTGGCCGACGGCCTGCTGGACAACCCGGAACTGAACCCGGAGATGGAAGCCAACAAATACCTGCGCGAAGCCTTCACCACCGCCGAGGGCAACAATCCCGGCGTGGTCGACATCAAGGCCGCGCTGGACGGCGCCCGCCAGATCCTGATGGAACGCTTTGCCGAAGATGCAACGTTGCTGCAATCCTTGCGCGAATACGTATTGGATCATGGCATTGTTGAATCCAAGGTTATTGAAGGTAAGCAAGACGAAGGCGAAAAATTCGCCGATTACTTCGACTATTCCGAAACCATAGTCACCGTGCCGTCGCACCGCGCGCTGGCGCTGTTGCGCGGCCGCCGCGAAGGCATCCTCGATGTCACGCTGCGGCTGGACACCGAGGCCGAAAAACCGAAGTGGGACGCGCCGCACAATCCGTGCGAAGGCCGCATCGCCGCCCGTTTCGGCATCAAGAACCAGGGCCGTCCGGCCGACAAATGGCTGGGCGACACCGCCCGCTGGACCTGGCGCGTGAAAAGCTTCATGCACCTGGAAACCGAACTGATGGGCGCGCTGCGCGAGCGTTCCGAACTGGACGCGATCAACGTCTTCGCCACCAACCTGAAGGCGCTGCTGCTGGCCGCGCCGGCCGGCCAGCGCGCCACCATGGGCCTGGACCCCGGCCTGCGCACCGGCGTCAAGGTGGCGGTGGTGGACGCCACCGGCAAGGTGGTCGATACCGCCGTGATCTACCCGCACCAGCCGAAAAACGACTGGGACGGCTCGCTGCACACCCTGGGCAAGCTGGCCGCCAAGCACAATGTGTCCTTGATTTCGATCGGCAACGGCACCGCCTCGCGCGAAACCGACAAGCTGGCGCAGGACTTGATCAAGCAATTCCCCGAGCAGAAAATGACCAAGATCGTCGTCTCGGAGGCGGGCGCGTCGGTGTACTCGGCGTCGGAGTTCGCCTCGCGCGAGCTGCCGGACATGGATGTGTCGCTGCGCGGCGCGGTGTCGATCGCCCGCCGCTTGCAGGATCCGCTGGCCGAGCTGGTCAAGATCGATCCGAAGTCGATCGGCGTCGGCCAGTACCAGCACGACGTCTCGCAGACCCAGCTGGCCCGCTCGCTGGACGCGGTGGTCGAGGATTGCGTGAACGCGGTCGGCGTCGATGTGAACACCGCCTCGGCGCCGCTGCTGGCGCGCGTGTCCGGCCTGTCGGCTTCGGTGGCGCAGGCCATCGTTTCCTACCGCGACATCAAGGGCGCGTTCACCTCGCGCGCGGGGCTGAAAGCGGTGCCGCGCCTGGGCGACAAGACCTTTGAACAGGCGGCCGGCTTCCTGCGCGTGATGGGCGGCGAAAACCCGCTGGACGCCTCGGCGGTGCACCCGGAATCGTATCCGCTGGTGGAAAAAATCCTGAGCGACATCAAGAAGGACATCAAGGCCGTCATCGGCGAGACCGCGCTGATCAAGACGCTCAATCCGGCCAAGTACGCCGACGACAAGTTCGGCGTGCCGACCATCTCAGACATCCTGAAGGAGCTGGAGAAGCCGGGCCGCGATCCGCGTCCCGAGTTCACCACCGCCACCTTCAAGGACGGCGTGGAAGAGATCCGCGACCTGCGTCCGGACATGATCCTGGAAGGCGTGGTCACCAACGTGGCCGCGTTCGGCGCGTTTGTCGACATCGGCGTGCACCAGGACGGCCTGGTGCACATCTCGGCCTTGTCGAACACCTTCGTCAAGGATCCGCACACGGTGGTCAAGGCTGGCCAGGTGGTCAAGGTCAAGGTGCTGGAGGTGGACGAGAAGCGCAAGCGCATCGCCCTGACCATGCGCCTGAGCGACAGCGCGCCGCAAGCGGGCTCGCAGCCGCAGCAGCGCGGCGATCGCAACGACCGCAAGAGCATGGGCCAGCACCAGAAGCAGGCAGCCAAGTCCGAACCGGTCGGCGGCAGCATGGCAGCCGCCTTCGCCAAGCTGCGCGGCTGACCTTCCGGCAGTAAAAATACCGGTGCCGGCGTTTTCTTATAAAATGACGGCATCTATTTACATCTTTTCACTGAGGCAGCTATGAGCGACGTACAAACCTGGATCAAAGAAACCGTGACCAGCACCCCTGTGGTGCTCTTCATGAAGGGCACCGCCCAGTTCCCGCAATGCGGCTTTTCCGGCCGCGCCATCCAGATCCTGAAAGCTTGCGGCGTTGAGAACATCGCCACCGTGAACGTGCTGGAAGATCCTGAAATCCGCCAGGGCATCAAGGACTACTCGAACTGGCCTACCATTCCTCAGCTCTACGTCAAGGGCGAGTTCATCGGCGGTTCGGACATCATGAACGAGATGTTCGAGTCCGGCGAACTGAAGGCCTTGCTGGATGCCTGATCGTCCGCGGCGGATTATTATCGCCATCACCGGCGCCACCGGCGCGGTGTATGGCGTGCGTCTGCTGCAACAGTTAGAAGAAGTGCGCAGGTCGGAGAGCCGCCCTATAGAGACGCACCTGATCGTCTCGGATGCCGCGGTCCTCACGCTGCACCAGGAAACCGGCTTGCAGCGGCGCGAAGTCGAAGCGCTGGCCCACGTGGTGCACAAGGTGCGCGATGTCGGCGCCTCGATCGCCAGCGGTTCTTTCCAGTCGGATGGGATGATCGTCGCGCCATGCTCGATGAAGACGCTGGCGTCGGTGGCGCATGGCCTGTCGGACAACCTGATCGCGCGCGCGGCCGACGTGGTGCTCAAGGAGCGCCGCCGGCTGGTGCTGATGGTGAGGGAAACGCCGTTCAACCTGGCGCACTTGCGCAATATGACGGCGGTGACGGAAATGGGCGGGATCATTTTCCCGCCGCTGCCCAGCTTTTATCACAAGCCGCAAAGCATTGCGGAGATGGTCGACCACACGGTCGCCCGGGTCATCGACTTGTTCGGCATTGAGCACACGCTGGCCCCGCGCTGGAACGGCATGAAGCCGACCAGCGAGTCCAACTAAGTACTGCGCCTGCTACCCCAGCCTAGCGTTTATCGAACTGCGATCCGCTGGCCTTCTTCAGATCCCGTGCTTCCTCGACCATGCGGCGGTGGGCAATGCGCTTGCGCATTACTTCCGCGTGCTGGGCGGCGGTCATTGGGGGGACGGTCATCAAATCTTTTAGCTGCGCGACGTTGCTGTAGTTACTTTTCATAAGACGGCTCAAAAGCTTGGCTCCCGAAGTAAATGCTGCGGCTCAGCGATAGCTGATTACCTATTGTGCCTCAAATCCGTGTCGAAACTATGACAATTCGTAAAGCCCCCGAAAATAAAAAAAGCGCCCCCTAAGGGACGCCCTATCCGAACAAAAACCGGCTAAACCGTGAAACTAGTTTCACACGGAAACACTTTGGAACTCAGCCACAAACGGTCAAAATAACTCCGTAGTAGTACTTAAAATGACTACTTTTGGTGATTAACCCGTACCAACATGCGAATAAATTCGCGTGCGATCTGGCGGTGATGCTCGTCCAGGCGTTGCAAATCCGCGATCAGCTTGACGTCAGCCGACTCGAAACGCGACAGGCCGTTGCCGCCTTCGCCAGTCGGCGCGTCCGCTTCGGCGCCGCCAAAGCGCAGCCATTCGGCCGGCACGCCCAGCCACTGGGCGATCATGCGCAGCTTTTCCTGGGTCGGAATCGCCTCGCCTACCAGCCATTTACGGGCGGCGTGGACGGTGATGGGCCGGCCATCGAAGCGAATATTGAATTCCCGCGCCAATCGAGTCGGGCTGTCGGGGGAGTAGTGGGCGTTTTTGAGAGCCTGTTGCAAGCGCTGGCTAAAGCTTTCGCGTTCATTAGAAGAATTCATAATTGCACTATTTCACGTTGCGTCATGAAAGTCAGTCTCTTGTTTTTAAGATCTGATTGTGACGTGATGGGATTTTATAATTAACACTTTATCCTCTGTAAGTGCAAGCACGGGCTGGAACCCGCGCCGAACTTTATTCGGTTTCCTACTACCAAACGGACCGAAGCCTCGGAGCCGTTTACAGTGGAAATAGTGAAGTTATTACAATAACACCGCTACTAGTTTACGGCCACACTTTCAACGCTACGCGAGGCGGAAACGTATGATGCCGTCCACCCCTGTTTCACGGCGCACGATACCGTCGTGCCACAATTTGTGCAAATGGGCCAGCGCCTCGCCCAGCGCAAAGCTAAGCTGGTGGGCGTCTAGCGGCCGTTTGAACATCATCGGCACGATGTCGGCCGCCGACTGCCAATCGCGGCAGGCGTCGACCACCTCGGCCAGCCGCTCGGCGTGGTGTTGGCGCAACTGGTCGATGCGGGTATGCACCCCCCGGAACGGTTTGCCGTGCGAGGGCAATACCAATACATCGTTCGGCAAGTCAACAAACTTGCTCAATGAGTCAAGATACAGCGTCAGTGAGTTGGCCTCCGGTTCCACCGCGAAAACCGACACATTGGTGGAGATGCGCGGCAGCACCATATCGCCGGCGATCAGCACGTTCAGTGCCTCGCAATACAGCGAAGCATGCTCGGGGGCATGGCCGAAGCCGGTAATCACCCGCCAGCGATGGTCGCCAATCGCAACCAACTGTCCATCCTGGATGCGGGTGTAGGCGGCCGGCACCGACGGTACCAGGGTCGGGTAGTAGTTTTTCCGGCTAGCCATCTTTTCCAGCATGTCCGGCGCGCGCAGGCCGTGGCGCTGGAAATGCGGCAGCGCCGCCGAACCGTCCACGCCCGGCAGCGCGGCCGACATCATGCGCGCGAAGGCGTATTCGCCGGTGGTGGTCCACAGCGGCGCGTCCCAGCGGCGGCACAGCCAGTCGGCCAGGCCGATGTGGTCGGGATGGCAATGGGTGGCGAACACGCGCCGGATCGGCAAGCCGTCCAGGCCATTTTCGAAGATGGCCTCCCAGGCGGCGCGGGTGGCGTCGCCGGCCACCCCGCTGTCGACCACGCTCCAGCCCTCGCCGTCGCGCAGCAGCCACAGGTTGATATGATCCAGCGCAAACGGCAGCGGCATGCGCAGCCAGCGCAGGCCGGGGACGATCTGGTGCACGGCGCCGGTGGCCGGGATGGTGTCGCCCAGCGGGTAGTCCAGTTGCAGTTCGAGCGGGTTCATTTTTCTTCTTTCAGGAAGTCAGGCGCGCTACAATGTGCTTGACGTTGACGTAAACGGAAATTGTACGACTTTACCGCAAACCCAGAGATGCCCAACACTTACACCATCACCGAACTGGCCCGTGAATTCGACATCACGGCGCGCGCCATCCGCTTTTACGAAGACCAGGGCCTGCTGAGCCCGTCCCGCGAAGGCGCGGGCGGCCGCAACCGCGTCTACACGCCGCGCGACCGCACCCGCCTCAAGCTGACCCTGCGCGGCAAGCGCCTGGGGCTGTCGCTGTCGGAGATCAAGAGCCTGGTCGACATGTATGAATCGCCGAAGGACACCAGCGCCCAGATGAACCGCTTCCTGGGCGTGTTGGCGCAGCACCGCGAAACGCTGGAACAGCAGCGCGAGGACATCGAAATGTCACTGGCCGAAATCACCGCCCACGAGGACGAATGCAAGCGCCTGCTGGCCGCCATCGGCGAACCCCGGCCGGCCACCATCTAACAAAAATAACAATATTGCGTGACGGCCCACCGTCACCGCTGCTTTACGTTTACGTTAACGTCACACCGGCGTATTATTGACGCTTCCATCAAAACACAAGAATGAGGACGACATGCTCCATCTCCCAGGCCTGACCTTTGACCACGGCGAAGACATCGCCGCCCTGCGCGAAGCCGTGCAACAGTTCGCCGCCGCCGAAATCGCGCCGCGCGCCGCTGAAATCGACCGCAGCGACCAGTTCCCGATGGACCTGTGGCGCAAGATGGGCGATCTGGGCGTGCTCGGCATCACCGTCGGCGAAGAATACGGCGGCGCCAACATGGGCTACCTGGCCCACATCGTCGCGATGGAGGAAATCTCGCGCGCCTCGGCCTCGGTCGGCCTGTCCTACGGCGCCCACTCGAATCTGTGCGTCAACCAGATCAAGCGCAACGGCACCGAAGAGCAAAAACAAAAATACCTGCCGAAGCTGATCTCCGGCGAACACGTCGGCGCCTTGGCGATGTCCGAGCCGAACGCCGGTTCCGACGTGGTCAGCATGAAGCTGCGCGCCGACTTCAAGGGCGACCGCTGGGTGCTCAACGGCACCAAGATGTGGATCACCAACGGCCCCGACGCCGACGTGCTGGTGGTCTACGCCAAGAGCGACCTGGAAGCCGGCCCGAAAGGCATGACCGCCTTCCTGATCGAGAAAGACTTCAAGGGCTTCTCCGTGGCCCAGAAGCTCGACAAGCTGGGCATGCGCGGCTCGCACACCGGCGAACTGGTGTTCGACAACTGCGAAGTGCCGGCCGAGAACGTACTGGGCGGCCTGGGCAAGGGCGTCAACGTACTGATGTCCGGCCTGGACTTCGAGCGCACCGTGCTGTCCGGCGGCCCGCTGGGCATCATGCAGGCTTGCATGGACGCGGTGGTACCGTACATCCACGACCGCAAGCAATTCGGCCAGCCGATCGGCGAATTCCAGCTGATGCAGGGTAAGATTGCGGACATGTACTCGACCATGATGGCGTGCAAGGCATATGTGTACGCCGTCGGTCAGGCCTGCGACCGGGCCAAAACCCCGGAAGCGGTCCGCCAGTTGCGCAAGGATGCAGCGGGAGCCATTTTGTATAGCGCAGAAAAAGCGACCTGGATGGCCGGCGAGGCGATCCAGACGCTGGGCGGCAACGGCTACATCAACGAGTATCCGGTCGGCCGCCTGTGGCGCGACGCCAAATTGTATGAAATTGGCGCCGGCACCAGCGAAATCCGCCGCATGCTGATCGGCCGCGAACTGTTCGCGGAAACCAAGTAAGCATCGCGTGTGCGTGCGCTGGCCCGGCGGCTGTATTCCGCTGATAGCCAGCTAACGCACACCAGGGCTGACCCATGATCCAGGCTGCTTTCCCCAAACTGCTGCGCTCGCAGATCGCGTTCGACATCGCCCGCACCATCCGCGACGGTTTCGACAAGCACTACCGCTTGTTCCGGCTCACCAGCCAGCAGGCCAAGCAGCATTTCGAGCAGGGCGCCTGGCGCACCGCGCAGCAGGCCGCGCGCGAACGCATCGACTTCTACGACCGCCGCGTGCAGGAATGCGTGCAGATGCTGGAAGACGAGTACGACCCGGCCGAACTGACCGACGAAGTGTGGCGCGAACTCAAGCTGCACTACATCGGCATGCTGTCCGACCACAAGCAGCCCGAGCTGGCCGAGACCTTCTTCAACTCGGTCTGCTGCAACATCCTGCACCGCCGCTACTTCCACAACGAATTCATCTTCGTGCGCCCGGTGGTCTCCACCGAGTACATCGAAACCGAGGAAATCGCGCCGACCTACCGCGTCTACTACCCCGGCACCGACGGCCTGCACTACACGCTCAAGCGCATCATCACCAACTTCCAGCTGAGCACCAGCTTCGCCAACCTGACGCGCGACGTGGCGCAGATCGAAGGCCGGCTGCGCACGCTGTTCGGCGGCATCAAGCTCGAGCCCAACCACCAGATCCACGTGCTGTCGAGCCTGTTCTTCCGCAACAAGGGCGCCTACATCGTCGGCAAGGGCATCAACGGCAACAAGGAATATCCCTTCGTCGTGCCCATCCTGCACAACAAGCACGGCGAGCTGATACTCGACACCGTGCTGTTCGACCAGGAACAGATCACGGTCCTGTTCTCGTTCACGCGCGCCTACTTCCTGGTCGACATGGAAGTGCCGTCGGCCTACGTGCAGTTCCTGCGCACGCTGCTGCCGCGCAAGCCGCGCAGCGAGATCTACACCATCCTCGGCCTGCAAAAGCAGGGCAAGACGCTGTTCTACCGCGACTACCTGCAGCACCTCAAGCATTCGTCCGACCTGTTCGACATCGCGCCCGGCATCCGCGGCCTGGTGATGCTGGTGTTCGCGCTGCCGTCGTTCCCGTATGTGTTCAAGGTCATCAAGGATTTCTTCCCGGCGCCCAAGGAAACCACGCGCGCGCTGATCAAGGAAAAATACCTGCTGGTGAAACACCACGACCGCGTCGGCCGCATGGCCGACACGCTGGAATACTCCAACGTCGCCTTCCCGCGCCACCGCTTCAGCGAAGAGCTGATCGCCGAGCTCAAGCATTTCGTGCCGTCGCTGCTGGAAGAGGAAGGCGACCAACTCGTCATCAAACACCTGTACATCGAGCGGCGCATGGTGCCGCTGAACATGTGGCTGACCAACGCCGACAACGACAATGACGAAGTGCAGATCGAACACGGCGTGCTCGAATACGGCAACGCCATCAAGGAACTGGTGGCCGCCAACATCTTCCCCGGCGATATGCTGTACAAAAACTTCGGCGTCACGCGCCACCAGCGCGTGGTGTTCTACGATTACGACGAAATCGAATACATCACCGACTGCAATTTCCGCGTGATCCCGGAAGCCCGCACGGAGGAAGAGGAAATGGCCTCCGAGCCGTGGTACCCGATCGGCAAGTACGACGTCTTCCCCGAGCAGTTCGGCCGCTTCCTGCTGGGGAACGCCAAGATCCGAAAATATTTCATGAAGCACCACAGCGACCTGCTGACGCAAGCCTGGTGGCAGGCGCGCAAGCAGCGCATCCTCGAAGGCCATGTGGAAGACGTCTTCCCGTATCCGCAGCACATCCGATTTTGCAATCAACACACCACCCCACCGGCGGCAATCCAGCCGCCATTTATGGAGACTCTAGAAAATGAATGATCCTATCGTAATCGTCGGTGCAGCCCGCACCCCCATGGGCGCCTTCCAGGGCGACTTCTCCAGCAAGGTCGCGCACGACCTGGGCGCCGTGGCGATCCAGGCCGCCGTCGAACGCTCCGGCATCGATGGCAAGCTGGTCGAGCACGTCTACTTCGGCAACTGCCTGATGGCGGGCCAGGGCCAAGCGCCGGCGCGCCAGGCGCTGTTGAAGGCCGGCCTGCCGACCTCGACCGGCGCCGTCACGCTGTCCAAGATGTGCGGCTCGGCCATGCAGGCCGCGATCTTCGCGCACGACCAGCTGATCGCTGGCAGCGCCGAGGTGGTGATCGCCGGCGGCATGGAATCGATGACCAACGCGCCCTACCTGGTGCCGAAGGCGCGCGGCGGCTACCGCATCGGCCACGGCATGCTGTTCGACCACATGATGTACGACGGCCTGGAAGACGCCTACTCGCGCAACGAGAAAACCGGCGAAGGCCGCTCGATGGGCACCTTCGCCGAAGAGTGTTCGGCCAAATACGAGTTCACCCGCGAAGCGCAGGACAACTTCGCCATCGAATCGGTCAAGCGCGCGCAAGTCGCCACCAATGAAGGCTACTTCAAGTGGGAAATCGCGCCGGTCACCGTGACCACCCGCGCCGGCGACACCGTCATCGACAAGGATGAAGGCCCGCTCAAGGCCAAGATCGACAAGATCCCGACCCTGCGTGCCGCGTTCAAGAAAGACGGCACCATCACCGCCGCCTCGTCGTCGTCGATCAACGACGGCGCCGCCGCGCTGGTGATGATGCGCGAATCGACCGCCAAGAAACTGGGCCTGACCGTGATCGCCAAGATCCACGGCCACGCCACCTTCGCGCAGGAGCCCAACCTGTTCACCACCGCACCGATCGGCGCGGTCGAAAAACTGTACAAGAAAATCGGCTGGGGCACCAAGGACGTCGACCTGTTCGAGATCAACGAAGCGTTTGCCGCCGTGCCGATGGCCGCCATGCGCGACCTCGACATCCCGCACGACAAGGTCAACATCCACGGCGGCGCCTGCGCGCTGGGCCATCCGATCGGCGCCTCCGGCGCGCGCATCATCGTCACCCTGATCGGCGCGCTGAAGCGCACCGGCGGCAAGAAGGGCGTGGCGGCGCTGTGCATCGGCGGCGGCGAAGCGACCGCCATGGCCATCGAGCTGGCGTAAGCGGATGGCGACGGCACTGATCATCGGCGCCTCGCGCGGCATCGGCCTGGAACTGGTACGCCAGTACCTGGCCGACGGCTGGCGCGTGATCGCCACCGCGCGCAAGGCGGAAGACATCGACGCGCTGGCCGCGATGGGCGCCGAGGCCCACGGGCTGGACGTGACCAACGTCGAGGCGGTTGCGGGGCTGGGCTGGAAGCTGGACGGCGAGGAGCTCAACGTGGCCATCCTCAACGCCGGCGTGTACGGCCCGCGCCACGACGGCTTCCCGCTGCAAACCGACTTCGACACGGTGATGCACACCAACGTGCTGGCGGCGATGCGGCTGCTGCCGATCATCGCGCCGATGGTGTGCGCGACGCGCGGCAAGCTGGCAGTGCTGTCGTCTAAGATGGGTTCACTCAGCGAGCGCGGCAATCCCACCGGCTCGCTGTACCGGGCCAGCAAGGCTGCGCTCAATTCGGTGCTGATCGACACGGCGCTCAGCTTCGGCAAGCAGGGCGCCACCTGCGTCGCCCTGCATCCGGGCTGGGTGCGCACGGACATGGGAGGTGGCGGCGCCGATCTCCCGGTGGAACAAAGCGCGGCAGGCATACGCGCAACGCTGGCGGCGCTACCCGCGTCCGACCAGGCGGTGTATCGCAACTACGATGGCACAAGCATCGGCTGGTGATTCAATAACGATAAACGAGACAATATGATACTGAGCGAAGAACACGAAATGATACGCGACGCCCTGCGCACGTTTGCGCGGGAGCGCCTGGCGCCCAACGCCGCCCGCTGGGACAAGGAGCACCACTTCCCGAAAGAGGAGTTGAAGGAGCTGGCCGCGCTGGGCGCGTTCGGCGTCGCGGTGCCGGAGGCCTTGGGTGGCGCCGGCATGGACTACGTGTCGCTCGCGCTGGTATTGGAAGAGATCGCGGCGGGCGATGGCGGCACCTCCACCATCATCTCCGTCAACAACTGCCCGGTGTGCAGCATCGCGATGATGTACGCCAACGACAAGCAGAAAGAGCAGTGGCTGCGTCCGCTGGCGCAGGGCGAGATGCTGGGCGCCTTCTGCCTGACCGAGCCGCACACCGGCAGCGACGCCGCCGCCCTGCGCACCACCGCCACGCGCGAAGGCGACGAGTATGTGATCAACGGCGTCAAGCAGTTCATCACCAGCGGCAAGTATGCGGACGTGGCGATCGTCATGGCCGTCACCGACAAGGCGGCCGGCAAGAAGGGCATCAGCGCGTTCTGGGTGCCGACCTCGGCGCCGGGCTACATCGTGGCGGGGCTGGAGCAGAAGATGGGCCAGCACTCGTCGGACACGGCGCAGATTCTGTTCGAAAACTGCCGCATCCCGGCGGAGAATTTGATCGGCGAAGAAGGCCAGGGCTACAAGATCGCCTTGTCCGGCCTGGAGGGCGGCCGCATCGGCATCGCCTCGCAGGCGGTGGGCATGGCGCGCGCCGCGTATGAAGCGGCGCTGGCCTATGCACGCGAGCGCGAAAGCTTCGGCAAGCCGATCTTCGAGCACCAGGCGGTGCAGTTCCGCTTGTCGGACATGGCGACGCAGATCGAAGCGGCGCGCCAGCTGATCCGCCATGCGGCCTCGATGAAGGATGCGGGCTTGCCGTGCCTGAAGGAAGCGGCGATGGCCAAGCTGTTCGCGTCCGAGATGGCGGAGAAGGTGTGCTCCGACGCCATCCAGGTGCACGGCGGTTACGGCTACGTGTCCGACTTCCCGGTGGAGCGCATCTACCGCGACGTGCGCGTGTGCCAGATCTACGAAGGCACCAGCGACATCCAGAAACTGCTGATCGCCCGCGCACTGTAAAAACCCGGGGTCAAGTCCTGAACCTTCCCCTCAAATTTCTTGTAAACATTTGAGGAAGCTGTTAACTTTCTATCTTAAAAACG
>NZ_JBWKQE010000017.1:0-86977 GCF_059418605.1 Duganella sp. GW821-FHT07G03
GAACCCCCACACCTTGCGGCACATGGACCTGAACCATGCGCGTCTACCAATTCCGCCACGTGGGCACTGTTACTGCTCTCTGTCACATGTTCTGCAACAGAGGCCAGAATCATAGGGGAGCGGCGCGTTGCCGTCAAGAGCGGAATGCTGATTTTTGATAAAGATTGCACCGGGCCACACGCCTGATTTGCTGCTTGCTTGTTTGCTCACACTTTCGTAAGCTCCTGAATGCTGGCCCCGTCATCTAGGCAAAGGAGTAGGCGATGGACACATTGAGCAGCTGGTTCGGCAGCCAGGGCTTCATGCCGCATGGTCACTGTTTTCTCTGGACGCCGTCGATCCTGTGGCTGAGCGTGATCTCCGACGCGCTGATTGCGCTGGCCTACCTGACCATTCCGATCACGCTGCTTTACTTTATCCGCAAGCGTCGCGACTTGCCGTTCGACTGGATGTTCATCGCCTTCGGCATTTTCATCCTGGCCTGCGGCAGCACCCACGTGGCCGACATCTGGGTGATCTGGCACCCGGACTACTGGCTGTCGGTGATGCTCAAGACGATCACCGCCGCCGCCTCGATGGTGACGGCCGTCGTGTTGGTGCGGCTGGTGCCGGTGGCGCTGCGCATTCCCAGTCCGGCGCAGCTGGAGGCGGTCAACGCCGAGCTGCAGCGCGCCAATGCCGAACTGCGCATCGCCATGGAGCGTGCCGAAGTGGCCAACCGCGCCAAGAGCGCCTTCCTGGCGGCGATGAGCCACGAATTGCGCACGCCGCTCAACGCCATCCTCGGCTACACCCAGATCCTCAAGCGCGACAAGGGGTTGACGCCGACCCAGAAGAGCGGCGTCGGCACGATCCAGCAGGGCGGCCAGCATCTGCTGGCGCTGATTAACGACGTGCTCGACCTGTCGCGGGTGGAGGCGGGCAAGATGGACTTCCATCCCAAGCCGGTGGTGCTGGCCGATCTGCTGTCGGTGGTGGCCGACATCATGCGCGTGCGCGCCGAACAAAAGCAGCTGCGTTTCGAGCTGGAGCTGGTGGCCGGCCTGCCGGAGGCGATCAGCGCCGACGAAACCCGCCTGCGCCAGGTGCTGTTGAACTTGCTGGGCAACGCCGTCAAGTTCACTGACCGCGGCACGGTGCGCCTGCGCGTGCTGCCGTTGCCTGCCGGGCCCGGGCCCGGCGCCGGCGCCGCCGCCGATGCCGCCACGCTGCGTTTCGAAGTGCACGACGACGGCATCGGCATCGCGGCCGCCCATATCGACGCCATCTTCCGTCCGTTCGAACAGGTGGGCGACGCGTCGCGCCGCGCCGGCGGCACCGGGCTGGGCCTGGCGATCAGCGGCCAGCTGGTGCGGCTGATGGGCGGCGAGCTGAAAGTGGAAAGCAAACTGGGTACGGGGAGTCGCTTCTGGTTCGATGTGGCGATGCCGGTGGTGGCGGCGCCTGCCGCCATCAGCAACGACGGCCACAACGCCACCGGCTACCTGGGGCCGCGCAAGACCATCCTGGTGGTGGACGACGTCGCCACCAACCGCGCCTTGCTGCGCGATTTGCTGGGCGCGCTGGACTTTCGCATGCTGGAGGCCGATAACGGCGCCGACGGCTTGCGGCAGGCGCAGTCCGGCGTGCCGGACCTGATGTTGCTGGACATGGTGATGCCGGACATGGACGGCATCGAAACCACGCGCCGCCTGCGTGCCGACGCCCGCACCAGCACCATGCCGGTGTTGATGATTTCCGCCAGCTCGACCCCGGAAGAGGAAGAGCGCTCGCGCCAGGTCGGCGCCAACGGTTTCCTCAGCAAACCGGTCGACGAGCAAGAGTTGTTGCGCGAGATCGGCGCGCATCTCAAGCTGGAGTGGAGCATGGCGCCGGAATGATGCTGGCCGAGTCCGCCATGCATGACTTCCGGCACTCTCTGTTCGCCGCGCCGTTGGCATAGCATCGTCCCCATCGACTCGCCGCATGCGACCCACGCGGCGGTCCCACTCTTTTGGCGATGGGCAGATATGGTGACGCGACGCGATGTAATGCTGCTGGGCCTGGGCGCCCCCTTGTTGAGCGCCTGCGGAGGCGGCAATTCCGGTGGCGCGCAGGAAAACGTGGTTGCGTCGGTGATCGCCGACGACGACTGGCGCACGGCGGCGCCGGAGAGCGAGGGCGTGGCGGCGGCAGCGATGCAAGGTCTGTTGTCCGAAGGGGCGCAGATCCCGGAGATGCGCAGCCTGCTGGTGGTGCGCAACGGCAGCCTGATCGGCGAGCGTTACTATGCCGACGGCAAATCCTCCGACCTGCGCCACATCCGTTCGGCCACCAAGACCGTCGGCAGCCTGCTGGCCGGGCAGGCCATCGGCGATGGAAAGATACGCGGCGCCACGGCCACGCTGGGTGAATTGCTGCCCAGGGAGTTGGCCAAGATTCCTGGTTCGGTGGCGGGCAATATCACGTTGGCCCAGGTGCTGCGCATGCGCAGTGGACTGGAGTGGGATGAGGACGTCCACATGCAGGAGCTATTGCATACTCCCGACCTGACCAGCCTGGCGCTGCGCCTGCCGGTGGCGCCGCTGGGGCCGAACGGACCGTACTGGAACTACAACAGCGCCGTCTCGCATCTGGTGTCGCCCATCGTCGCCGATGCGTATGGCGAGGACACGCTGGCGGTCGCCACGCGCAAGCTGTTCGCGCCGCTCGGCATCCGCCAAGTGGCCTGGGAGCGCGACGCGACCGGCACGATACTCGGCTCGTTCGGTTTGCAGTTGCGGGCACGCGACCTGATGAAGCTGGCGTGGATGGCGCTCGACGGCGGCATGTGGCAGGGCAAGTCCGTGGTGCCGGCCGCGTGGCTGGCCGAGAGTTTCGCCAATCATGTGCATATCGGCCCGATCGGGGATATGAGCGATGTCGGCTATGGCTATTTGTGGTGGCGCGGCATGCTGGGCGGCCATCAGGTGATCACCGCCTACGGTTTTGGCGGGCAGTTGGCCATGCTGGTGCCGGACTTGCGGATGACCTTCGCCACGGCCGCGCTGTGGGACTTGCCGATAGACAAGGGTGGGGCGAACGAGATGTTGATCTTTAACCTGATCGGGCGCTTCCTCAGCAAACTGTAGGGACGCATGAATGAAAAAAGCCGCAGACCTTTTTAAGGGCGCTGCGGCTTTTTTGCGGAATTTTGTGGTGCCCACGGAGGGACTCGAACCCCCACACCTTGCGGCACATGGACCTGAACCATGCGCGTCTACCAATTCCGCCACGTGGGCACTGATGCTTCTCAACAACTCTGCTATTATAACGACGGGGAGAGTTTTGCGCCAGATGAGCTTTCGCTCCTTACTGCACATCAACCCTGTCTAGCAGTTTCTCACTTTGCCGCTGTTTTTCAACATTGTCGCTGCGAGAGACCAAGATTATAGAGGAATTTTGCGGGAAGTCAAACGCCACAACATAAAAAATCCGCTTGAATTCGCAAAACCGGTCGCAAATTAGTCAATCAGGGCGTTTCCAAGTACACTACGCCTGTCGTCGTGTCATATATATGCACCTGACGATTTTGCCAGGCCGGATTTCCTCTGAACACTGTCAATAATAACTACAGAAATACTTTTGAACCAATCTACCCATACCATTCCCAGCCGGGAGGAAATTCTCGGCATCTTCCGCAGCGCCAAGGCGCCGCTCGATCTGCGCGCACTGTCGAAGTCGCTGAAGGTCGCGACCGAGGCCCAGGCCGTGTTGTCGCGCCGCCTGAACGCCATGCAGCGCGACGGCCAGATCGTCTCCGACGACAGCGGCCACTTCTCGCTGGCCACCGAGACCGGCTTCATCGCCGGCCGCGTCGCCAGCCATAAAGATGGCTTCGGCTTCGTGATCCCGGACGAGCCGGGCGAAGACCTGTTCCTGCCCGAAAAAGAAATGCAGAAAGTCCTGCATGGCGACCGCGTGCTGGCCAAGGTCATCGGCGTCGATCGCCGCGGCCGCCCGGAAGGCACCATCGTCGAGGTGGTCACCCGCGCCAATACCCACATCATCGGCCGCCTGCTGAACGAAAACGGCGCCTGGATCGTGGCGCCGGAAGACCAGCGCATCGCCCAGGACATCCTGGTCGAAGGCTCGATCGGCAAGGCCAAGGCCGGCCAGATCGTCAGCGTCGAGCTGACCGAGCAGCCGATGCGCTTCAAGCAGCCGGTCGGCAAGATCGTTGAAATCCTGGGCTCGCTGGACGACCCCGGCATGGAAATCGAAATCGCCGTGCGCAAGTTCGGCGTGCCGCATGTGTTCTCGGACGCCGCGCTCAAGCAAGCGAACAAGCTGCCGGACCATGTGCGCGACGCCGATCTGGCCGACCGCGTCGATCTGCGCGACATCCCGATGGTCACCATCGACGGTGAAGACGCGCGCGACTTCGACGATGCGGTCTACTGCGAGCCGGTCAAGATCGGCCGCGCCAACGCCTACCGTTTGATCGTCGCGATCGCCGACGTCAGCCACTACGTCAAGCCGAACGACGCGCTCGACGCCGACGCGCTCGAGCGCAGCACCTCGGTCTACTTCCCGCGCCGTGTGATTCCGATGCTGCCGGAGAAGCTGTCCAATGGCCTGTGCTCGCTGAACCCGGCGGTCGACCGTTTGACGCTGGTGTGCGACGCCGTCGTCACCGCCAAGGGCGAGATCAAGGCTTACCAGTTCTATCCGGCCGTGATCCACTCGGCCGCGCGCATGACCTACACCGAAGTGGCCGACATCCTCGGCAACACCAAGGGACCCGAGGCCGCGCGCCGTCCGGGCATCGTGCCGCACCTGCTGAATTTGTACGAGGTGTACCACGCCTTGCTGAAGGCGCGCACCGAACGCGGCGCGATCGACTTCGAGACCACCGAGACCTACATCGTCTGCAACCCGTCCGGCAAGATCGAGAAGATCATCCCGCGCACCCGCAACGACGCCCACAAGCTGATCGAAGAATGCATGTTGACCGCCAACGTCTGCGCGGCCGACCTGCTGATCCGCCACAAGCATCCCGGCACCTACCGCATCCATGCCAGCCCGACCGCTGAAAAGCTCAAGCAGGTCCGCACCTTCCTCAAGCAGGTCGGCCTGACGCTGAACGGCGGCGACAAGCCGGCCGCCGGCGACTACGCCGTGCTGATGAAGCAGGTCAAGGAGCGTCCGGACGCGTCGCTGCTGCAAACCATGCTGCTGCGTTCGATGCAGCAGGCGGTCTACTCTCCCGACAACATCGGCCACTTCGGCCTGGCGTACGAGGCGTATGCCCACTTCACCAGCCCGATCCGCCGCTACCCGGACTTGCTGACGCACCGCGCCATCAAGGCCATCCTGCTGGGTAAGAAGTACGAGCCGAAAGTGGCCAGCACCAGCGTGCTCAACACCAACGTCTCGAACGCCACCCGCAAGCAGCAGGCCAAGGACAAGGCCGAAGGCAAAGAGAAAAAAACCGTCGACCTGACCGTGTGGGACGCGCTGGGCGTGCACTGCTCGGCCAACGAACGCCGCGCCGACGAAGCGTCGCGCGATGTCGAAGCCTGGCTGAAGTGCTACTTCATGCAGGACAAGCTGGGCGAGGAATTCACCGGCATCATCACCGGCGTGACCACCTTCGGCATCTTCGTGCAGCTGGACCAGCTGTTCGTTGAAGGCCTGGTGCACATCACCGACCTCGGCGCCGACTACTTCCAGTACGACGACGCCCGTCACGAACTGCGCGGCGACCGCACCGGCAAGAAGTTCCAGTTGACCGACCGCGTCAGCGTGCAAGTGGTGCGCGTGGACCTGGAAGCGCGCAAGATCGATCTGCGCCTGGCCGGGGCCGATGCGCCGCCGCCACGCGCCGACAAGTCCGATGCGCAGTCCAAGGACCGCAAGACCAACATCAAGCCGGGCCCGGCCGTGCCGAAAGCGCAGCCAGCCAAATCATCGGCCAAAGCCGCCGCCAAGCCTGCCGCGGCCAAGCCTGCCGCCAACTCGCGCGGCGGCCGCAAGACTAATGCCGGGGCGGCTGCTCCGGTAGCACCCCGAGCAGCGAAGACTGTCTCAAAAAGTAAAAAGAAGCGATAAATGAGTAAGAATAAAATGATTTTTGGTTTCCACGCCGTGACCTCGCGTTTGCGTCATGAGGCGAGCTCCGTGGAAGAGATTTTTGTCGACATCGGCCGCGACGACCGCCGCATGAAGGACCTGGTCGCCAACGCCAAGGCCGCCGGCGTGCGCGTGATGCCGGTTGATTCGGCCCGCCTGGACAAGATCGTCGGCACCCGCCGCCACCAGGGCGTGATCGCCTTCGCGTCGCAGCTGGCGCTGGCGCGCAACCTGGACGAACTGCTGGACGCCATCGAAGGCCCGCCGCTGCTGCTGGTGCTGGACGGCATCACCGATCCGCACAACCTGGGCGCCTGCCTGCGCGTGGCCGACGGTGTCGGCGCACACGCGGTGATCGTGCCGAAGGACCGCGCCGTGGGCTTGAACGCCACCGCCGCCAAGGTCGCCAGTGGCGCGGCCGAGACCGTGCCTTACATCACCGTCACCAACCTGGCGCGCACCCTGCGCGACTTGAAGGACCGCGATATCTGGCTGATCGGCACCTCCGACGATGGCGAAAAAGGCTTGTACGAAGCCGACTTCACCGGCCCGACCGCGCTGGTCATGGGTTCGGAAGGCGAGGGCATGCGCCGCCTGACCCGCGAGACCTGCGACATGCTGGTCAGCATTCCGATGTTCGGTTCGGTTGAGAGCCTGAACGTCTCCGTCGCATCCGGCGTCTGTCTGTACGAGGCACGCCGCCAGCGCATCGCCAAAGACATTTAAGCGATACGACTACCCGGCGGCCTGTGACGAGGGCCGCCGGTTTCCCCTCCTTGCAAGCCGCTTCCCAGCAACCCACGACCGAATACGCTACCATGAGCGTTTCCGTTGCACTCCTGACCACCCATGTTCCATCGCCTGCGCCAAGACATTAACAGCATCATCGAACGCGATCCTGCGGCCCGCAACGCCTGGGAGGTGTTGACCTGCTACCCCGGTTTGCAAGCCATCGTCATGCACCGCTGGGCGCACTGGTGCTGGACGCACAAGATGAAGTGGCTGGGCCGTTTCATTTCCTACCTGGCCCGCATCGTCACCGGCATCGAGATCCATCCGGGCGCCACCATCGGCCGCCGGGTCTTTATCGACCACGGCTTCGGCGTGGTGATCGGCGAGACCGCCGAGGTGGGCGACGACTGCACCATCTACCAGGGCGTGACCCTGGGCGGCACCTCGCTGCACACCGGCGCCAAGCGCCATCCGACACTGGCGCGCGGCGTTATCGTCGGCGCCGGCGCCAAGGTGCTGGGCGGCTTCACGGTGGGCGAGTACGCCAAGGTCGGCTCCAACGCCGTGCTGCTCAAGCCGGTGCCCGCGGGCGCCACGGCGGTCGGCAATCCGGCGCACATCGTGCAGAAGGAACCGGCCTCGGCGACCAGCGCCACCGCCAACCTGTTCAGCGCCTACGGCGTCACGCCGAACGGCGACGATCCGCTGTCGAAGGCCTTGCACGGCTTGATCAATCACGCGGTGAAGCAGGAAGAACAGATCGAACGCATCCTCGCCACCATGAAGGCGGCGGGCTTGCACTGTCAGGGCGTGCCCGAATGTGATAAATTGAATTCAGACCAACTCAACAAGCTTGTTGAATAAGGAAGCCGCTTATGGAATCGTCGCCCGATGGCGTTGAAGTGCTGGACCCGTTTGAAATCCGCGTGCTGGCCGTGCTGGCCGAGAAGGAAGCGCTGACGCCGGATAATTATCCGCTGTCGTTGAACGCGCTGGTCAACGGCTGCAACCAGCTGTCGAGCCGCGACCCGGTGATGGCGTTGTCGGAAGAGACGGTGGCCGAGGTGCTGCAACGGCTGATGCAGCGCAAGTACGTCAACGGCATCACGCAGGCGGGCGCGCGGGTGACCAAGTACGAGCACCGCATGCGCATCAAGTGGTCGCTGGAGCAGGACAAGCTGGCCGTGCTGAGCATCCTGATGCTGCGCGGCCTGCAGACCGCCGGCGAAATCCGCACCCGCACCGGCCGTCTGCATGACTTTAAATCGGTGGCCGATGTCGAGCAGGCGCTGCAATTTTTGATCGACAAATATCCGCCGCTGGTCTCGAAGCTGGCGCTGGCGCCCGGCACCAAGGAGCCGCGCTACGGCCAGTTGCTCGGTGGCGAAGAGGCGTTGGCGCGCGAAGAAACCGCCGCCAGCATGGGCGGTTCGGTCAGCGTGGCCGGGCAGGGCGGCCGCGTCGCCGCGCTGGAGCAGGAAGTCCAGCAACTGCGCCAGCAGGTCGAAGACCTGAGCGCGCAGTTTGCCGAATTCCGCCAGCAGTTCGAATAACGTCGAATGTCAGACTTGACCCCCGTGCTTATTCGAACCTGAACTCGATCAAGGCGTCGTTGGTGTAGACCTTGTCGTTCAGCGGCACCGAGTACATTTTTCCATCCTCGTCGACCTTGAGCTCCAGCCTGCTGGCGCCATCCACCAGCGTGGCGCTGGCGATGACGCGGTCGCTGTGCACGCTCAAAGTGAAGTCCTTGAACGAACACCAGTCCGTGGTCAAGGTCAGGGTGTTGATCGTCGCGCGCATCAGGAAGGGGATGTAGTTCTTCGCTACCGCGATCAGCACCCGGCACTCCAGCCGGATATCGCCGAGCCGCCGCATGTCGGCCGGCACGCCGGCGCTGCGTATGTCCGGCATCCAGCCGTAGTAGTTCTTCTTCTGGTTCAGCACCACGTCGGCGTTGTCGTCTTCCGCTGCCCGGTTGCGCGGCAGGCTGAAACTGTGATCGGCCGCCAGCGGCAGCGGGATGTCGGTCTCGTTGCCGAACAGGCGCAGCGACAGCGTGTCGATGGCGCCTGCGGGCGCCTTTCTTTTGGTGTGCATGCGGAAGCGCACTTGCTGCGCATTCGGCGCCAGCGCGTGCTGGCTGTCAAAGGCGTCCAGGCCGGACAGCATGTAGCGGTAAGGCTGCATTTCCGGACTGCGGGTGCCGTTGATGACGACCATCTGTCCCTCCCCGGCCTCCGTCTCGGCCGCCGTGGCCGGCAGCGCCGCCACGGCGGCCGCCAGCAGCGCGGCGCGCATATACTGTTTGCCGGCCATGCTTAGCCTTCCTCGCGGCGGCGGCGCATCCAGACGGCGGCGGCGATCATCGCCACGCCGGCTGCCACGCCAATCCAGACACTGACGCCACTCAGCGTACCCCACGAGGCGCTGAAGATGGTGTCCGGCAGCGCCAGTTTGTTGGCTTCATGGTGCAGCGTGACGGTGTCGGCTTCGAAGATGATCCACGAACCCGGAATCACGCCCAGCAGGATGCGGTCGACCACGCGGGTGACGAACCAGCCGGCGTTGAAGCCGAAGTGCAGCGCCTTCTCGGCCCACATCAGCAGCAGCGACGTCACCAGCGGCGTGCCCACGGCCCACAGGAACACCTTGGAGCGCGCCATGCTCGACACCATCAGCAGCCAGCCCACCGTCGGCAAGGCCCACAGGATGTAGACCGGCAGCAGTCCCGCCAGACGCAGCGGCGTCAGGTAGAGGTCCGGCGCCACCAGCAGGGCGCCGAACAGGTTGGTGCCGTGCACCAGCATCGCCAGGCAGCCGGCCAGCAGGATCACCAAGGACAGCACGGTGCCGATCGCCACCGTGATCAGCGGCGCCACCACCAGGGCCAGCGCCACCTTGGACATGACGGTGGTCAGGTCCGACACCGGCAGCGATTTCCAGAACAGCAGGCTGCGGTCGCGGCGTTCGTCGTTCAGCGCGCCCAGGCAGTAGAAGAACACCAGGAAGCTCAGCACCATCATGATCGGCAGCGACGACAGCATGTAGGCCTGCGACGCCGTTTCGACGATGCGCGCGCGCATCGCGCCTTCAACGGTGACGGTGCCGATCGACATGGTCTGGCCGTCGTCGTTAAAGTTGGCGTTGTGGCCCAGGAAGATGCCGGTCAGTGCCAATGCCGCGATCAGTCCGGCGATCACGGCGGGAGCCCAGAACAGCATGCCCTTGTGCTCCCACAGTTCGCGCTTGATCAGCCATTTCATCGTTTTCATGCGTAGGTTCCTTTCATCGTCGCGACAAACAGGTCGGCCACGCTGGGCGTGCGCAATTCCCCGAAGGTCGACAGTTGCAGCCGCGGCACGCCATCGAACAGCATGATGGGCTTGCCGAACACGGTGCGCTGGCTCATCGGTTGCAGCGCGTTGGCGGCCGCCACGAACTGCGGCTCGACCATCACTTCGGTGAAGCGCTCGCCCACCTCGTCCATCGACGCCGCCAGCGAGATCCGGCCATCCTGGATGAACATCAGGTCGGTCAGGATGTGCTCGACTTCTTCGATCTGGTGGGTGGTGATCAGGATGGTCTTGTTCTCGTCGAAGTAGTCTTCCAGCAGGTTCTGGTAGAACTGCTTGCGGTACAGGATGTCCAGGCCCAGGGTCGGCTCGTCGAGCACCAGCAGCTTGGCGTCGATCGCCATCACCAGCGCCAGGTGCAGCTGCACCACCATGCCCTTGGACATGGCTTTGACCTTCATGTCCGGCGTCAGCTTGGTGTTGGCCAGGTATTTCTCGGCCTTGCTGCGGTCGAAGCGGGGATGGACGCCTTCGACAAAGGCGATCGCGTCCTTGACCTTCAGCCACTTCGGCAGGATGGCGACGTCGGCGATGAAGCAGACGTCGTTCATCAGCGCCTCGCGCTGCTTGCGCGGGTCCATGCCCAGCACGCTCAGCTCGCCTTCGAACTGGGTCAGGCCCAGGATGGCTTTGAGGGTGGTGGTCTTGCCGGAACCGTTGGGGCCGATCAGGCCGACAATGCGGCCTGCCTCGACCGTGAAGCTGGCGCCGTTCAGCGCGGCTTGCTTGCCGTATTTCTTGCTGAGCTTGGACGCCGTGATGATGGCGCTCATGACGCACCCCCGCTGGCGATCGGCTTGAGCAGGGTATCGAGTTCCAGGCCGAGGCGGCGGATACGTTCCAGCATCAGCGGCCATTCTTCGCGCAGGAAGCGCTCGCGTTCAGTGGCCAGCAGTTTGTCGCGGGCGCCGTCAGTGACGTACATACCTAGTCCCCTTCTTTTTTCTACGAGCGTTTCGTCCACCAGTTCCTGGTAGGCGCGAGATACGGTGATCGGATTGAGTTGATAGTCGGCGGCCACCTGTCTTACCGAGGGCAGGGCGTCGCCGGGTTTGAGCAGGCCGTCAAGCATCATGCCGATGACCTTCTCCTTGAGCTGCCGATAAATCGGCGCATTGTCATTCCAGCCTATCGTGGACATACATGTGGTCCCCTTGATGTGTGTTAATGAATTGGTGTTGTAGTAAACTATAACACTAGAATTAAAAAAGGCAAGCGATTCTTGTGGTTTTTTGTCGGCGGCGAGACTTGTTGCGGGCTTGGGTCATAATGGCGGCCTTATGTTTTTTTGCAAAAGGACACCATGATGCACTTTCAACGCACGATCAAACTGGCCGCGCCGCTGATGCTGGCCGGCCTGCTGGCCGCCTGTTCCACGCTGATCGGCCCGCGCCAGGTGGAATTGCCGCAGGAGCGCATGCAGCAGAACCTGGACCGCAAATTCCCCGTGCGCCACCGCGTGCTGGGCGTGTTCGAGGTCGAGCTGAGCCATCCGCAACTGGCCATCCTGGCCGAGAACGACCGCGTGGCGCTGACCCTGGAGGTGAACGTGGCGCCGCTGCTGGCGCGCCAGTCGTGGCACGGCAGCATGGCGGTGTCGGGGCGCTTGAAGGTGGATGGCGCGCGCAACGTCATCTACATCGGCGACGCCCATGTGGACCGCTTCGTGGTCGACGGCATGGACGAGGGCAAGCAGAACCAGATCGCCAGCGTGGCCAATCTGCTGGGCGAGAGCACGCTCAAGGACGTGCCGGTACACACCTTCCGTCCGGAAGACCTGCGCTACGCCGGCGTGCAGTTCGTGCTGACCGGGATCAGCACCAAGCCCGGCGCGCTGGTCGCCAATCTGCAGCCGGCGCAATAAGCGCTAGACGAAGCCCAGGTTGCGCGCGCTGGCGTTGTAGTTGGCCAGGTTGGGCAGCATGGCCAGCAGGTCGCTGTTCGACACGCCCAGCCAGCCGCCCAGCGTGGCCGCATATTGTTCGATCGAGGTGGTCGGCAGCAGGCGGCCCTGGCCGACGTCATCCGGCCCGTTGCTGGCCACCACCGGCGCCTTGCCGTAGTAGCGGCCGCCCTTGACGGCGCCGCCCAGCATGAAGTGCATGCTGCCCCAGCCGTGGTCCGAACCATCGTTGTTGCCGCTCAGCGTGCGGCCGAAGTCGGACGCGGTGAAGGCCGTCACCTGGTTGGCCACGCCCAGCTCCACCGTGCTCTGGTAGAAGGCCGCCAGCGCGTCGGCCACGCTTTTCAGCAGGCCCGGATGCACTTTGACCAGGCCGTCGTGCGTATCGAAGCCGCCCATAGCCACAAAGAACACCTGCCGCTTGGCGCCCAGCGCCGAAGCGCTGGAGATCATGCGCGCCACCATCTTCAGCTGGTCGCCCAGGTTGTTATTGGCGGGGAAGGGCGTGTTGATGGCCTGCGCGCCCGCCAGCGCCGAGGTCAGCACGTCGTTGGCGGAGATGGCGCGCTGCGTCACGCGCGCGTAGTCGGACTGCATCACGTGCGCGTGCGGCTGCGTGATCAGCGCGCGCAAGGCGCTGCTGCAACTGGCCGAGCCGAACATCGGGCTCTGCAAGGCGCTGAACGGCACCGAGCCCTTGGTCGACACCTGGTACTGCACCGCCTCTTTCCCGGACAGGAACACGGCGTTGCCGGAGACATTGACGCAGGTGAAGGTGGCGTTGCCGTTGCCCGCCTCGAACAGGTCACCCAGCCGGCCACCCCAGCCGGAGGTGGCGCCCTCCGCCATCGACGATTGCCATTCCGATTGCTGGTCGTTGTGCGAGAACAGCTTGGACGGCAGCGGCACGGCCTTGGCCAGGTAGTGCTGCTTGCTGGTCGGCTGCACCAGCGTGCCGACGTTGAGCAGCACGCCCATCTTGCCGGCGTCGAAGATCGGCAGCAGCGGCGCCAGTTCCGGCGCCAGCGCGTACTGGTGGGCGACACCGTTGACGTCGACCGGCGGCGCGCCGGTGTTGAGCAGCGTGCCCGACAGCGCGCTGTGCTGGTAGGCCAGGTTGGAACGCAGCGCGTAGTAGGCGTTGTAGCTGGCGGCGTCGTAGGGCACCAGGGTGTTGGCGTAGTCGTTGCCGCCGTACAGGAACACGCAGACGATGGCCTTGTAGTCGCTGGCGTTGGCGGCCGAGGCTTCGGCCATCGCCGCCAGGTTGACGGCCAGCGGCGCGGCCACGCCGCTCATGGCCAGCATCGAGGCGCGCTGCAGGAAGGCGCGGCGGGAAGAGTTGGTGGTCATGGCGGCTCCCTACTGTTGAACGAGGTATTCCGGCGCGGCCATGACCAGGGTCAGGGCGGCGTAGATGCGGTTGTGCAGCGCGGCGTCGGTCTTGGCGGACATGGTGTCGATGGCGCCGCGTATCAGGCCGACGCTGGCGCTGCCGAGCTGGCCGGCCGCCAGCACCAGGTTGATCTCGTCGACCAGTTGCTGGCCGTTGGCCGCCAGCGGCAGCAGGGTGCTGTAGTCCGGCAGCACGTCGCCGACGCCCTTGACCGCGCGCTGCATATAGTTGACGTAGCCGACCACCGAGGTTTCATTGGTCAGCTGGAACTCCGGCGCCACCAGCCCGGCCTTGGACACCGCGCTGTTGGGCGGCACATAGCCGGGCCGGTAAAAATTGAACACCGACGGCGCACGCAGCGGACTCTGGCCCAGGCGGCTGGACGCGTCGCTGGTGTTGCCGATGGCCCAGGCGTCCGTGGCGGAGGCGGCGTTGTAGGCGCGTGCCCAGCCGATGAAGCGCAGCATCGGCTCGCGCAGCTTGCCGTAGCCGGGGCCGACGTAGGTGGCGGCGCGGGCTTCGGGATCGAGCAGCAGCGCCTTGACCACCGCCGCCAGGTTGCCCTTGACGCCACGGCCGTCATGGTCGAACACGGCGGCCACGCGCGCCACGTAGGCCGGCGACGGATTGCTGGTCACCAGCTTCTGGATCAGCTGGCGGCTGATGAAGGGCGCCACATTGGCATGGCCGTAGATGATGTCCAGCGCCGCCTTCAGCGCGTCGGCGCCGGACAGGCCGGCCGCCACCGTGCCGCCGAGGAAGCTGGAGGCGCCGGTCTCGTGCCGCTTGGCCACCTGCGTCATCGGCCGGCGCAGGAAGTCCGGCACGGCGGCGGTCTGGCCGGCCAGGTCGAAGTCCCAGCCGGTGAACACGCGGGCCAGGCCGGTGATGTCGGCCAGGCCGTAGGTTTCCTTGGGGACGCCGTTGCTCAGTTGCGCTGTGCCGTCGGCGTTCAGCTGGACCAGGCCGATGCTGAACAGCTGCATCAGCTCGCGCGCATAGTTTTCGTCGGGCAGGGCGCCGGTGGTGGGGTTTTGCTTGACGTTGCCGCGGAAGGTCAGGTACTGGCCCATCGCCGCGCTGGTCGAGATCGCGCCCAGCAGCGCCCGGTAATTGCCGAAAGCGTAGTCTTCCAGCAGGTCCAGGTAGGCCGCCGCCGAGAAGGCACGCCAGCCGGCGCCCACCAGGCCGTCGATCGCCACCACGCAGATTTCCGACAGGGCCAGCGTGACGCGCTGGCGCAGCGTGTCGGGCGCCGTGATCAGCTTGCGCCAGGCGCAGGCGTCGAAGCCGTTCTCCGAGTTGCGGTTGGCGATGTCGTTGTAGCCCTTGGCCATCAGCCAGTCCCAGCGGGTGCCGGAGCGCGGCGCGGCCAGCTGGGCATCGATCCAGCCGGCGTAGCCCAGCGTCTGCACCTTGGCGATCTCGGCGCGGTTGGCTCCCATCGAGGCTTGCGCCAGGAAGCGGGCGGCGGCGGCCGCGGTCGGTGTTGGGGTCATGACGGGAATCTCCACGAAGTACGGGGTCAGACATTGCTGTGTAGTAATTTATGCCGAGTCCGCTCGTCCCGCCACCGATTATTTGTAACGAAGCATTACGGTGCAACGTTTTGCCCGCCGGCTGCCTGCGCTTTGCGCCGCACGCTTGCATTTGGCGCCGTTTTGCCGCGTTTCGTCGCATCGTGTTCCACGCCGTTGCGCCGGCGGGCATAGTGGCGTCACCTTAACCAGCCCTGCGGAGCAGATCATGATTCAGCAAATTGTCAGCCACACTCCTACCTACGTCTGGGCCTTGCTGGCCTTCCTGCTGTATCGCGGCGTGCTGGCCAGCCGCGACCGTGAGATCTCCTTGCAGAAACTGTTCATCATCCCGGCGGTGATGCTGTTGCTGTCGTTGTCCAGCATGAACGCGCATGGCGCGCTGGGCGGCGGCGTCTGGGGTGTCTGGGCGCTGGGCATGGTGGCCGGCGCGGCGCTCACGTGGAAGCTCGGCAGCGGCGCCGTCATCGCGGTCAACCGCGCCGCCGGCACCGTGCGGCAGCGCGGCAGCTGGGCGCCGCTGATGCTGATGATCGCCATCTTCGTCACCAAGTACGTGGTGGCGGTGCAGACGGCCATGCATCCCGAGCTGCGCCAGGACCTGGCGTTCGCCGCCACCGTCACCGTGCTGTTCGGCCTGTTCAGTGGCGTGTTCGTTGGCCGCGTCTCGCGCTATGTGGCCGCCTGGATGGCCCAGCCCGAGGCAATTGTGGCTTGATGGATTTGCACGTTTCCTTGTGGTGCGGGGCAAGAGCTTCTACAATTCGCGACATTGACGAAATGTTGGAGTTAGCCTCATGACGATATTTGGAATCGGACTGCACGTGCTGGTGGCGCTGTTCTTCGCCGTGCACGTGATCCGCAGCGGGCAACAGATGTACTGGCTGATGATCCTGTTTATGTTTCCCGGCCTGGGCAGCATCGTGTACTTCATCGCGATCTATCTGCCGGATTCAAAGCTGAACCACGGCGCCCGCAAGGTGGTGACGGCGGCGGCCCGCTCGCTCGATCCGGGCCGCGAATTGCGCGAGGCGCGCGACGCCTACGCCTACACCCCCACCGCGCAGAACCAGATGCGCCTGGCCACCGCCCAGCTGGAGGCCGGCGCCGCCGACGAGGCGGCCGCCACCTACGAAGCCTGCCTGCAAGGACCGTTCTCGGGCGACCTGGAAATCCGCTACGGCGCCGCGCGCGCCACGCTGGCCTGCGGCCGCGCCGCCGCCGCCGTGACGCATCTGCAAACCATCCGCGCGGCCGACGCCAATTTCCGCGGCGAGCAGGTGTCGCTGCTGCTGGCCCAGTCGCTGGCCGCGGCCGGACGCCAGGACGAGGCGAAGGCGGAGTTCGAGTTTGCGCTGGGCCGCTACAACAGCTTTGCCGTACAGGCCGAGTTCGCGATCTGGGCGGCCGGCGCCGGCGACACGGCGCGCGCCGGCCTGCTGCACGCCGAGCTGCAACGCACGATGGAGCGCTGGACCCGCCATACGCGCGACATGAACCAGGAATTGATACGCCGGCTGAACGCGGCGATGACAGCCGTCAAGCGCTGATTACTTCGGCTTGACGCTGTGGCCGGGGTTGTAGGCGCCCCCGGTGGCGGCGATGGCCTGGTTGAGCTTGGCGATGATCTCCGGCGCCACGTCCTTGCTGCAAGCGATGTGGCGCTTCATCCCCGGCGGCATGTCGGGAAAATCATACTGCACCGCCGACTGCAACAACTTTTCCCGAGGGCGGAAATAGTTCAAGTCTTCGCGGTCCACAAACATGAACGAGGCGCGGCCCACCGAGAGCATGCGCATCATCAGCGTGGTCTCCACCGTGCGGCTCATGATGTGGATCTTGCCGCTCTTGATCATCTGGTCCAGCACCGGCCCGTAGGACACGCCTTCGACCACGCCCAGCGTCAAGCTCGGGTCGTCCAGCAAGGAAGTCAGCGTCGGATGCGCCGTGACCCGCTGCACGTAATCCTGCGAAATCAGCACGGTGTGCGGCAAGTCTTCATGGATGGGGGAGGTGAACTGCGCCACCGCCTCGCGCTCGGGCAGCCGGTACCAGCTGATCGAGCAGTAATTGGTGGTGCCGTGCGTGAAGTTGGCCCAGATCCGTTTCTGCGGTTCGTTGACGAATTGCGCAGGGATGCCGGCGAGATTGAAAATGTTTTTCACGCGCTCCAGCAGGAACCCTTGCGGCTGGCCCTGCTCGATGTAGTGGTAGGGCGGCTTGTCGCGCCAGGCCACGGTCAACGCCTGGGGAGCGCACCAGCCGCTGCCGCTCAATAGCACGGTGGTGGCCAGAAAACTGCTACATAAGAACCAGGTACGTTTCGTCATGAATTGATTATAGGGCCATCCACTGCGTCGCCGCCAGAACTGTGGGAGAATCTTGTTCGTTTGATAAAGAGGAGACCCATGAACGCCAAGTTGCCCGCCATGTTGCCCGCATTCGTCGCCGCCAGCGATGTCGTCGATTTTCATCATCCCGAAGTGGCGGCGCTGGCCCGCTCGCTGCAGGCCGGCACGCCGCGCGCCACGGCGCAGCGCTGCTTCGAATGGGTGCGCGACCGGATCGAGCACAGCATCGATTACAAGCGCGACGAGATCAGCTGCAGCGCCTCCGAGGCGCTGGCGCTGGGCACCGGCCTGTGCACCGCGAAAAGCCATCTGCTGGTGGCGCTGCTGCGCGCCAACGGCATCCCGTCCGGCTTCTGCTACCAGCGCCTGACGCTGCGCGACGCCGATTCGCCGTTCTGCACGCATGGCCTGGTGGCGGTGTGGCTGGAAGAGGGCGGCTGGTACCGCTGCGATGCGCGCGGCAACAAGGCCACCGTGCATTGCGAGTTCACGCCGGGTGCGGAGAACCTGGCCTTCCCGGTGGTGACGCCGGGCGAGCAGTTGTATCCGCAGGTGTGGGCGCAACCGTGGCCGGAGCTGGTGCGGCGCATGCGCGAACTGGCGTCGATCTCGGCCTATTGCGTGACGCCGATCGACGCCGCGCCGCCGGCCGACGGGGTGGCGATTACGCTGGAATGACGGCGCCGTCGAGCGCGTGGCGCGTGATGGCGCCGGCGCTGTCGATGGCGATCCAGCCGCCGCGCGGCGGCAGGGCGTCCGGCTCCCAGTCCGGCAGCACGTAGCGGCGCTTGCCGTCCACCATGTGCAGGGCGGGGCGGTGGGTGTGGCCGTGGATCATGACGTCGGCGCCGGTGGCGGCGAACACGTCGCGGATCGCCTGCGGCGTCACATCCATGATCTCGTAGGATTTGTTGCCCTGGTCCTTGCGGCTGTTCTCGCGCATGCCGGCGATGATGGCCTTGCGCTGCGCCAGCGGCATCGCCACGAACTGCTGCTGCCACGCGGGCTGGCGCACCATGGCGCGGAACTCCATGTACTTGACGTCCTCGGTGCACTGGGCGTCGCCGTGCAGCACCACCAGGCGCTGGCCGCCGATCTCGGTCACCCAGGTTTCCGGCAGCAGGGTCAGGCCGGCCGCGGCGGCGAACTGCGCGCCGACCAGGAAATCGCGGTTGCCGGCGATCCAGTAGACGGCCACGCCCGCATCGCTCACGCTGCGCAGCGCGGCAATGATGCGCTGGTGATAGGGATCGCCGATATCGTCGTCGCCGGCCCAGTATTCAAACAGGTCGCCCAGCAGGTACAACTGTTGCGCGCGCCGCGCATGCCGGTCCAGGAAGTCGAAAAACGCTACGCTGGTCGCGGGATGCGCGGGCTGCAAATGCAGGTCGGAGATAAACAGCGCGCAGACCTGGTCCGCGCGCATGTTGGCATCGCTCATTAATTAAGCAGCCAGTTCGATCTTCTCGATGATGACGTCTTCCGCCGGCACGTCGGCGAACATGCCGCTGCGGGTGGTTTTGACTTTCTTGATGGCGTCGACCACTTCGGTGCCTTCGATGACTTTACCGAACACGGCGTAACCCCAGCCGTCCTGGCCCGGGTAGTCCAGGAAGGAGTTGTTCTTGACGTTGATGAAGAACTGGGCCGATGCCGAGTGCGGCGCCGAGGTGCGGGCCATGGCCAGCGTGTAGGTGTCGTTCTTCAGGCCGTTCTTGCCTTCGTTTTCCACGGTGGTGTCGGCTGGCTTCTGCTTCATGCCTGGCTCGAAACCGCCGCCCTGGACCATGAAGCCGTCGATCACGCGGTGGAAAATGGTGTTGGCGTAGTGGCCGGCTTCCATGTAGGCCAGGAAGTTGGCGACCGATTTAGGCGCTTTCTCGTCGTTCAGTTCGACGGTCATGTTGCCCATGTTGGTGGTGATGATTACGTTGGTCATGTTGTTATCCTGAGGTAGTGGTGAAAATGTGATGCGAAATACGACGCGGCCGCTATTTTACAGTTTTGGCTGGATAGGGGTCTTCAAAATCGTCGCCGACTTGATCACGACCGGGATCACGGGGATGTTTTGGAACATGCCCTTGTCGTCCACCAGCACGCCTTTGATCTTGTCGACCACCTCCTGGCCCTTGATGACTTTGCCGAACACCGTGTAGCCGAAACCGTCGCGGCCGGGGTAGTTCAGGGCTTCATTATCGGCCACGTTGATGAAGAATTGCGAGGTGGCGGAGTTGGGGTCGCCCGTGCGGGCCATGGCCAGCGTGTAGTTGTTGTTGGTCAGGCCGTTCTGCGACTCGATAGTCACCGGCGGGTTGGTTTTCTTTTGCTTGAGCTTTTCATCGAAGCCGCCGCCCTGGATCATGAAGCCGTCGATCACGCGGTGGAAGATGGTGCCCTTGTAGAAGCCGGCCTTGACATAGGTCAGGAAATTGTCGACCGATTTAGGCGCCTTCTCGTGGTTCAGCTCGACCACGATGTCGCCCATCGAGGTCTTGATTTCCACTTGCGGCGTGGCGTTGTTGGCTGGGGCGGCCGGAGCGGCTGCCAGGGCCGCGCCGGACAGGGCGACGCCGGCAAACATGGTCATCAGTTTGGCGAACAGTGATGGCTGAGTTTGGTGCATTGTTACTTCCTCGTAGTGGTTTTATCCGGGTTGAACTGGCCGACTAGCCAAAAATCCTAAAGCAGATTGGGTCTATGCTGTTTTTATCAATGCTATACTTGTCCATTCTACCCCTTAGAAGGTGGAAAGAATAACTACCGAGTGTCAGCCGGTCTCCAACGTGATGCGATGAATACCAGGTGCGCGCCTACTGCGCCGCGCCCGGTCCTCGTATTGCCCGGGACTGCGGCACGCGCACTACAAAGAACAAGCAAAGAAACCGCAAGAGCCCGATGAGCAATTTAAAGATTTACAACACGCTGGCGCGTGACAAGCAGACATTCGTTCCCATCGAGGCAGGCAAAGTCCGCATGTACGTCTGCGGCATGACCATCTACGATTATTGCCACATCGGCCACGCCCGCATGATGATGGCGTTCGACGTCATGTACCGCTGGCTGCTGGCCTCCGGCTACGAGGTCACCTATGCCCGCAACATCACCGACATCGACGACAAGATCATCAAGCGCGCGGTCGAGAACGGCGAGACCATCTCGCAGCTGACCACCCGTTTCACGCGATACATGGACGAAGACACCGGCGCGCTGGGCATCCTGCCGGCCACGCTGGTGCCGCGCGCCACTGAGTACGTGCCGCAGATGCTGGCGCTGATCGAGACGCTGGAAGCGAAGGACCTGGCCTACCAGGGCGCGGATGGCGACGTCAACTACGCGGTGCGCAACTTCCCCAACTACGGCAAGCTGTCCGGCAAGTCGCTGGACGACCTGCGCGCCGGCGAGCGCGTCGACGTCAACACCGGCAAGCGCGATCCGCTGGACTTCGTGCTGTGGAAGGCGTCCAAGGAATCCGAGCCGGACGAGGTCAAGTGGGATTCCAAGTGGGGCAAGGGCCGTCCGGGCTGGCACATCGAGTGCTCCGCCATGTGCTCGGCGCTGCTGGGCGAACACTTCGACATCCACGGCGGCGGCGCGGACCTGCAGTTCCCGCACCACGAAAACGAGATCGCCCAGTCGGAAGGCGCGTTCGGCCACACGATGGTCAACTACTGGGTGCACAACGGCTTCGTGCGCGTGGATAACGAGAAGATGTCCAAATCGCTGGGCAACTTCTTCACCATCCGCGACGTGCTGAAGAAGTACGACGCCGAAGTGGTGCGTTTCTTCATCCTGCGCGCCCACTACCGCAGCCCGCTGAACTATTCGGACGTGCACCTGGACGACGCCCGCGTCGCGCTGACCCGCCTGTACACCGCGCTGGACGGCGTGGAAGGCGACGGCCTGGCGCTGGACTGGAGCGAGCCGTACGCCGTGCGCTTCGCCGAGGCGATGGACGACGACTTCAACACGCCGGTCGCCTTGGCCGTGCTGTTCGACCTGGTGAGCGAGCTGAACAAATCGAAATCGCCCGCCGTGGCGCGTCAGCTCAAGGCCCTGGCCGGCGTCATCGGCCTGCTGGCCCGCACGCCGCAGCAGTTCCGCCAGGCGGCGGTCGGCGCGGCCGACGCCTCCGGCGACGCCGCCATCGCGGAACAGATCGCCAAGCGCATCGAAGCCAAAAAGGCGCGCAACTTCGCCGAATCGGACCAGATCCGCGCCGCTCTGCTGGCGGCCGGCGTCATCCTCGAAGACAAGCCTGACGGCACGACCAACTGGCGCCGCGCATAATGGTCACCGCCAAGGATAACGAGGGCGCAGACGGCGCAGTATCGGCCGTGCCGCCCTACTGGGAACAGGCCAAGATCGAGCTCATGAAGCGGGACCGCATCATGAAAAAGCTGATCCCGCAATTTGGCGACCTGCACCTGGTCGGCCACGACGACCCGTTTACCACCTTGGCGCGCTCCATCGTCGGCCAGCAAGTGACCACCAAGGCGGCCGACGTCGCCTGGAAGAAGCTGCTGCTGGTCAGCCCGAAATGCTCGCCGGCGCAGATCATCAAGGCCGGCGCCGAGCAGTTGTCGGCTTGCGGCCTGTCCAAGCGCAAGACCGAATACATCCTCGACCTGGCCGACCACTTCAAGAACAAGCGCGTCCACACCAGCCAGTGGGACCAGATGGATGACGAGGCCGTCATCGCCGAACTGGTGCAGATCCGCGGCATCGGCCGCTGGACAGCCGAGATGTTTTTGATATTTAATCTGCTGCGGCCGAATGTTTTGCCGCTCGATGACCCCGGTTTGATCCAGGGCATCAGCCAGAATTATTTTTCCGGCGAACCTGTGTCCCGTAGCGACGCGCGCGAGGTTTCGGCCAACTGGGAGCCGTGGCGCACGGTGGCGACCTGGTACTTATGGCGTAGCCTGGACCCGGTTGCTGTAGAATAGATGCTCTAATCGCTGTGCGAGGCCTTTTTGTGCCTGAATCGTGCCCGCATGGCTGAGAATAATCACGGAGGTACAATGACCAAAACGACTTTCCTCAACTTTGAGCAACCGATCGCCGAACTCGATGGCAAAATCGAAGAGCTGCGTTTCGTCCAAGACGATTCGGCTGTCGACATCTCTGAGGAGATCGACCGTCTGGCCAAAAAGAGCCAGCAACTGACCAAAGACATCTACGCCAAGCTGACCCCTTGGCAGGTTGCGCAGATCGCGCGCCACCCACAGCGTCCATACACGATGGACTACGTGAACGAAATCTTCACCGACTTCCACGAACTGCACGGCGACCGCAGCTATGCGGACGACCTGTCCGTGGTGGGTGGCCTGGCGCGCTTCAACGGCCAGGCTTGCATGGTCATCGGCCATCAAAAGGGACGCGACACCAAGGAACGCGCGCTGCGCAACTTCGGCATGCCGAAGCCGGAAGGCTATCGCAAGGCCATGCGCCTGATGAAGCTGGCCGAGAAGTTCGGCATTCCCATCTTCACCTTCGTCGACACGCCGGGCGCGTTCCCGGGCATCGACGCCGAAGAGCGCGGCCAGTCCGAAGCGATCGGCCACAACCTGTACGTGATGGCGGAACTGAAAGTGCCGCTGATCGCCACCATCATCGGCGAAGGCGGCTCCGGCGGCGCGCTGGCGATCGCCGTGGGCGACGCGGTGCTGATGCTGCAATACGCGACCTACTCGGTGATTTCGCCGGAAGGCTGCGCCTCGATCCTGTGGAAGACCTCCGAGCGCGCCGCCGATGCGGCCGAAGCGCTGGGCCTGACCGCGCACCGCCTGAAGGCCATGGGCCTGATCGACAAGATCGTCACCGAGCCGCTGGGCGGCGCGCATCGCGATCCGAAACAGATGGCCACGCTGCTCAAGCGCGCGCTGGCTGATTCGCTGCGCCAGTTCCACGGCATGAAGACCAAGGACCTGCTGGAAGCCCGTCACGAGAAGCTGATGAGCTACGGTAAGTTCAAAGAAACCACGCCGCAAGAGTAATCGCGCGCGGCATGACACAACGACCGGGGGCGCATGCCCCCGGTTTGCATTTTGGAGCAGCAATTGAAGAAGCAACAGATCCCGACCCTGTCCTCGACCTTTGAACAAGCCGTCGCCGCCGCGCTGGCGCAGCAGCAGCCGACCGGGGCCCCGCGCATGGCCGTCGCCCTTAGCGGCGGGCTCGACTCGTCGGCGCTGCTCCACCTGGCGCATGCCTACGCGCAAGCGCATGGCGTGGCCTTGTACGCCTTCCACGTCCATCACGGCCTCAGCGCCAACGCCGACGCCTGGCTGGCGCACTGCGAGCAAGCCTGCGCCGCGCTGGGCGTCACCTTCGAAGCGCGCCGCGTGCAGCTGGCGAACCAGCAGAAGAGCGGCACCGAAGCGGCCGCCCGCAAGGTGCGCTACGCCGCGCTGGGCGCGCTGTGCGCCGCGCACGACGTCAAGCTGCTGCTGACCGCGCACCATCTGGACGACCAGGCCGAGACCGTGCTGCTGCAACTGCTGCGCGGCTCCGGCCCCGCCGGCCTGTCCGGCATGGACGCCGCCAACGCCGCGCCCGAACTACTGGCCAATCCCGACCTGATGATGGCGCGTCCATTGCTGCCGGCCTCGCGCAAGCAACTGGCCGCGTATGTGAGCGAGCACGGCATCGTCTACATCAAGGATGAATCCAACGACGACCCGCGCTTTGCCCGCAACGCACTGCGTCACAAGGTGATGCCGGCGCTGGACCAGGCCTTCCCCGGCTTCCAGGAGCGCTTTGCGCGCAGCGCCCAGCACGCGCAGTCGGCCCAGCGCCTGCTGACTGAGCTGGCCGAGCAGGACCTGGCCCTATGCCTGGTCGATGACTGCATCGATATCGCCAAGCTGCGCCTGCTGAGCCTGGATCGCAGCTACAACATGCTGCGCCACTGGTTCGCCACCCGCAGCTTGCGCATGCCGAGCGCGGCCTGGCTGTCCGAAATGCTGGTGCAGCTGTTGGAGGCGCGCGACGGCGCGCAACCGCTGGTAACGCACCCCGATTGTCACGTAAGGCGCCACCGCGACCGCCTGCACATCACGCCGAAGCTGGCAGACCTGGAAGGTACGCGTGAAGACGAGTTCGACAAAACGCCGGGCACTTCGTTCAAATGGAACGGCGAGACCGAGATGGCGTTCCCGGCCTACGGCGGCGTGCTGCACTTCGAGCCGGCCGGCGAGGGCGAAGGCGGGCTGGACGCCGACTGGCTGCGCGCCCAGCCCTTGCTGATCGAGTTCCGCAAGGGCGGCGAACGCCTCAAGCCGGCCCACAACCGTCCGACGCGCGGACTCAAGTATCATTACCAGGCGCTGAACATCCCGGCCTGGGAGCGTTCGCGCCTGCCGGTGGTCAGCGCTGGCCGACAGGTGCTGTTCGCGGCCGGCGTCGGCATGGACTGCAATCACCTGGTGGGTGAGGGCGTTTCACGCTGGCGCCTGCGTTGGCAGGCTGTATAGACAATAGCCCCTATCTGCCGAATTTTGTATGTAGATATGTCTATACGGTATGACTTTATGAGTTTTTTGACTTGTTATTTTGCAGTGCGGCATGTAGAGTTAAGGGTTCCATTTACCTTTATTTGAGCGGAAAACTCTCTGTTATGGCTTTAATCGTGCACAAATATGGCGGTACGTCGATGGGTTCGACGGACCGTATCAAGAACGTGGCGCAGCGTGTCGCCAAGTGGCATGACGCCGGGCACCGCATCGTCGTCGTCCCCTCGGCCATGTCCGGCGAGACCAATCGCCTGATCGCCCTGGCCAAGGAAATTCAGGCCCAGCCCGACCCGCGCGAACTCGACATGATCGCCTCCACCGGCGAGCAAGTGTCGGTCGGCCTGCTGTCGATGGCGCTGCTGGCGATCGGCAAGAAAGCCGTGTCCTACGCCGGCTGGCAAGTCGCGATTAAAACCGATTCCGCTTTCACCAAGGCTCGCATCCAGTCGATCGACAATGAAAAAGTCAATCGCGACCTGGACGACGGCAAGATCGTCATCATCACCGGCTTCCAGGGCGTGGACGATGACGGCAATATCGCCACGCTCGGTCGCGGCGGTTCGGACACTTCCGCCGTGGCGATCGCCGCCGCGATGAAGGCCGACGAATGCCTGATTTTCACCGACGTAGACGGCGTGTACACGACCGATCCGCGCGTGGTGTCGGAAGCGCGCCGGCTCAAGGCGATCACGTTCGAGGAAATGCTGGAACTGGCGTCGCTGGGCTCGAAAGTGCTGCAAACCCGCTCGGTGGAATTCGCCGGCAACTATCGCGTGCCGACCCGCGTTCTGTCGTCGCTGACCGACCCGATGCTGGACCTGGAAGTAGAAGCCAACTCGGGCACCCTGATTTCGTTTGAGGAAGATACACACATGGAACAAGCAGTCATCTCCGGTATCGCGTTTAACCGCGACGAGGCCAAAATCACCGTGCTGGGCGTGCCCGACCGTCCAGGCGTGGCGTACCACATCCTGGGCCCGGTGGCCGATGCCAACATCGAAGTCGACATGATCATCCAGAACCAGTCGGTGGATGGCAAGACGGACTTCACCTTCACTGTGTCGCGCAACGACTACCAGCGCGCTGTGGACGTGCTCAACAGCACCAAGGAAGAGCTGGGCGCGGCCAGCATCACCGGCGACGCCAAAGTGTCGAAGATCTCGGTGGTGGGCGTGGGCATGCGTTCGCACGTGGGCGTGGCGTCGCAGATGTTCCGCACGCTGTCGGAAGAGGGCATCAACATCATGATGATCTCGACGTCGGAAATTAAGATCTCCGTGCTGATCGACGAAAAATACATGGAACTGGCCGTGCGCGCGCTGCATAAAGCGTTCGAATTGGAGAAGGCATAATTTTTTCAAAAAATATCGTCAGCTAGCCTTGACCAATCCGGTCTCGCTCTATACTATGACGGTCGTCTGCTCTAGCGTAGTTTGGTAGAAAAGACATAGTTGAGTGATCGACTAGGAGACGTGGCCGAGTGGCCGAAGGCACATCCCTGCTAAGGATGCATACGGCTTATACCTGTATCGTGGGTTCGAATCCCACCGTCTCCGCCAGTATTTTTAAAAACCCGCTTCGGCGGGTTTTTTCATTTTCGCTCTCTAAATGCGCACCCGATCGATTGGCTATAATTGCAATATTTAATTTGTAACAATGCTAAGGAGTCATGTGCTTGTATCCGATAATGGCGGATATGGCATGAGGGGACGGCGATGATCAAGGCGGTGGGATCGAGTGCAGGCAGTAGCAACACTTCAAGCAGCAATAATGCGATTGAAGTGCTGCAAGCGAAAATGGGCGACCTGATGAAGAAGCTGCGGGAGGCGACCCAGGACACTTCCCCTGGCGCGAAAGAGCGCCTGAAGTTGCTGCAGATCCAGATACAGGCGCTGCAAACGCAGATCCAGCAGCTGCAATCGGCCGCCGCGCAGAAGACTGCGCTGGAGCAACTGAGACACCAGCAAGAACTTGCCGCCGCAGAAAAAAAGAAATCAAACGACGCCACCGTGGGCAGCATAGTCGATACACTCGCCTGAGCCCGCGCGTGGTGCCTGCTGCGCTTCAGAACGGCGCGGCATTCCCTATCCAATCTGTAATGAAGCGCACATCCCGTGGTTAGACGAGGCTTGTAAAATGCCTGCCGCAAGTTGGCCCGCAGGGCGCAGCCTGCACTGGAAATTCCTAGTGAATCAGGGGTATGATGTTCCCCTATTCTCATCTTCGCGCAACGGCGAATAAGACCGCACTGACGGTCAACAATAATAAGATTTTCTTGAACAGGGTAGTATGAAGACTATTGAATTGGCAGGCGGTCCGCATGCCGTGCTGGCATTGCACGGCCTGTTGGGCAACCCGCTGGAAATGCAGTATGTGGGCAAGCGTCTGCAACGTGCAGGCTACACTGTAGTTATCCCGCTGATACCGGGTTATGGCTATTCGTCCGGCCAGGCGGACTCGTATCGCACCACGCGCAGCGAGCGCTGGTTCGAGGAAGTGTCGCGCCTGTTCGACCAGCTCAAGCAAACTCATGCGAGCGTATCGGTGGTGGGCTTGTGCATCGGCGCGGTGCTGGCCTTGCGCCTGGCGATCGAACGCGGCGACCAGATCGCCTCGCTCGGCCTGCTGGCCACCACGCTGGCCTACGACGGCTGGAGCATCCCGAAATACCGCTTCCTGCTGCCGCTGGCGTACTACACGCCGTTGCGCCATTGGTACTCCTACCAGGAACGCTATCCCTACGGGCTGAAAAATGAAAACCTGCGGCGCTGGATCGCCCGCGAAATGAAGGTCAGCGATTCGTCGGCGGCCGGCGCTTCGCGCCTGTCGGCCGAGGGTATCTTCCAGGCGCAGCGCCTGATCAAGCAGGTGCGCAGCCAGCTGTCCAAGGTGGTCGCGCCGGCGCTGATCATCCACGCCGAGGAAGACGACGTCGCCAGCACCAAGAGCGCCGACCTGGTCGAGAGCAGCATCAGCTCGCCGAGCCGCCGCAAGATCATCCTGCATAACAGCTACCACATCATCACCCTCGACAATGAGAAAGAACTTGTTGCCGACGAAACGATCGCGTTTTTCAACCAGCACCTGCCGTCCGAAGACGCCTTGCTGGACCGCGCTTAACACCTACCATACCGAGACTATTTTTATGAATTCCTTCCCAACCGTCGCCAAACTGCTGGCCAAGAGCCTCGATGTAGCCCAAGAAACGATCCAGCCGCAAACCGAACTCGAAGCGCTGGGCGCCGATTCGCTGACCGTGATTGAACTGATTTTCGATCTGGAAGAGGAGTTCGGCATCGAGGTGGGCGATGAGCGTCCCAAGCTGGTGGTGGTGCAGGACATCGCCGACCAGATCGATACCTATCTGGCCGGCAAGGCCGCCAACGCATGACTACGCAGCGCGTGGTGATCACCGGCCTGGGAGCGATTTCCTCGCTGGGCGTCGGCGCCGATCATAATTTCGAGCAAGCCCTGGCCGGCCGCAGCGGCATCGGCCTGCTGCAGCTGGCCGGTGAGCGCCAGCGGCCGGGCACGCCCGCCGCGCAGATCCGCGGCCCCTTGCCCGAGCTGGTCAAGACCTCGGAATTGCCGATCTTCGATCGTTTCGCGCTGCTGGGCTGGGCCGCCGCCAGTGAAGCGCTGGCCCAGGCCGGCCTGGACGCCAGCGTCGCTCCCGAGCGCAGCGGCGTGTTCTGGGGCAGCGGCATGGGCGGCGCGCTCACCGTTGAATCCGGCTATGTCGACCTGTTCGTCGATGGCAAGACCCGCGTGCGGCCGATGTCGGTCGTGGCCGGCATGACCAATGCGGCGGCCGCGCAGATCGCCTTGCGGTGCGGCTTCAAGGGCAGCGTCAACAACTACAGCAGCGCCTGCGTGTCGTCGGCGCAAGCCATCGGCGAAGCTTACCGCCACATCCGCCACGGCTATGCCGACCGCGTGCTGGCCGGCGGTTCCGAGGCCTTGCTGGGCTACGGCGTGGTCAGCGCCTGGGATGCGTTGCGCGTGCTGGCGCCGCTCGACGCCGAACACCCCGAGCGTTCGTGCCGGCCGTTCTCGGCCGGGCGTGGCGGCCTGGTGCTGGGCGAGGCGGGTGCCGCCGTCATGCTGGAATCGCTGGAGTCGGCGCAGGCGCGCGGCGCCACCATCCTGGCCGAGCTGCTCGCCTACGGCACCAGCAACGACGCCACCCACATCACCAAGCCCGACGCCGATGGCCAGGAACGGGCGATGCGGCAGGCGTTGGAGCAGTCCGGCTTGCCGCCATCGGCGATCGGCTACATCAACGCCCACGGCGCCGGCACGCCGGCCGGCGACGTGGCCGAGGCCACCTCGATCAAGCAAGCCTTCGGTGCGGCGGCGCGCGAGCTGCTGGTCAGCTCCACCAAGTCCATGCACGGCCATACGCTGGGCGCGGCCGGCGCGCTGGAATTCGTGCTGACCACCCAGACCTTGCGCCACGGCGCGGTGCCGCCGACCGCCTTCCTGGACCGCCCCGACCCCGAATGCGATCTCGACTTCGTGCCGCGCGAGTGCCGGCGCGGGCTGACCTTGCAAGCGGCGATGTCCAACTCCTTTGCCTTCGGCGGCAGCAACGTCGCGCTGATCGTCGGCGCGTTTCGATGAGCGCTGCTTGCCGGCGGTTGGTCTTGCTGGCGCTGCTGTGCGCCGGCGGCGCGCGAGCGCAGGAGGCGGCGCATCTGGTGGGCGATATCGGACTGGGCGTCAGCGTGGCGCCGGTCGCGGTGCCGGCGCAGTCGCGCAACGGCAGCGCCGTCCCGTATGCCAACTTCGACTACGGGCCGGTGTTTGCGCGCATCGATACCTTCGGCGTCAAGCTGGCGCCGGTCGGCTACGGCAGTGTCGAACTGCTGACGCGTGTGCTGGAAGACGGCTACCGCGGCAGCGCGCCGCCGCACACGCAGCAGCGCTCGTCGATACCGCTGGGGCTGGGCACCTTGCAGGTGACGCCGGCCGGCGCCTTCATGGCCAATCTGTATCGCGATCTCGGCAAATCGCACGGCACCATGCTGGACTTGATGTATGCGGCGGAAATCGAGCAGGGCCGCTACGCCTTCTATCCGCAAGCCGGCCTGGAATACCGCTCCGCCAGCTACGTCCGCTACTACGACGGCGTGGCGCGCTCGGCCAGCAATCCGTTTGCCGGCCTGCTGGTGGAGGCGCAGCTGGGCGGGCACTGGTACCTGGTCGCCAACCTGCGCCGCACCTGGCTGGACGACGCCATCCGCAGCAATCCCGCGGTGCGCCGTCGTTCGCTCGATTCCGGACTGCTGGCGGTCAGCTACCGTTTCGATTGAGACCTATGCTTGCGCCGCGAGCGCGCTAGCAACGCGATCACGCCGACGGCGAACATGGCCGCGCTGGATGGCTCGGGGACTGGCGACTGTATGATGCCGATGCTGAAGTTGTAACTGCGCCCGAAGGTGCCAGTCGCATTACCTCCGCTGATATCGCTGCCGACGACGGGGAAGGTGACGTTCCCGGTTCCGGCATAGCCCGAGTTGTAGAGCGCGTATGTCAACCCACCGTCGGCAAAACCGATCGGCTGCCTGATGCCTGCGCTGCTCTGTTCATACAGGCCAGCGAACACGGTCGTGGTCGATCCAAGGGTGAACGTATTACTCCCTCCAAAAGTGGCCGAAGTGAAGGCGCGGTACACGCCGATCGGGGCGACGACGCTGTCGCCCACCGCGATGACGTTGTAGTGCGAGCCGTCGTAGGTGGCGAGAAAAGGAGCCACCGTACCGCCGACCACGTTGTTCCCGACCGGGGCGAATTGGTAGTTGAACGTGGAGGCCGAGTAGTCGCCCGCACCGAGCGTCTGGGCGTTCGTTAAATCGACGACAAGCAAGCTGATAGCCGAGTCGTTGGCGGCGATGTAGACATTACCCGGACCGACAGAGACGTCGGCTTGCGATTGTCCAGCATGGAGCAGGCAGAAGCTCAGTGCGAGGGTGGCGGATATGCTTTTCGTGGATGTCATCTAATTGCCTTCTGTTTTCGGTTGGGGGACCAGGTCGGATGCCGAGGAGCACGGGCTGAGCGAGAGACGGAGAATATTTTTTTGACTATAAATTTGTTTATATTGCAACTATAAATTAAACGAACTCACCGGACATGTCAAACAAAATTCCACGCGATGCAGTAGGTTTTGACTTCCGCCCGGACCTGGTCCGCTGGCGCCAGCTCGTCACGCCCGCGTGGCTGGCGGCGCTGACGGCGGGCGCCCGGGTGGCGGCAGCGCCGGCGGCGGACTGGCGCCTGTTCGACGTCGGCTGCGGCGGCGCCGCGTTGTTCGAGCAAGCCCATATTCCGGGCGCCACGTATCTCGACACCTGCGACATCGAGCAGCAACCCTTATGGAACAAGGTCTCCGACCAGGCCCTGCTGGCGCTGCTGCTGGCGCGCGGCGTGCGCCGCGACACCACCGTCATCCTCTACGGCCGCAACAACCTGGCAGCCGCGCGGCTGGCGCACCTGCTGCTGTATGCCGGCGTGGCCGACGTGCGCCTGCTCGACGGCGGCTACGCGCGCTGGCTGGCCGGCGGCCACCCGTGCGCGCGCGGGCCTGCGGCCGCGTGCGTGGCCGCGCCCGACTTCGGCGTCGCCTTCCCCGCGCATCCCGAGTACCTGGTCAGCACCGCCCAGGTCAGGGCGTTGTTGGATCGTGGCGACGGCGTGCTGGCCAGCATCCGCACCAGGGCCGAGTTCATGGGCCAGGTCTCCGGCTACAGCTACATCGCCGCCGGCGACATCCCCGGCGCGCGCTGGGGCAGGGCGGGCGAGGACGGCGACGTCAACAGCATGAGCGCCTACCACCGCGCCGACGGCTGCATGAAGCCGGCGGCGGACATCGTCGCGCGATGGGCCGAGCACGGCATCGGGCACGGCAGCCCGACCACTTTCTACTGCGGCACCGGCTGGCGCGCCTCGATGGCCTTTTTCTACGCATGGCTGATGGGCTGGCCCGAGATCAGCGTCTACGACGGCGGCTGGTACGAGTGGAGCCAAACCCCGCCGTCGGCCTGAGCGTCGTCCAACTTTCCATACAAACCCCGCTCCGGGTGTTTGGATTTCGGGTCGCCCGCCGCGCCCCGTCAAATGTTTCCAAAATGAATTATATTTAGAATCAAGGACTTGCTTCCGAATTTATGTCTGTCAAAGGCTGGCACAGCCATTGCTATGTAGCCCACACCCGCCTGCGCTTGCTGAGCGGTGACGACAACAAAAACCGGAGAAGCCAAGTGAAAAAGAAACGTCCATTAACCCTCTACATCCTGATCGCCATGGTACTCGGCGTGCTGGTCGGCTATGCCTGCCACTACACCTTCCCCGACAAGGCACTCAGCGCCGACATCGCCAGCCACATCTCGATCGTCACCGACGTCTTCCTGCGGCTGATCAAGATGATCATTTCGCTGCTGGTGTTCTCCACGCTGGCGGTCGGGATTGCCCACATGGGCGACGCCAAGGCGGCCGGCCGGGTCGGCATCAAGGCCATGGGCTGGTTCGTGATCGCTTCGCTGGTGTCGCTGACCCTGGGCATGGTGCTGTCGAACTTCATGCAGCTGGGCTCCCACCTGGGCCTGCCGCTGCCGGCGATCGACGCCGCCACCGGCCTGAAAACCTCGGCCTTCACGCTGAAGGACTTCGTCAGCCACATGGTGCCGAAGTCGCCGATCGAGGCGATGGCCAACAACGAGATCCTGCAAGTGCTGGTGTTCGCCATCTTCTTCGGCAGCGCGCTGAGCGCCATGGGTGAAGCCGGCGCCAAGCTGACCACCGTGATCGACCAGCTGGCCCAGGTGATGTTGCGCATCACCGGCGCCATCATGAACCTGGCCCCGCTGGCCGTGTTCGCCGCGATGGCCTCGGTCATCACCACCAACGGCCTGGGCATCCTGGCCACCTTCGCCAAGTTCATGGGCGGCTTCTACCTCGGCCTGGTGTGCCTGTGGGCGCTGCTGATCCTGGGCGGCTTCGCCTTCATCGGCAAGCGCGTGTTCCGCCTGATGGTGCTGATCCGCGAACCTTTCCTGCTGGCGTTCTCGACCGCGAGCTCGGAAGCGGCCTATCCAAAACTGCTGGTGGCGCTGGACCAGTTCGGCGTGCAACGCAAGATTTCCAGCTTCGTGCTGCCGATGGGCTATTCGTTCAACCTGGACGGCTCGATGATGTACTGCACCTTCGCCGTGCTGTTCATCACCCAGGCCTACGGCATCGACCTGTCGCTGGGCACCCAGATCACCATGCTGCTGCTGTTGATGGTGACCTCGAAAGGCATCGCCGGCGTGCCGCGCGCCTCGCTGGTGGTGATCGCCGCCACGCTGAACCAGTTCCATATTCCGGAAGCGGGCCTGCTGCTGTTGATGGGCATCGACCAGTTCCTGGACATGGGCCGCTCGGCCACCAACGCGGTCGGCAACGCCGTCGCGACCGCCGTGGTCGCCAAGTGGGAAGGTGCTTTGGAAGAAGAAGTGGAACACCCTGTCGCCGCCACGATGCGCGCGGCTTGAAATAATTAGAGGAGACTGAAAGATGCAAAAGTATGTGATGAGCGCATTGGCGCTGGGTTTGGTATCGGCTGTCGCGCAGGCGCAATCGAGTGTGACCGTGTACGGCGTGGCCGACGCCGGCCTGGTGCTGGAGCGCGGCGGCGCCGCCGGCAACCTGCAAAACATCAGCAGCGGCGTGGGCTCCGGCTCGCGCATCGGCTTCAAGGGCAAGGAAGACCTGGGCGGCGGCATGAGCGCCGGCTTCGTGCTGGAGAACGGCTTCACCATCGACACCGGCGCCGCCGGGCAGGGCGGCCTGCTGTTTGGCCGCCAGGCTTATGTGTGCCTGTCCGGCAAGGCTGGCGCGGTCAGCATGGGCCGCCAGTACATGCCGTACTACAAGGCCCTGCGCGATGTGGCCGATCCCTTCGTCACCGGCTTCGCCGGCAATGCGCAGAACGTCTTCTTCCCGAGCACCCGGGTCGACAACTCGGTCGAGTACATCACGCCGCGCTATCAAGGCTTCTCGGCCGACGTGATGGTTGGCTTCGGCGAAACGGCCGGCGACAGCGCCAAGAACCGCAGCATCGGCGGCTCGGCCAGCTACGACAACGGCCCGCTGAGCCTGGTGTTGGCCCACCATCAGCGCGACAATGCCCTGGCCACCGCGCACACCCGCTACACCATGCTGGCCGGGCGCTACCGCATCGACGGCGTGACCGGCCACGCGGCCTACTCGCGCAACCAGGACCTGCTCGGCATCACCAGCCGCGATGCGCTGCTGGGCGTGAGCGTGGCGGCGGGCGCGGGCAAGTTCCTCGCTTCCTATATCGACCATCGCGACGACTCGGCGGCGCACCAGCGTTCGCGCCAGGCGGCGATCGGCTACCTGTACCCGCTGTCGGTGCGTACCGACCTGTACACTGCTTATGGCCGCATCCTCAACCGCAACGGCGCCAATTTCCACGTCGGCACGGCGACCGACAGCGGCACCGGCACCACCGGATTCAACCTCGGCGTGCGCCATGTGTTTTAATGTGAGCGGATGAAACTACAATAACAACAGGGGAGTTTATGGCCGCAGCAGCGCAGACCGACTTGCCGTCACGGCCGGGCCGCCGGCTGCTGCGCCGGGTCGCGCCGTGGGTGCTGGTGCTGCTGTGCTGCCTCGCGGTGGCGCTGCTGGCTTGGCGCTGGACCGAAAACGCAGCCACCGACAAGCTGCGCCTGGCCGGCGCCCAGCGGCTCGACAGCTATGCCGTCAGCCTGGAAAACCTGCTGTCCAAATATGACTTCCTGCCCGGCACGCTAGAACTGAACAAGGACGTCATCGCCCTGCTGCAACGGCCGGACGATGAAGCCCTGCGCGCCGAGGTCAACGCCTACCTGGAACAGGTCAACCGCCTGTCCCGCTCCACCACCATCTACATCGTCAACCTGCAAGGCTTGACCCAGGCCTCCAGCAACTGGCGCGAGCCGGACAGCTTCGTCGGCGACAACGTCGCCTTCCGTCCCTATGTGCGCGATGCGCTGCGGCGCACGCCGGGCGGCTTCTACGGCGTCGGCACCACGCGCGGCGAGCCGGGCTACTTCTTCGCGCACGGCATTTATCACAACGGCCGCATGCTGGGCGTGGCCACCGTCAAGGTCAACATCGAGACGCTGGAAAACGGCTGGGTGCAGGGCGCCGACAAGGTGATGCTGACCGATGCGCACGGGGTCGTCTTCCTCAGCTCGGTGCAGGACTGGAAATACCGCACGCTGGCGCCGCTGTCGGCGGAGGTGTTGCTGGAGCTGGAAGTGTCGCGCCAGTATTTCTCGCACGCCTTGCTGCCCTTGGGCATGCGCGAATTGCGCAAGCTCGACAGCGGCGCCACCATCGTCGCCACGCCGGCGCCGGCCGAGCATGCGCGCATGCTCAGCCAGACCCGTTCGCTGGCGCCGCGCAAATGGCAATTCGTCTACCTGTCCGACCTGGCGCCGGCCGAGGCCAGCGCCCGCAATGCCTTCCTGTTCACGCTGCTGTCGGAGGCGCTGTTGCTGATGCTGGTGCTGTACGCCCGTCAGCGCCGCCGGCTGGGACGGCAACGCCAGCGCGCGCGCGTGGACTTGCAGCGCGCCTACGACCACCTGGAAACCATGGTGGCCGAGCGCACCGCCAGCCTGCAACAGATGACCCACAACCTGAGCGAGGAAAACGTCGTGCGCCGCGAGGCCGAGCAGAAGCTGCGCCAGGCGCAGAGCGAGCTGGTCCAGGCCGGCAAGATGGCGGTGCTGGGCCAGATGTCGGCCGGCGTCACGCACGAACTGAACCAGCCGCTGACGGCGCTGCGCACCATGTCCGACAACGCCCGCGTGCTGATCGAGCGCGGCCGCCTGGACGAAGCCAAGGACAACCTGACCACCATCTCGGAACTGGTCGGCCGCATGGGCGCGCTGACCGGCCAGCTACGCCAGTTCGCCCGCAAGTCCGACGCCAGCCTCAGGCCGGTGCCGGTGGCGGCCGCGATCACCGCCGCGCTGTTCCTGGTGGAGCGGCGGGTGGAGCAGGAGCGGGTCAACTTCCGCATGTCGATGCTGAGCCAGGACGTGTACGCGCTGTGCGACAGCAACCGGCTCGAGCAGGTGCTGGTCAACCTGTTCACCAACGCGCTCGACGCGATGGCCGGCTGCGACATGCGTCAGCTCACCGTCAGCGTGACCCGCAGTTTCAAGAAAGCCATGATCGCCGTCTCGGACACGGGCCCGGGCATACCGGAATCGGTCCGCAGTCATTTATTCGAACCATTTTTCACAACAAAACCGCAAGGGCAGGGCCTTGGCCTGGGACTGGCGATATCCGAGCAGATCATCCGCGAGTTTGGCGGCCAGCTACTGGCCGAATCCACCACCGCGGGCGGCGCCCGGTTTATCATCGAGTTGCCCATTGCGCAGCAGGAGACAGCATGAAAGTATTATTGATCGAAGACGACGCCACCGTGCGCGCCGGCAGCGCGCAGGCGCTGGACCTGGCGGGCATCGAGGTGCAAGCCTTCCACACCGCCGAACAGGCGCTGGCCCTGGTCACGCCCGGCTTCGACGGCGTGGTGGTCAGCGACGTGCGCCTGCCCGGCATGAGCGGCCTGGACTTCATGGCCGCCGTCAAAGCCATCGACGCGCAGTTGCCGGTGGTGTTGGTGACCGGCCACGGCGACATCACCATGGCCGTCGGCGCCATGCGCGACGGCGCCTACGACTTCATCGCCAAGCCGTATTCGTCGGAGCAGCTGACCGACGTGGTGCAGCGCGCGATGGAAACCCGGCGGCTGGTGCTGGAAGTGGCCGCGCTGCGCCACCGCATCGAACACGGGGTAGGCATCGAAGCGACGCTGCTGGGCGACTCGGCCGCGATGCGCGACCTGCGCCGCCTGATCCTCGACCTGGCCGACGAACCGGCCGACGTGCTGATCTACGGCGAGACCGGCACCGGCAAGGAGATGGTGGCGCGCTGCCTGCACCAGTTCAGCCGCCGCCACCAGCGTCATTTCGTCGCGCTCAATTGCGGCGCGATCCCCGAGACCATCTTCGAGAGCGAAGTCTTCGGCCACGAGTCGGGCTCCTTCACCGGCGCCGGCAAGCGCCAGATCGGCAAGATCGAGCACGCCGACGGCGGCTCGCTGTTCCTCGACGAGATCGAAAGCCTGCCGATGGCGCTGCAAGTGAAGATGCTGCGCGTGCTGCAGGAGCGCTATGTGGAGCGGCTCGGTTCCAACAGTCCGGTGCCGGTGGACGTGCGGGTGATCGCGGCGGCCAAGGTCGACCTGAAGGAATGGTCGGACCAGCAGAAGTTCCGCAGCGATCTGTACTACCGCCTCAACCTGATCGTGCTGAACCTGCCGCCGCTGCGCGAGCGGCGCGAGGACATCCCGCTGCTGTTCGAGCACTTCCTGCTGGGCGCCGCCGCGCGTTACAAGCGCAGCGCGCCGCCGGTGCCGGGACCGCTGATGCAGGCGCTGATGGCGCACGACTGGCCGGGCAATGTGCGCGAGCTGCGCAACATCGCCGAGCGCTTCGTGCTGGGATTGTCCAGCGGGGCCGACGGCCTGCTGTCGGCGCGCAGCATGGCGCCGCTGCCGCTGGCCGATCAGGTGGGCTGCTTCGAGCGCGCCGTCATCGAACAGGAATTGCGCCGGGCCAGCGGCAGCGTCACCGAAGTGAGCGCCGCGCTGGGCGTGCCCAAGCAGACGCTGTACTACAAAATGCAGAAGTACGCGCTGACGCCGGACGACTACAAATAAGCCCGAGTCTTAATCGCGTTCGGGCACCGGCACGTTGAAGCCGTTCAGCGTGACCGACACCAGCGCATACAGGCCGACCAGGTAGATCAGCTCATTGGCGCCGTGCTGGCCGAAGGTGTTAACGGCCAGGCGGTACAAGGGCTCCGGCAGCGTGCCGCCACGGCTCAACGCATAGGCCATGTCATAGGCCACGCTTTCTCTTCCTTGTTCAAGTCCGCAGGCTTGACGTCCGCCATCAGCGTGGCCAGGCGTTCGGCCGACATGCCTTCGCGCTCGGCGACGGCGATGTGGGCGTAGATTTCGTAGGCCGCGTTGTAGCTGGCGCCCACCACCAGGATGGCGATCTGTCGCGCGTTGTCGGGCAGCGTGGCGTTGGCGGTCATCGCCAGCGTCAGGTCCCAGATCGCCTTGCCAATGCCGGGCTCGTGCAGCCACGGGTTCCATGGTCCCATCAGCGCGCCGTCCTCGCGCACCGCGATGAAGTCGTTGAAGTTGCTGGTGATGCCCTTGCGCATATTGTCGTACAGCGGCTTTTGTTCGGGCGTCAGGTCTTGCGGGGCGATCAGGGGCAGGCGCATGGCGGTTCCTTCGTTGGTTAAACTGTCAGCCGCCAAGATATGCGGCAATCTCCGTGTACTCTGTGCGCCATCACACCTTACGGCTCCTGACACAAATTGACAGGCGATTCGGCTACGCTGGTGTTTTCCGAAATAGGAGGTCGCCATGAAACGTTCCATCACCATCCTCACGGAAGATTTTTCCGATTGGGAAACCGCCCTGATCAATTCAACCGCGCGCGGCTACTATGGCTTCGACACGGGATACGCCAGCCCCGGTGGCAATCCGGTCACCTCGTCCGGTGGGCTGAAGGTCACGCCGCAGCTGGCGATCGACGCCATTCAGCTCGACGGGCTGGACCTGCTGATCGTCTGTGGCGGCACCATCTGGCAGACCGACCGGGCGCCCGAGATCGGCGCGCTGCTGGCCGCAGCCCACAGCCGCAACATAGTCGTCGCCGGCATCTGCGACGGCACCCGCGCGTTGGCGCGCGCGGGCGTGCTCGATCATGTCCGCCATACATCCAACTCGGCGCTGAACCTGTCGCAACTCAATTATGCCGGCGCCGCCCACTACCAGAACGTGCCCTATGCCGTTGCCGATCAACGCGTGGTCACGGCGCCTGGCAGCGCGCCGGTCAGCTTCATGGCGGAAATCTTGCGCACCATGGGCATCGGCGACGACAATCTGAAGGCCTACCTGGCCATGCACGCGGCCGAGCACAGCCGGGGCAGCTGATTCAGGCGTGCACCAGCGCGCCATGCAGCGCTTCCCGTTCCGCTGCGGACGGCTGGTACAGGTAGTTGAATTTGCCGGCCACCAGGGTCGCCACCGGCAGGCCGTCGCGGAACAGCAGGCGGTTGCCGGCCAGCGCCGGGACTTTTTCGCCGGCCAGCAGCGTGCCGCACAGGTTGAGCGGGTCGATGCCGGAGACGCATACCAGGCCACCGTCGTGCTGGCGGCGGCGCACGTCGCGCAGCAGCGGAATGGCTTCGGGCAGGGCGAACTGTTCGCCCGACAGGCCGGCGATGAAGCGGCCGCCGCGTATCTCGCCGCGCGCTTCGAGGCGGTGGTAGACCGGCAGCAGCTCACGCCACGACGGCATCCACGCGGCCTCGCGCTCCAGCAGACGCCAGAACATCACGCCGTAGCGTCGCAGCAGCGTCATGGCGATGTGTTCCAGCGTTGCGGGATCGGTGCGTGGCTTGCGTTGCGGGGCGACGACGCGGGTGGCAAGGGCTTTGTCGTCGGCGGCCGCTGGCGCTTTGATGGCGGTGGCGATGTCGCTGACCCGCTCGCGGATCGTCACGCCGTCCCCGCGCCGCACCAGCGCCCAGCGGCCGGCTTCCTCCATCGACGGCGCCGCGCCGGCGCCACGGTGGCGACGCTTGTCGTTGCTGGCCTTCTTGTTCGCCGGTAGCAGCATGGCGCGCAGGCCGGCGTAGCTGTCGGCGTTGACCAGCCCAGTCGCCACCAGTTCGCCCAGCGTGTTTTCCAGTTCCACCGGCAGCAGGCGCGCGTCCTGTACCAGTTCATCGAAGAACATGGCGCCGTCGCGCCGCAGCGCGTCGAGCACGCGCGCGGCGCGGGGCGATACTTCGATCTCGCCGGCCACCGCCGGCAGCGCATGCCACAAGCCCAGCTGGCGGCGCGGCAGCAGCACCAGCGGCGTGTTGCGCACCGGTCCTCCGGCGGCGCTGGACGGCGCGCCGATGCGGGTCCAAACCAGTTTGCCGTTGCGGCACAGGTCATCGAGCCAGATTTTCGAATAGTCCTGCATGCGCAGCGACAGCAGATCGCTTTCCCATGCGCCGGCGCCGGCCTCGTAGCCTTCCAGCTGGGCCAGCAGCAGCGGCAGCGATTCCTCTCCTTGCAGCTGGGTGTCCGGCGACAGGTGCTGCCAGTCGAACAGGAAGCGCATGAAGTCCTGGCGCTCCACCGGTTCGATCTCGCGCCGCAGGCTCTTGATGGTGTAGCGGTGGATGCGCGCCAGCAGGTGCCGTTCGCACCATTCCTCCGTCGCGGAGCCGGGCGAGAAGCGGCCGCGCATCACATAGCCTTCGCCTTCCAGTTGCGTGAGGGCGATGGTGGCGCTGCTGGCCGTCAGACCGAGCGCGCCGGCGATGGCGGCCACCGTCTGCGGGCCGAAGCCGCTCAGCCGCGCGCGCAGGATTTCAACCAGCGCGGCATCGGCGGTCCAGCCGCCATCGGCGTCGAGGCTAGCATCGGCGGGGGCGGTCAGCGCCGGCGTGGTGCGCGCCTGCGGATAGGCGGCCATCACGCAGGCCAGGCGTTCCAGCGCCACCCAGAAGTCGATGCCGCCTGCCGCCGCGGCATCGCCGCGCAGGCGCGTCGCCCGTCCTCCGGCCGCCAGCGCCTCCAGCCAGCCGCTCCAGCCGTCGTTGGAGGCCGCCTCCGCCTGCGTGATGCAGGCCAGCGACATCAAGGCCTCGTGCATCTCGTCGGCGTTGCGCACGCTGGGCCAGGTTTCTTCCGCCACGCTGGCGATGGCGCCGGCGTCGAGCGCGCCCAGGTCGTCGGTGGAGGCGGGATCGGTCCAGCGCCGGTTGATGACGGCCTGGGTGCGGCGCTCCTCCAGCGGCGCGTCGTCGAGGAAGGCGTAGGGGCGGGCGTTGAGGATCTCCATCGCCAGCGGCGAGGGCGCCGGCAGGTCGCGCGCGATCAAGGCCACTGCGCCCGCTTCCATGCGGCGCAGCAGGGCCAGCCAGCCTTCGCAGTCCATGGCCTCGTGCAGGCAGTCGTCCAAGGTCTGGTCGACCAGCGGATGGCTGGGCAGCTCGCGCTCGCCGACGATGTTTTCCAGGCACGCCGCCTGGTCGGGAAAGACGGAGGCCAGCAGGTCGTCGCTTTTCATGCGCTGCAGTTGCGGCGCCACTTTGCGGCCGCCGGCGTAACGCGGCAGCGCCAGCGCGGTGGTGGCGTTCCAGCGCCACCGCACGTTGAACAGCGGCGCGTCCAGCAATGCCTGGATCAGTATGTGTTCGGCGGTGGCCGAACGCAGATAGCGCCACACCTCGTCCAGCGGGAAGCTGTGGGCGGTCGACAGCGACAGCACGATGGCGTCCTCGGTGGCCGCCGCCTGCAATTCGAAGTTGAAGCTGCGGCAGAAGCGCTTGCGCAGCGCCAGTCCCCAGGCGCGGTTGATGCGGCTGCCGTAGGGCGAGTGCAGCACCAGCTGCATGCCGCCCGATTCGTCGAAGAAGCGCTCCATCACCAGCGTGTCGCGGGTGGGCAGGGCGCCCAACGCGGCGCGCGAACGGGCCAGGTATTCGACGATCTGGCGCGCGGCGTCATCGGCCAGGCCGAGATGCTCGAACAGCCAGTCGACGGCGCGCTCGATGGCGGCCGCGCCGTCCGGGGGCGCGTTCGGGATGCCGGCCAGTTGCCGTTCGATCTCGCCGCGCAGGCGCGCCACGCCCATCGACAGCTCGTCGCTGCGGCCCGGCGCCTCGCCCAGCCAGAAGGGGATGTTGGGCGCCGCGCCGTGCGCATCCTCCACCCGCACCTTGCCCGCTTCGACGCGCTGGATGCGGTACGACGTATTCCCAAGCTGGAAGACATCGCCGGCCAGGCTCTCGACGGCGAAGTCTTCGTGCACCGTGCCGACCATCTGGCCCTGCGGCTCCAGCACCACCGTGTAGTCGGCGTTGTCCGGTATGGTGCCGCCGGAGGTGACGGCGGTCAGCTTGCCGCCACGCCGTCCGCGCAGCGCGCCGGCCACCGTGTCGCGGTGCAGGTAGGCGCCGCGCACGCCGTTGCGGCCCGTGTAGCCCTCGGAGAGCATGCGGACCACGGCGTCGTAGCTGGCGCGCTCCAGCTGCGCGTAGGGCGCGGCGCGGCGCACCATGTCGAACAGCTCGTCCTCGCGCCATTCGCGGCACGCCACTTCGGCGACGATCTGCTGCGCCAGCACGTCCAGCGGCGCGGATGGAATATGCAGCAGGTCCAGCTCATCGCGGCGCACGCAGTCCAGCAGCGCCGCGCATTCGATCAGGTCATCGCGCGAGATGGGGAATAAGCGGCCCTTGGGCAGGCCGCCCACCTGGTGGCCCGAGCGGCCCACGCGCTGCAACAGCGCGGCGATATTCCTCGGTGAGCCGATCTGGCAGACCAGATCGACGTCGCCGATATCGATGCCCAGCTCCAGCGAGGCGGTGGCGATCAGCACGCGCAGCTCGCCGCGCTTGAGGCGCTGTTCGGCGTCGAGCCGGTATTCCTTGGCCAGGCTGCCGTGGTGCGCCGCCACCAGTTTCACGCCGAGCCGTTCGCCCAGATGGCGCGCCATGCGCTCGGCCATGCGCCGCGTGTTGACGAACACCAGTGTGGTTTTGTGCAGCACCGCCAGTTCGGCCAGGCGGTCGTAGACGCGCTCCCACACCTCGTTGGCCATGACCGCCTCCAGCGGCACCGGCGGCAGTTCCAGGCCCAGGTCGCGCGCGCGCACGTGGCCGACGTCGACCACCGCGCAATCGCCGCCGGCGCCGACCAGGAACTGCGCCACCAGCGACAGCGGCTTTTGCGTGGCCGACAGACCCACCCGCACCGGCGGCCGCGCGCACAAGGCGTCGAGCCGCTCCAGGCTCAGGGCCAGGTGGCTGCCACGCTTGCTGCCGGCCACCGCGTGGATTTCATCGACGATCACCGTGTGCACGGTCGACAGCATGGCGCGGCCGCTGTCGGAACCCAGCAGCACATACAGCGACTCCGGCGTCGACACCAGGATGTGCGGCGCGCGGCGGCGCATGGCGTTGCGTTCGGTCTGGGTGGTGTCGCCGGTGCGCACGGCGCTGCGGATGCCGTGGTCGGCCAGCCCCATCGCGGCCAGCTCGCGGCTGATGCCTTCCAGCGGCGCCAGCAAATTGAGGCGGATATCGTTGGACAGCGCCTTCAGCGGCGACACGTACAGCACCCGTAACTCGTCGGGCAGCGGCGCTTCGGCGCTTTCCGCCACCAGCGCGTCGATGGCGGCCAGGAAGGCGGTCAGCGTCTTGCCTGAGCCGGTGGGGGCGGCGATCAGCGTCGGCCGGCCGCCCTGGATCAGCGGCCAGGCGCGCCGCTGCGCCTCGGTTGCCGAGGCAAAGGCCGAGCGAAACCATGCCGCCACGGCGGGGTGGAAGTCTTGCCACAGGTCGGCGACGGTGGACGGTTTGCGCATGCCGCTATAGTTGGGGATGTCGCGTTGGAAGTCAATCGCCGCCGGCGGCGACTGTACCTGCCGGCGGTGACGCGATCTGTACTCATGTGGAGGGGGCGGCGGGAATTATGCTCGACCTGACCACATAAGGAGCACCATCGCCATGGATGACAACAAACCAGCCGCCCCCGCAGGCAAGATCGAACCCTATACCCACCCGGCCGCCGGCTGGGGCGCCTTGAAGTACGTGGCCCTCAACCTGCTCAAGGAGCGCGTCAGCGGCGTCAATTACAAATCGCTGTTCGCACAGAACCAGCCGGACGGTTTCGATTGTCCCGGTTGCGCGTGGCCGGACCGCGAGCACGGCTCCACCTTCGAATTCTGCGAAAACGGCGTCAAGGCGGTGGCGGCGGAATCGACCAGCAAGCGCGTGACCGAAGATTTCTTCGCCCGTCACACCGTCGCCGAGCTGCTGGAACAATCCGACTATGAACTGGAGCAGCACGGCCGCCTGACCGCGCCGATGCGCTACGACGCCGTCAGCGACCGTTACGTGCCGATCTCGTGGCAGGCGGCGTTCGCGCTGGTGGCGCGCGAGCTCAATGCGCTGGACCATCCGGACCAGGCGGCGTTCTACACCTCGGGCCGCGCCAGCAACGAGGCGGCCTTCCTGTACCAGCTGTTCGCGCGCGCCTACGGCACCAACAACTTCCCCGATTGCTCCAACATGTGCCACGAGGCGACCAGTCGCGGCCTGCCCGGGACCGTCGGCATCGGCAAAGGCACGGTGACGCTGGACGACTTCGAACACGCGGATACGCTGCTGATCTTCGGCCAGAATCCCGCCACCAACCATCCGCGCATGCTGGGCGAGCTGCGCGAATGCGCGCGGCGCGGCGCCGCCATCGTGTCGATCAATCCGCTGCGTGAGCGCGGCCTGGAGCGCTTCACCAGCCCGCAGCACCCGGTCGAGATGCTGACCATGTCCAGCACCCCGATCTGCTCCATGTTCGTCCAGCCACGCCTGGGCGGCGACTTCGCGTTGATCAAGGCGCTGGCCAAGCGCTTGCTGGAGCTGGACGACCACGCGCTGCTGCATGGCTCCAAACGCTTGCTGGATGTGGACTTCATCGCGCAGCACACCGCAGGTTTCGACGAGTTTGCGCGGGATTTGCGCAAGGAGAGCTGGTCGCTGCTGATCGATGAATCCGGCGTGCCGCGCGCGGAGATCGAAGCGCTGGCCCAAGTCTATCTGCGCGGCGAGCGTGTGATCGCCACCTGGGGCATGGGTCTGACGCAGCATAAGAACTCGGTGCCGACGATACAGATGCTGTCCAACCTGATGCTCATGCGCGGCAATATCGGCCGCCGTGGCGCGGGCCTGTGCCCGGTGCGCGGCCACTCCAACGTGCAGGGCGACCGCACGGTGGGCATCGAGGAGCGCCCGACCGAGGCCTTCCTGGACCGCATGCGGGAAGTCTTCGATTTCGAGCCGCCGCGCCATCACGGCTACGACGTGGTGGCCACCATCGCCGCGATGGCGGAAGGGAAGGTCAAGGTGTTCGTTGGCCTGGGCGGCAATTTCGCCGTCGCCACGCCGGATACGCCACTGACCTTCAAGGCCTTGCAGTCCTGCGAGCTGACAGTGCATGTCGCCACCAAGCTTAATCGCAGCCACCTGATCCACGGCCGCCAGGCGCTGATCCTGCCGACGCTGGGCCGTACCGAGATCGACGTGCAGGGCGGGGGGGCGCAAGGCGTCACGGTGGAAGACTCGATGAGTATGGTGCACATTTCGTACGGCATCAACAAGCCGGCATCGGAGGCGCTGCTGTCCGAGATCGCCATCGTCGCGCACATGGCGGAGGCCACGCTGGGCAGCGGAGCAGGGCGCGGACGGCATGCGTTGGCATGGCCGGCCTACCGCCACGACTATGCGCGCATCCGCGACGACATCGAAAAGGTGTTCGACGATTTCTACGACTACAACGCGCGGATAGCAGTGCCGGGCGGCTTCCATTTGAAGGTGGCCTCGCGCGAGCGCGAATGGAACACCGCCAGCGGCAAGGCGCAGTTCGTGCCGCACCAGGTCGAGCGCGACACGCCGATCGCGCGCGCCCGCATCCGCCACGGTCAGCGCCTGATGGTGATGATGACCACCCGTTCTCACGACCAGTACAACACCACCATCTACGCGCTGGACGACCGTTACCGCGGCGTGTTCGGCATGCGGCGGGTGATCTTCATCAACCCGGCCGATATCGACATGCTGGGCATGAAGGCCGGCGACTGGGTCGACGTGCAGAGCGTGTGGGACGACGATGTCGAGCGCCGCGCCGACGGCTTCATGCTGGTGGCCTACGATATCCCGCGCGGCTGCATCGGCGCCTACTACCCGGAGACCAATCCGCTGGTGCCGCTGTCCAGCGTGGCCGACGGCGCCGGCACGCCGACGTCGAAGTCGATCCCGGTGCTGCTGTCGCCGGGCGCCGTACCGGCCAACGGCGGGAGGTGACGCCATGATCGTTCGTCCACCCACCAACTGGCTGCGCATGCTGTTCGTCTGGGACGGCTCGGTGCTCAAGTCCATCATTCCCCAGTTGCTGCTGATGCTGGCGATCAGCACACTGGCGGTGGCCACCGGCGGCCGCATCGACGGCGTCAAGATCCCGCTCGATACGGCGCCGTTTCCGCTGGTCGGCGTCAGCCTGGCGATCTTTCTCGGCTTTCGCAACAACGCCGCGTATGCGCGCTTTGTCGAGGCGAGGCAGATCTGGGGCCGCATCCTGGTCGCGGCGCGTTCGTTGACGTCGCAGGCGCTCAACTACCTGCCGCAGGAGGACGAAGGCTTTGCCCGCAAGCTGTTCGTGCGGCGCCTGATCGCCTTTGTCTACGCGCTGGCGCACCAGTTGCGCGGCACCGATCCCAAGCCGGACCTGGCGCGCTATCTGAACGAGGAGGATATGGCGCGGCTGGACGGCCTGGATTACATCCCCGTGGCGCTGCTGGACCGTCTGCGCCTGATGCTGGCGCGCGCCGCCCGCCGGGGACAGGGGCCGGAACAGATGCTGTGGATGCTGGACGCGCAGGTCGGTGAACTGGCGGCGGCCGTCGGCGGCTGCGAGCGTATCAGCAATACGCCGATTCCGTATCCATACGGCGTGCTGGTGCACCGCACCGTCTACCTGTACTGCTTCCTGTTGCCTTTCGGCCTGGTGGACGCCATCGGCCTCGCGACGCCGCTGATATCCGTGTTTGTCGCCTACACGCTGTTCGCGCTGGAGGCGATCGCCCAGGAGATTTCGGAGCCCTTCGGCACGGATCCGAACTGCCTGGCGCTGCACGCGATGACGCGCAATATCGAGCGTTCGTTGCTGGAGCAGTGCGGTCAGCCCAAACCCGCGCAGCTTGCGCCCTGCGCGCGCTATAGCATCAACTGAGCTTCAACCGAGGCGCGCAGCGGTCAGCTCGCCGGCCAGCTGGCCGAGCATGCGCACCGCCGCCTCCACCTCGGCGGTCCAGGGATAGCTGTAGTTCAGGCGGATGCAATGCTGATAGGCGTCGCCGGTGGCGAACATATTGCCGGCGCCGACGCTGATGCCGCGCTCCTGCGCCCGCGCATACAGTTCCAGCGCGCGTACCGCCGGCGGCATGGTCACCCACAGCAGATAGCCGCCGGCCGGTTGCGATACGCCGGTCCCCGGCGGGAAGAAGCGCAGCACGGCGGCCGACATGATGCTGGCCTGCTGCGCGTAGGCCTTGCGCAGTTTGCGCAGATGATAGTCGTAGCCGTCGTTCTTCAGGTATTCGGCAATGGCCAGCTGCGGTAGCGCCGCGGTGTTGAGCGAGTTGAGGAACTTGAGCTTCTCGACCTGCGCGCGGTAGCGGCCGGGCAGCGTCCAGCCGATGCGGTGGCCGGTGTCCAGGCTCTTGGAGAAGGAGTTGCAGTGCAGGACCAGGCCGCGCGTGTCGTACTGCTTCAGCGAGCCGGGATGGCTGTCGCCGTAATACAGCTCGTGATAGACGTCGTTCTCGATCGCCGGCACGTCGTGCCGCGCCAGCATCTCCACCAGCGCGCGCTTGCGCTCATCGCTCATCAGGAAGCCCAGCGGATTCTGGAAGTTCGGCATCAGGATGCAGGCCTTGACGCCCTGATCAACGATGGCGCGCTCCAGCGCCTCGACATCGATGCCGTGTATGGCGTCGGTGGCGATCTCCAGCACCCGCACGCCCATGCGCTCGAGCGCCTGCAACAGCGCGTAGTAGGTCGGCGATTCGACCGCCACCAGGTCGCCGGGCCTGGCCACCGCTTGCAGGCACAGGTTGATCGCTTCGGTGGCGCCGGTGGTGATGATGATCTCGGCCGCATCCACGGTCAGGCCGTTCTCCAGATGGCGGCGGGCGATCTGGCGTATCAGTTCCGGATTCCCCGGCGGCAGGTCGGACAGCAGCTGGTTCTGGCCCCCGCGCCGGGAGATGACGCCGGCGTGGTAGTTCAGCCGCGCCCACGGGAAGGGTGTCGGGTCGGGGAAGGGCGAGCCTAGCGGGATGCTGCCCTGGTCGATGGAGCGCAATGTCGTCAGCACCAGCGTGCTGGTGTCGAGCGCCGGAGCGCGCGCCAGTTCGGCCGGCGACATCGGGGCCGGCGAGGCGTTGGCCTGGGCTGCACCATCGGGCCGGCGGCGCACAAAGTAGCCGGACTGCGGCCGCGCTTCGATGACGCCACGGCTCTCCAGCAGCAGGAAGGCGCGGATCACCGTCGAGATGCTCAACTGATGGTGCTGGGCGGTCTGGCGCACCGACGGTATGCGCTCGCCTTCGCGCAGCACGCCTTGTGCGACCTGGCCGGCGATGGAATCGGCCAGGGTTTCATAGAGTTTCGCGGTTTTCATAGGTGGCAGCGTAACGGAATCCGCGCGCGGCTGCCACTTTACCGCGAGCTGGCGAGTCGCCGGTGTGGCTATTTGAGCCGCACCCGCAGGCCGCTGCTGCTGGACGCTTCGATCTTGTCAATCAGATCGTGCATTACCAGCGCATCGGCAAAGGTGGGCGCCAGATGTGTGCCATCCTGCACGTCGCGCGCGTAGGCCGCGTACAGGTTGGTCAGTTCCAGCTGGCTGCCACCCAGGTCGCTGGCCGGCAGCCAGTTGTACATCTCGGGCACCGGCAGCACCCGCATGGGTTGGGCATCGCCTTGCGCACCCTCGATGACGTTGAAGGCGTTGCCGAAGCTGGTGTGGCTGGATATTTTCAGGTCGCCGGCGGAGCCGGTCAGGTCCAGCTGCCAGCCGAAGTTATTGCGCTTGCCCGCTTCCAGGTGGGCCGCCAGCACGGCGCCGTTGGCGAAGCTGCCGCTCACCACCACCTGGTCCGCCAAGGTGTGCGGCAGGATTGCGCCGGTTTCGATCAGCGTCACTTCCTTGAACTGGTTGACCGTCAGCGCGTGGATGCTGTCCGGATGGCCCGTGATGTTGAACACGGCGTCGAAGAAGTGGCCGCCGTAGATCGACAGCAGGCTGGAAAAATTCTCCGCCGGGACGGTGAAGTACAGCGATTGCAGGCGCTCCCTCTGGAAGTATTCGACGCTGACGTGCAGCCGCACCGAGCGCAGTTCGCCGATGTAGCCGTCGCGCAGCAGGTCGCGCACGTAGCGGTAGTCCGGGCCGAGGCGGCGTTGCAGGCCGACCGTGTGGCGCACGCCGGCGCGGTCGGCCAGCGCCATCAATTCCTGCGACACGGCCTTGCTAGGGGTGAGCGGCTATTCGCTGTAGACGTCCTTGCCGGCGGCGATGGCGGTGCGTATCGCCTGCTCGTGGCTGGGCGCGGGATTGAGCACCAGCACCAGGTCGACTTCGGGATGGGTGACCAGCGCCTCCAGCGAGTTCACGGCGTACTTGATGCCGTGCTGCGCGGCGACAGTGTCGGCCTTCTCCTGGCTGCGGCTGAAAATCGCGGTGATCTCGTACTGCGGCAGCAGCTTCAGTGAGGGGATATGGCCATATTCGGCCCAGGTGCCTGCGCCGACGATGCCGACGCGGATTTTTTGGGTGTTGTTCACGATGCTTCCTTTGACGACGGCCGAATCAGGCCGGGTTGAGTGTTGTGTTGTGGGTGCGGCGGCCGTTGGCCGTGGTCAGCGCCAGTGCGGCCAGCATGCTCAGGGCGCTGGCGTAGCCCAGGACGCTGGCGGGATCACGGCGCGCGGGCCATGGCGGTCGATCGCCTTGCCGCTGGCCAGGGCGTTGGCGCCGGGGACGTACAGTCCGGCAGCGAACGCCAGCAACACGCGTGCCGTCATCAACTGCCAGTAGTCCTGTGCTGACCACGCGGCGACATTGGAGAGTGCATAGACGCCGATCGCGACGATCAGCAGGGTGCGCCGGCCGATATAACTGGTCAGCGCGGTGAGGATGGGGGAACTGCCGGTTATGTACTGCGGTGATTGCGATGCCATGATTTACTCCGAAAAGTGCGATGAACCCAGTGTGGGCCCATGCCGTCCAGAGATAAACAGGCTGCAATTCCGAAGATATCGGACAAATTATTCCGATATCGAGCGTGCGCCGCTAGATGCGCATGTTCTGCACCACGTAGTCGATGAACACCCGCAGCTTGGGCGAGGCGTAGCGGCTGGCCGGCCACAGCATCGAAAACGTCACCGTCTGCTCCATATAGTGGGCCAGGATGATTTGCAGGCGACCGTCCTTCAATTCATCCTCGACGATGAAGGTGGGCAGGAAGGCGATGCCTTCGCCCTGCAGCAGCGCGTAGGTGATCGCCTCGATGGTGCTGCAGGTCATGCGCTCCTTCAATTGGGGTTCCGGTTCGTCCGCCGCCAGCTTGAAAGGCCAGCGTTCGATGCGGCCGGTGGCGGGGAACTTGTGCAGCAGGCAGTCGTGCCGCGCCAGATCGCGCGGATGCGACGGCGTGCCGTGCCTGGCCAGGTATCCGGGCGATGCCACCACCACCTGCGGGCAGGCGCCGATGCGGCGCGAGGCCAGGCGCGAATCGTGATGGGTGCCGGTGCGGATCACGGCGTCGAAGCCTTCTTCGATGATGTCGACCATGCGCTCGGACAGGTCGATTTCCAGCGCGATGTCGGGATAGCGGCGCATGAAGCCTGTCAGCGTCGGCATCACCAGGCCGGTGAGCTGCGGGGTGCTGACGCGCAGGCGGCCGCTGGGCGTGCCGGACAGCTCCGACAGTTCGGCCTCCGCCGCCTCCACTTCGCCGAGGATGCGCCGGCAGCGTTCCAGGAACAGCGCGCCTTCGGCGGTCAGCGTGATGCTGCGGGTGCTGCGGTGGAACAGGCGCACCGCCAGCCGCTCTTCCATGCGGGCGATGCCCTTGCCGACCGCGGACGATGACACCCCCAGTTGCGCGCCGGCCTTGGTGAAGCTGCGCGTCTCGGCGACGGTGACGAACATCGAAATACCGCTCAGGCTATCCATGGGGTGACTCGCAGGTAAAGATCTATTGCGGAAGTATCTGTCCGATATCTTGGGAATTGCAAGCTATTTTTCTTTCGATGGATATCCCTTACATTGGCTGTATTCCTAACCAAGTGAGCAAATCATGAAAACCCTGATGTCCCCTGTCGCAATCGGCTCTTACACCTTCAACCACCGCGTGGTGCTGGCGCCGCTGACCCGCATGCGCGCCGAAGCCGGCGCCAAACCCGGCCCGCTGATGGCGCAATACTATGCGCAGCGCGCCTCGCAGGGCGGCCTGCTGATCGGCGAGGCCACCATCGCCGCGGAGAACGGCAACGGCTACCTTGGCGCGCCCGGCCTGTATAACGACAGCCAGATCGCCGGCTGGAAGGTGGTCACGGACGCCGTGCACGCCAAGGGCGGCAAGATCTTCCTCCAGCTGTACCACGCGGGCCGCCAGTCCAACAAGGACGTGCAGCCGGCCGGCAGCATTCCGGTCGGCCCATCGGAAGTGCCGCACGGCGGCGTGGCCTACACCACCGAAGGCTGGGTGCCGAACACGCCCAACCGCGCGTTGACGATCGCCGAAATCGACGGCCTGGTCGAGAGCTTCCGCCTGGCCGCCATCCGTGGCCGTGAAGCGGGCTTCGACGGCGTCGAGCTGCACGCCGCCAACGGCTACCTGTTCGACCAGTTCCTGCAAGACGGCAGCAACAAGCGCACCGACATGTACGGCGGCTCGTTTGAAAACCGTGCGCGCTTCCTGATGGACGCCACCAAGGCGGTGATCTCGGTATGGGGCAGCGACAAGGTGGCGGTGCGCATCGGCCCAAGCGGCAGCTGGGGTGATATGTCGGACACCGATCCCGAAGGCTTGTTCACCTATGTGGCGGAACGGCTGTCGGAGCTGAAGCTCGCTTATTTGCACCTGATCGAGCCCCGCATCGCCGGTAACATCGAGGACGAGACCAAGAACCAGGCGCCGCTGGCCGCGCAGCTGATCCGCAAGCATTACACCGGTGCCATCATCGCCGCCGGCGGCTTCGACCAGCAATCGGCAGAAGCGATCCTGGCGGCGGGCGATGCCGACCTGGTGGCCTTCGGCCGCCACTTCATCGCCAACCCGGACCTGCCGGAGCGCTTCCGCAACGGCTGGCCGCTGAACGATTACGACCGTCTGAGCTTCTTCGGCGGTTCGGAAGCAGGCTACACCGACTATCCGTTTTACCAGGGGCAGGCGCTGGCGGCCTGAGTTCCGGTTGGCGAGGCCGACACGCCCAAGCCTTAAATGTCGGCCACCTGCACCACCACCTTGCCGCGCGCCTTGCCTTCGGCCAGCGCGGTGTGGGCGGCGGTGACGCTGGCCGCGTCCAGCGTGTAGACGCCTGCGTCCAGCGCCACCTTCAATTTGCCGGCGGCGACCAGCGCGCCGGCTTCCTTCATGATCGCACCGTGGTTGGCGCGGCCCTTGCCGGACAACAGCGGCAGCAGCGTGAACACGCCGGAGTAGGTCGCGGCGCGGAACGACAGCGGCGCCAGCGCATGCGTACCCCAGCCCAGGCAGCTCACCACGTGGCCGCCATACTGCCGCACGGCGCGAAACGAGGCGTCCAGCGTGGCGCCGCCCACGGTGTCGTAGACCACGTCGTAGCCTTCGCCGTCGGTGTGCTGCTGGACGTATTGATCGACGCTGGTGGTCTGGTAGTCGATGAAGGTCGCGCCCATTTTCTCGATGGTCTCGCGCTGGTCGGCGCTGCCGGTGGCGTACACCTGCGCACCGCGCGCCTTCGCCAGTTGCACGGCCATGTGGCCGACGCCGCCGGCGCCGCCGTGCACCAGCACTTTCATTCCCTCGCCGACGCGGGCGCGGTCGACCAGGCCTTCCCATGCCGTGATGAAGATCAGCGGCAGGGCTGCCGCTTCGCGCATGCTCAGCTGGGATGGCATGCGCGCCAGCAGTTGTGCGTCCACCGCCGCGTACTGCGCCAGCGAGCCTTGTACATAACCTATGCCGCCCGTCATGCCGAAGACGCGGTCGCCGGCGGCAAAGCCCTGTACGTCGTCGCCGACGCTGTCGACGATGCCGGCGATATCGATGCCCAGCACCGCGGGCAACTGGACCTGGGCGTGGTCGGCCTTGCCGGCGGCGATCTTGGTGTCGAGCGGGTTGACGCCGCTGGCGATTACGCGCACCAGCACCTGGCCGGCGGCCGCCGCAGGGCGGGCGATCTGCTGGTCCGACAGCGGTGCGCCTAAGGTGTTCAGTACGACGGCTTGCATGGTGTTCATGGTGGGGCTCCTTGGTGATGGGTTGATGGAGCTATTCTGCTGCCGGACGGCGGCGGGAAAAAGTAGGCCGCGCCGCATTCAGTATCCCGGAATCGTGGATAATCAGGCTGGAACAAGGAGAAAAAGTGGACCGTCTGGATGCCCTCAAAGTTTTTTGCGCCGTCGTCGATGCCGGGGGCTTCAGCCGGGCGGCCGCCAAGCTGGGGATTTCGACGTCTTCGGTGACCCACCAGATCGGCGTGTTGGAGGCGCATTTCGGCGTCAAGCTGCTGAACCGCACCACGCGCAGCATGTCGCTGACCGATGAAGGCCGCCGCTGCGTCGAACAGGCGCGCCGGCTGCTGGAGGAGATGGAGGAACTGGAAAGCAGCATGAGCGACGCCCACCAGGCGCCGCGCGGTAGCCTGCGGGTCGACATGCCGGGTAGCCTGGCACGCCAGTTCGTGGCGCCGGCGCTGCCGGGCTTCCTGGCTGCGTATCCCGAGCTGAGTGTGCGCCTGACCGCCAACGACCGCCTGATCGACATGGTGGACGAGGGCGTGGACGTGATGCTGCGTATCGGCGAGCTGCCCGATTCCGGCCTGGTGGCGCGCAGCGTCTTCAAGAACCGCTACATTTGTTGCGCCTCGCCGGCGTTCATCGCGCGCCACGGCCGGCCGCAACATCCCGATGACCTGAACGACATCCCGTGCCTGAACTTCGTCTATCCCAAGGCGCGCCAGCTGCGGCCGTGGGTCTTCCAGCAAGATGGCCAACCGTTCACCACCACGCCGCGCGGCGCGGTGGCGATGGACCATGTTGAGTCGTTGATCGAGATGGCGGTGAGCGGCGGGGGCGTGGTGCAGCATTTGTCGGTGTCGCTGATCGAGCCGCTGCGCAGCGGCGCGCTGGTGCCGCTGCTGATGCAATGGCAGGCGCCGGGGCCGGATGTATCGTTGCTGTATCCGCAGCGGCACCAGCGCGCCGCCCGCATCAAGGTGTTCGTCGACTTTGTCGACGCCCTGTTCAGGAACGCCGCGGTCGGTGTAAGGCGCGTGTAGTCGCCTTCGCAAGATGATGGGCGATGCAAGACATTTGATGGTCAAATACTATTTGTATTGGCAATTGCTTATCAAAATCCGTGGTTTTTCGATAGATTTTTTGGTGTTGTACTCTAATGCATCGACAGTTGCTTTGCGGCAGTATAAAGTACTTACATCCGTATCAGTTCTCCGGAACGGCACCCCAGCCATGTGCCACGCGCGCTAGCCGCGAACTTCCCACCTTGTTGAGCTTGACCGCCCGCGCTTGCGGACGGCGTCCGCGTCTTCGCGCGTCCTGAACACGGTGCACTTGGCAGAACACGCCCTATGTAACGATAGACAGGAACCACGAATGACGTTTGATTTTTCACCGCTGCGCGCCACCCAGGTGTCGCTGGTCTTTAGCTTGACGATGCTGACCTGCGCCGTGGCGCAAGCCGACGACGGCGCCGCCGCGCCGCGCTGGACCTTTGGCGGCTATGGCACGCTGGGTTTGGTGCACAGTAACGACAGCCAGTCCGACTTCACCGGCAACGTCCTCAATCCCGGCAACGCCGGCGCCAGCCACGAATGGAGCGCCACGGTGGACAGCCGCGTGGGCATGCAACTGGGCCTGAACCTGGATAGCCGCTGGTCGGCGGTGCTGCAGGTGGTGTCCGAGCGTACGCTGCAAAGCGGCTATGCGCCGATGGTCGAATGGGCCAACGTCAAATACCAGGCCACGCCGGACCTGAGCCTGCGGGTGGGGCGCATCGCGCTGCCGCTGTTCCTGGCCGGCGACTATCGCAAGGCCGGCTATGCCCTGCCGTGGGTGCGGCCGCCGGTCGAGGTGTACGGCGCCATCCCGATCAGCAATAGCGACGGCGTCGACGCCAGCTACCGCTGGAGCGCGGCCGGCATCAACAACGTCACCCAGGTCTTTTTCGGGCACACCGATGTCATCGCCACGCCGCAGGCCCATGCCACGGCGCGCGCGATGACGGGCCTGTCCAACACCACCACCAGCGGCGCGCTGACCGTGCGCGCCAGCGCGATGAGCACCGAACTGACGCTCAAGCTGGCGCGCGAACTGTTCGCCGGCTTGAACCAGTTCGGGCCGCAAGGCGCTGCGCTGACTGCGCGCTACGATGTCGACGCCAAACGGGCCGACGTGGTGTCGCTGGGCGCCAGCTACGATCCGGGCGCCTGGTTCCTGATGGGCGAAGTGGGGCGCATGAACGCCCGCTCCTACCTGGGGGACAAGACCGCGGCCTATATCAGCGGCGGCTATCGTTACGGCGACCTGACGCCTTACCTGTCCTATGCCGTCTCGCGCGCCAATATGCCGACCCGCATCGCGGGCCTGGACTTGCGCGGCCTGCCGCCGCAACTGGCCGGCGCCGGCGTCCAGTTGAACGCTGGCTTGAACCAGATGCTGGACGCGATACCGCAGCAGCGCAGCATCACCGCCGGCATCCGCTGGGACCTGCGCGCCAACTACGCATTCAAGCTGCAATACGACCGCCTGACGCCGCAGCACGGCTCGAACGGCACCTTCATCAATGTGCAGCCGGGCTTCCAGTCCGGCCACCTGATCAGCGTGATGAGCGCGTCGATCGATTTTGTGTTCTGAAGGGGATGACATGACTAGCCTTCGCTTGATCCCCCTGTTGCTGCTGGTACTGGCTTGCGCCGGCGCCGGCGCGGCCGAACTGGTTGTCATTGTCTCGGCCAGGAATCCCATGTCGGCGCTGCGTCCCGAGCAGGTGGCCGACATCTTCCTGGCGCAGACCGGCCGCTTCCCGGGCGGCGACGAAGCCATGGCGCTGGACCTGCCGCTCGGCAGCCCGCTGCGCGATGAGTTCTACAGCAAGGTGGCGGCCAAGTCGCCGGCGCTGATGAAGGCCTACTGGACCAAGATGGTGTTCACCGGCCGCGGCCAGCCGCCGCGCGAGCTGGCCAACAGCATTGCCGTGCGCAAGATGGTGGCCGAGAATCCATCGATGATCGGCTATATCGACCGCGCGGCATTGGACGCCAGCGTCAAAGCCGTGCTGGTGACGCGATGACAGTGCGTGCCCGAGGCGACACCTTGCGCAAGCGCTGGCTGCGGCGCGGGCTGGACACGCATTTCTCGCTGCCGCTGTTTGCCTTGCTGCTGCTGGTGGCGATCTGGGTGGTGACTTTTCACGAGGTCGACGCCGAGCGCGCCCACGCGCGCGAAGCCGCCACCGATACACTGCGTGAAATGATGGGCACCTACGAGGCGCAGGTGGCGCGTAGCCTGGACGGCATCGACCAGACGCTGCGCGTGCTCAAATACGCGGTCGAGCGCAAGGGGGCGCTGGGCGCGCTGCCGGAACTGGGCCGCGAGGGCCTGCTGCCACCGGGCGTGGTGTTTGTGGTCAGCATCGTCGACCGCAACGGCCTCACCGTCGCCAGCAACCCCAAGGCACTGCCGATTTCGGTGGCCGATCAAAACTACTTCAAATTCCACCAGGAGCGCGACAGCGGCGTCACCTTCGTCAGCCAGGCCACGCGTGACGCCGCCAACACGGAATGGCATTTGCACTTCACCCGCAGGCTGGACGACGACATGGGCAATTTCGCCGGCATCGTCATCGTCGAAACCGATCCCGCCTACTTCACCAGCAGCTATGAGCGCAGCCGGCTCGGCGAGCAAGGCATGCTGGGCCTGGTGGGCAGCGACGGCGTGGTGCGCTCGCTGCGCGTCGGCGACAAGCTGTCCTTTGGCCAGCACATGGCGCTGGCGGCGGAGCAGCTCAGCACCGTGGATGGCGTGCGTCGCTACAGCGGCATGCGCGAGCTGCACGGCGTCGCCCTGAACGTGGTGGTCGGCCTGTCGGAGCGCGAGCAGATGGCGGGCTTCGAGCGTCAGCGCCGCGAGAAAATCTGGGAGGCTTCGGTCGTCAGCGTGGTGCTGGTCGTGAGCACCGCCTTGGTGTGGCTGTGGTCCTGGCAGGGAGCGCGCAACCGCGCCCGCATGCGCCGCGCGCAGGAAACCTATGCGGCGGCATCGGCGGCCAGCCTGGACGCCTTCTTCGTCATGCGGGAGGTGCGCAACATCGGCGGCGAGATCATCGATTTCGTTTTCGTCGACGCCAACTCGCGGGCCGAGAAAATGACCGGCTACACCAAGGAAAAACTGCGGCTGATGACGCTGTGCGGCCTGATGCCGCAGGCGCGCAGCAACGGCATGTTCGAGCACCTGGTGCACGTGACGCAGGTAGGCGGCGTGCATGAACAGGAATGGGAGAGCAATATCCCGCAACTGCGGGCGCGCTGGCTGCACCAGCAGGTGGTGCCGGTGGAGGGCGGCCTGGTGGCCATCGTGCGCGACATCAGCGAACGTAAACTGGCCGAGGAGCGCATGCTGCACCTGGCGCACCACGATACGCTGACCGGGCTGCCGAATCGCAGCCTGATCGCCAGCCGGCTTGACCTGACCATCGCCCAGGCCAGCCGCAACGGCGGCGCGGTGCTGGTGGCCTTCATCGATCTTGACGGTTTCAAGCTGGTCAACGACGGCCTGGGACACAACGCCGGCGACGAGCTGCTGAAGGTGGTGGCCGCGCGCATGAGCGCCTGCCTGCGCGCCGGCGACACCGTCGGCCGTTTCGGCGGCGACGAATTCGTGCTGGTGCTGAACGAGCCGCGCCACAGCGAGCGCGCCGCGCCGGTGCTGGAACGGGTGCGCGAGGCGGTGCTCAAGTCGATCACCTTGAGCGGGCAGGAAGTCCAGGTCAGTTGCAGCATCGGCGTGGCGGTCTATCCCAACGATGGCGCCGACGCCGAAACGCTGCTGATGCACGCCGACGCCGCCATGTACCGCGCCAAGGACCTGGGCAAGAACAACTGCCAGTTCTACACCCGCGAAATGAACGCCTGCATCGAAGAGAAGCTGGTGCTGCTGGAGGGCTTGCGCAGCGCGCTGGACGACGGCCAGTTCCGGCTGGAGTACCAGCCCAAGGTCGACCTGCACACGGGCCGCATCTTCGGCGTGGAGGCGCTGGTGCGCTGGGAGCATCCGGAGCAGGGCTGCATCGGGCCGGATCGCTTCATCCCGCTGGCCGAGGAGAGCGGCATGATCGTCGCGCTGGGCGAGTGGGTGTTGCAGACCGCGTGCCGCCAGAACCGCGCCTGGCAGGAGGCCGGCCTGCCGCCGCTGCGCGTTTCCGTCAACGTCTCGCCGCGCCAGTTCGAGGAGCAGGGTCTGGTGCAGCGCGTGGCGCAGGCGCTGTCCGACAGCGGCCTGGCGGCGGAATGGCTGGAACTGGAAGTGACCGAAGGCGTCATCATGCGCGACCTGCAGCAGGCAGTAGACAAGATGGCGGAGGTGCGGGCGATGGGCGTGTCGCTGGCGATCGACGATTTCGGCACCGGCTATTCGAGCTTGTCGGCGCTGAAGTCGTTCCCGATCAGCACCCTGAAAATAGATAAATCGTTTGTACGCGACCTGGGGGTGAGCGAGGGCGACGAAGCCATCGCCAGCTCCATCATCGACCTGGCGCACCGCCTGCGCCTGCGCGTGATCGCCGAGGGCGTGGAGACCGAGCAGCAGAAGGCCTTCCTGCGCCAGAACGGCTGCGACGAGATGCAGGGTTACCTGTTCAGTCGTCCGCTGCCGCCGGAGCAGTTGCGGCAATTGCTGTTGACCCATGCCTTTGCGCGGCACGTGGCCGTGCAGGAGACTACAGCGGCTTGATCACGTAGACGCAGCGGCGCGCGCCGTTGAGCATGTGCTCGACGCGACCCACCGAACACTCGGGGCCCAGCACGCGCTGGAATACGTCCAGCTCCGAGCGGCAGAACTTCTGGCACTGGCGGGCGGCCGCGCAGATCGGGCAGTGGTTCTCGATCAGCAGCATGCTGCCGTCGTCGCGGGTTTCGATTTCGGCCATATAGCCTTCGGTGCTGCGCGCCTGCACCAGCGCTTCCACCCGCTGCGGCAGCGTGCTCGATGCCTGCAGGTGCTGGCGATACTGCTGTTCGCTGGCCGCCTCGCGCGCGCCGATCAGCTTATCGAGGCCGGCTTCGCCGAACAGGCCGCGCACCTGGTCGATCAGTTGCAGCGTCAGGTCGGCGTGGCGGTCCGGGAAGCGCGCGTGGCCGGCCTCGGTCAACAGCCAGCGGCGCGACGGGCGGCCTGGCTTGTCCGCCACTTCCTCATACGTCACCATGCCTTTTTCCTGCCACGATTCGAGCTGCTTGCGCGCGCCCATCGAGGTCAGGTTGAGCAGGACCGCCAGTTGCTGCGCGGTTTGCGGGCCGCGCGTCTTCAACAGGAACAGCGTGTGCTCGGCGGTGTTCATTGCAGCGCGCCTTGCAGCTTGTCGCGGTCATTGCGGGCCATGCTGGCGTGCCAGGTCTGCATGCGCCAGGCCGACCATGCCGTCAACGCCGCGCCCAGCACCAGGATCAGGCGCGTGTCGATCAGGGTCAGCACCGCGCCGACCAGGGCCATGATGATATTGGCCAGGCAAAAGGTGGTGGAGATCAGGCCCATGACGGCGCCTTGTCCGTGCGCGCCGAAGCGCTCGGCGCACCAGTTGGGGACAATGGCGTTGTAGATCGAATGCGGTATGCCGTACAGGATGATGGCGGCAATGCCGATCCACGCGTTGCTGGCTGCGAGCAGCGCGATCAGCGAGGCGGTGACGAACGCGAAGCGGCGTGCCCGCAACAGCGGCTCGCCTTTGAACGGACGGCCGGCGAACATGGTGGTAGTGGTCATCACCGCGCACATGGCGGCGGTGGTCCAGGCGATGCCGCGCGCGCCGTAGCCGGGCACTTCGACCAGCCACAGTGGATAGAATTCGTAGAAGGCCGTGACGCCGCAGGTGTAGGCCAGCGTGACGATGAACAGGTTGCGCAGGTCCGGTTCGCGCAGCAGGTTGAGCGAATGGCGATCACGCGCCACCTGCCACCACGAGGTGGTCGCCAGCGACGGCGTCTCGCGCGGCAGCACCACGGCCACCAGCAGCGCCACCATCAACAGCGCCGCGACGGCGATCCAGAACGGCACCGTGACACCCCATACCAGCGTCATGCCGGCCAACAGTGGCCCGGCCAGCCAGCCCATGTAGAAGGCGCCGTTCAGCCACGATAGGGCTTTGCGGCGCAGGTCGCCGTCCAGGCGGTCGGCCAGCATGGCGCGCGCCACCGAGCCGTTACCTTCCAGCAGACCGGTGACGAAGCGGGCGATGATGAACAGCGGGTAGGATTCCAGCAGCAAAGCGCAAGCCGTGGCGGCGTGGCCGATCGCCGCGCCGACGGCGGTGATCAGCAGCACCGGGCGGCGGCCGTAGCGGTCGGACATCGGCCCCAGCAGCGCGGAGCCGATCAGCAGGCCGAGCGGATTGATGGTCAACGCCAGTCCGAACAGCAGTTTGGGCGGCAGGCCGAGGAACTGGTTCAGGCCATTGCTGACGCCGGCGGCGAACAGCGGCGGCAGGATGGGATAGGGCAGCGACGCGCCTATCGTCGAGAGCAGGGCCAGCAGGCAGGCGGCGCCTATCAGCAGAGGTGTTTTCATTAGCGGCAATCAGAGGTAGCGAGTACCGATACTGTAAGCGGCCTGCGCTAATAAGTAAACGAAAATGTTTATAAACTCAGTAGTGCAGTAGCAGTGGCAGGGTGGGGCGGCAATCGTGGCTCTGGCCTTGGGCGCCGTGGTCGAAGTGGATTTCCATCAGGTAGGCGTCGCCTTCGAGCAGGGTCAGTTGCGTGGCCGTGCTGCTGGCCTGTGCGGGCGCCGACAAGGCTTGCGGCGGCAGCGTCAGCGTGACCGCGGTGATCGTCTTCACGCCGGCCCCATGCTCGAGCGGCTGGCGGCGCGCTTCCGGATAGGCTGATGGCGCTGCGCCTTTGGGCAGGAAGAACCACATCGGCTCCGAGGCTGGCACTTCGGCGCCTATGCCGATCTGCATGCCGGGCGGCAGATAGGACGGCGTGTAGTTCCAGCATGGGAAAGGCGCTGCGGCATCGCCGGCCGATGGCCGCCAGCACACGCCGAACGGGCAGGCAGGGCTGCCTTCGGTCAGGCGCTCGGCCAGCAGGGTGGGGCTGGTCTGCGCGCTGCGCACTTCATCGTCGTTGGCGATCCACAGCAGTTCGAGGAAGGCGTTGTGGAAGAAGATGCGGCGGTTCTCGGTACCCTGGCCTGGATGCCGGTTGCCCGATCCTTCGGCCAGGCCGAGGGACCGCAGCAGTTCGGTTTCCGGTGCGCCAGCGCGGGCGCGGATGAACAGGTGATCGATCTGCATGGCGGCTATTGCTGCTGTTCGACCATCGTGCGGATCTTGACGGCCTTCTCGAAGTGATCGAGTTCGTGGGTGCGTATCCACCATTCGGCCGCTTCCATCAACAGCTCCGGGTCGTCGTTCTTGTTGGCGAAGAAGGCGTAGAAGGACAGGCCTACCGTCTCGCCTTTTTGCGCGATCTTGTCGTTGCAGACGCGGATGATTTTTTCTCTCAGTTGAAGTCTCATGCCCTGGCTTTGTTTTGCTTGAAATGCAGTTCAAGTTCATTGAACGATGGCCGCTCGGTGGCGGATATGACTTTACGTCCGAATTCTACCGCCAACATCGGCGAATAGCCGTTCATGCTGGCGATCAGCGTGACCTTGATGCATTGGTACATCTTGGACGACTCATTCAATTTGCGTTGCAGCAGCGCGGCCAGCGGACCGACCACGCCATACGACAGCAGGATGCCGAGGAAGGTGCCGACCAGCGCTGCGGCGATCAGCTTGCCCAGTTCCGCCGGCGGCAGTCCGACCGAACCCATGGTGTGCACCACGCCCATCACGGCCGCGATGATGCCGAACGCCGGCATGCCGTCGGCCAGCTTGGTGATGGCGTGGATCGGCAGGTCGCCGTCCTGGTGGTGGGTTTCGATTTCGTTGTCCATCAGGTTCTCGATCTGGAACGGGTCCATATTCCCGGAGACCATCAGCCGCAGATAGTCGGTGATGAACTCCGTCAGGTGATGGTCGCCGAGGACGTTGGGGAACTTGGTGAACAGCGCGCTTTGATGCGGGGCGTCGATGTCCGCCTCCAGCGCCATCAGGCCTTCCTTGCGCACCTTGGACAGGATCTCGTACAGCAGCGACATCAGTTCCAGGTACAGCTCGCGCGTGTATTTGGACGAGTGGAACAGCGTCGGCAGCGCCTGGAGCGTGGCCTTGATGGACTTCCTGTCGTTGGCGATGACGAAAGCGCCCAGCGCGCCGCCGCCTATCATCAGCAGTTCGTAGGGCTGATACAGCGCGGCCAGGTGGCCGTCGTCCAGCGCGAAACCTCCGAAGACCGCGCCCAGCACGATCAGGAATCCAAGTATCACCAGCATCGCTACTCCTCGCATGAAAGACAGCTGGTAACTATACAGCGTTGCTCTACGAAAATATACGTGGATTGTCACGGTCGCGACAGCGAGCCGCGCATGTATGATGGCGGCATTGCACCTACACTGAAACACGATGAAGAATTGGTTTGCCAGCCAGCGCGGCGCGTACTTTTTTCTGCTGCTCGGCATCGGCCTGATGCTGCTGTTCGTCGCGCTGGAGCGCAACTTCCCCAATGCCGATCAGCTGGAGACGGCGAGCGGCCGCGTGGCCTGGTCGCAGGCGGCGCAGGGCGGCTTGTATTTCACGCTGGACGGCGAGCAGCGCCAGTTTGTATTGTTCGTCAAAGGCGATTCGGACCAGCGCCTGCGCGCGGCGATCCGCGACGCGGAAGCCTATCCGATCAAGGTCCGATTTCATCCGGGACAGGTCAGCAGTCCGAGTTTTTTGCCGGGGCGGTTCTATGCGGTCTACGGAGTCACGGTCGGCGGCAAGGAAGTCTCCAGCCTGGCCACGGTGCGCGGCAGCTACCGCCGCGACAACCTGATCGCGCTGGCGATGGGCGTGCTGTTCGCGGCCTACGGCGGGACCCGCGTCTGGAACTTCAGGAATGCGGTTGTAGACGCGCCAGCAGTTCGACGTCGCCGGCCACGATAAAGGGCAGGTTGGCGGTGATATGTTCGACCGGCCAGTCCCACCACGCGATTGCCTGCAAACGCGCCGCCACCTCGGGCGCAAAGCGCTCCTTGAGCTGCCTGGCCGGATTGCCGCCGACTATCGTGTACGGCGCGACGTCGCCCGTTACCACCGAGCGCGATGAGATGATGGCGCCGTCGCCGATGGTCACGCCCGGCATGACCAGCACGTCGTAGCCTACCCACACATCGTTGCCGATCACCGTGTCGCCCTTGTACGGCAACTCGCCCGGCGCCGGCATCACTTGCTCCCAGCCGTTGCCGAAGATCTGGAACGGGTAGGTCGAGATGCCGGACAGCTTGTGGTTGGCGCCATTCATGATGAACTTGACGCCGCGCGCCAGTGCGCAGAATTTGCCGATCACCAGCTTGTCGCCGATGAAGGGGAAGTGGTACAGCACGTTGCGCGCGAAGTTCTCCGAGTCGTCGGGATCGTCGTAGTAGGTGTAGTCGCCGATGACGATGTTTGGATTGTTGACCGTGTTCTTGATGTAGCAGACTTGCGGGAAGCCCGCCATCGGATGCGGGTTATTGGGGGATGGTCCGTTCATTCACTTTCCTTATGTGTATTGGCGCCGATCTGGCCTGACGCAATGCGTTAGATGGCAGTCGACTTCCGCACCATTGCGGACCTTAGTTTTTGATTTGAAATTCGCTCCATCACTATCGCACGCCTTTGGCCACCGCTTACAGTTGACAAAGCTGAACCTGCTTTACTGCTCACCGCAGGTTTCGATTGGGATCACCCTTTTCACCTATTTAATTTCATTCACGTTTAGATTTACCTTAACCTCACTCAGGACAAAAACAAAACCATTTGAATACCCATTAAGCACAACTGAATCGCCAACCACTAGATTCAACGGCATAGGAACCGATCGCGCAATCGAAGATCCTTGATGCTTAGGAGAGCAAGCAGAAATTAATCCGTAACGGGTATCAAAAATAACAGTCAGGCATGATTTTGCACCTTGCCATGTTGTCGATACTTTTCCATTAATAGCATGCGGAACAGATGGTATGGCGCGAATTCCCAGTTGTACTATAAAAGCGAAAGCACCTCCCCACATAGGGCCAATCGCAAAAATCAACGCAATAAACAATATTTTTGGTTTTGGCGATTTTGGATCAAATCGGTAGGTAACATCAGAAACTGATCTGGTATTAATCAGAATATATGCAAACGGAACCAAATATATTAATATCCCGAGCGAAAAAAGCCTCGAAAAAGCCAGCGTAGTTTGTAATGGAACGAAAGGATGGAGCCAACTGAAGAGAAGAAATAAAGGGATAAAGGCCATGCAAAGGGAATTTATCCATAATTGAAATTTGTTTGGAATTTTCATTTAATATACTGGATCGTTAATCTCATCCGTGAATGCCATCGGTTTCATATTTATACTTTCGAAAGGCTGCAATTGGCCGCAAGAAGTCGACAAACAAATTATCTGTCACTCAGTTTATCGATACCGATGTTTCATGCAAGTCCGGGACCTGCAAGATGAATTGACTGCGAAGGTCACGTACCATTTTCTTGATATCGCCCTGCATTGCCAAATAGTCGTCTGGCGAGCACACTTTAGTGCCGGACTTGCCACTCTTGAAGCTGCGGTCGATCAGCAACTTGCCGGCCGTGTGTTTGAACTCAGCGTGGTACTGGAAATAGGGACTGGCAATGTGTACGTCGGGCGGCACTGCCAACAAGGAGGCATTCTTCGGAAATTCGTATGTGGCCACTTCCTCATAATCGTTTTCGGGACAGATGAAAGATTGCGTGCGCTTCGCTTCATTGGTCAACCCGAATACCTGCTGCGCTAGTCCCGCGTATAAGCTGCTGCTCGCTGCCACACCAATGGTGCCGGGCAGATAGACCCAGTTTTCCGCTTTCCCACGCAAGATGTAACCATAACCTTTGTTAGCGCTCTTATCGCTCAAGTCGCCTAGTTCCACGTCGCCATTGCCTTTAATACCAAGGGATTTCAGTAGGTTTTCAACGAAGCGTTCTTGATCGGTCTTTTTCCAGTTACGCTGTTCGTAGCGAACCGCTTCTTCCCACCAGCCCTGATTGTTGCGCGAGAACTGGAAGTTGGCCGAACCGTCGGCCGCGATCTGCACCGTGAAGTGGTTCTCGATCTTGCCTTGTTGCGTGGTTGGCGTGTGACCCAGCGTGCCGCTTCTGGTGAGGATGACCTGTTTGTCCAGGTCCCAGATGGGCAGATAGCCGGCACCTATGTTTTCCGCCGTCGAATCGAGATAGAGGTTTAGGCTCGGAATATAAGTGATAGCGTGGTTAAACTGCCCTAGGCTCGCGACCGGCGATAGTTTGTAGGAGTTCCCGGCGTTGATCAACGCCGGCGTACTGTCGATGCCTACCGAGTGCAGCATAGCGTCCATCAGGGTGGCGTGATCCTTGCAATCACCGTAACGGTTGTCCATCACCGATTCGGCGCTATGTGGCACCAGACCACCGTTACCGATATAGACCGCGACATAGCGAACGTTCTTGCGCACCCAGTTGTCAATCGCCAGAGCCTTGTCGCGCGGATCGCTCAAGCCCTGAACGAGCTCCCGTGCCTGTGCTTCGATATGGGCGCTGGGTACGGCAGCGGCGACGGCTGCGCGATCGTAGGCCAAGCCGACGCCGGAATAGTTTTCGAAGGTTGACACGATTAGGTGAGCACCGAAGTCCCAATATGAGACGGCATCAAATTCCAGACGTGGATTTTCAGCCGGAATATAGTCCCAACGGTAAATGGTACGATCGTCATGCTGTTCCGGTTTATTGGCTTTGAAGCCAATGTCATCCGCTTTGAGCGCCATTTCGGATGGCAGGTCGTAGATCAACGTCAGCTGCTTGGTCGGGCGGAATAGCGGATATGTGATATCGCTGAACTGGCCTGGGAACATCGCAACCTGCCGAGTTTGGCGTATTTTGGAATACAGCTTGTCACCCACAGCAACGTCGGCGTAAATCACCGTCTTAATCTGCATATCCTGAAACATGGGTGCCGCGCTATAGGCAGGTTCCTGCTGTAGCTTGATCTGCTCCGGCAGTACCTGAATACGACGTCCATCGGGCTTTTCAGTGTACGCCTCTAATATCTCGACCTCTTCCAGTGTGCGGTTGAAATGGAACTGGCGCTGGGCTTGTTCAGCAATAGCGCGCTGCTCGTTCAACTGCGTCAGTTCTTCCTTGGTCTCAACGTAGCTACCATCTCGCTGTACCACGAATATCTGCAATTCTTTCAGTACGGTCACAGATGGGTCTGTGCCGTCGTCGCCACCCAATGCTTGAGTGGACAGTAACGTTGCAGCGCAAAGGATCGCGAATAATTTTATTTTCATGATAAACACAAGAGATAATCGTGGTTGTATTCTTGATATTTTTTATAATTTAGTCAAGTTATAGCCAGGTTATTTTTGGCGTCGACCAGTTGAATCCGCAGCAGGAACCAGTCAATTTGCAGCAGACTGACATATGGTTTGGTCTATAGCCATATGATTGAAAACATCAAGCCCACTATCATACTCAACCGAATGCCCCACGAGTATGCGACACGGTAATTCGGCAAGTATTGCTGCCATGAAAGCTAACAAAAACCGGATCTTCATTGTTCTGCGGGACAATAAAACTGGTCGTCTCATACGAGGGGCCTCCATCAAAGCCTGGGCTCGTATATTGGTCCGGTTTGCTCCCAATTGACTCCTCGAGCGCCGCTAAAGTGGGGCAGGAAGTGGAGGAAAATTCCAATTCGAGGACACTGAGAAATTTTTCTCGTGCAGATGAGAAATGATAAGGGCTCCAGCTAATGGAAACGCTCTTTACTTCCAGCTCGGATACAGCGGGAAAATAATACGCATTGAATCTTTGAGATGTATGCATATTGACAGGTCCCTGCCACGTCATCTTTTCCTCTAAACCGGGTAACTTTAATTCGCGCGCAAGCGCCAGAAAGTCCACTTCTTGGTCATTTTTTGCGAGATAAGCTACAGCCTGCGCAATCACGCGACTTGTATCTTTCTCAAACGCTTGCGCAGACCCTTGCCGTACTGCGACTAAAGCTGTAATTCCTAAGATTGTCCAAAACGTTTTCATTGAACTCCTGAAAGGCATCATGTTGGATTGGAGCAATCCGTCATCTTGCCATGTTGTTGCATGGATAGTAACGAGGAGGGAGGAATTTGAGCGGCGGCTTCTGGCCGGTTGCGGCATTTTATTTTTACTTGGCACATTTTCTAGCATTTGCAAGCGCCTCCAAGAGCTGGTCATCGAAGTACTCGGTGTCGTCTCGCTCCCTGTTCTTCAACCGAAAATCTGCCTCTTCGCACATTTTAATTTCAGCGATTTTTTGATTAAGATATGTCGTCACCATCAAATCAGACAAGTCGCATAGCGAAATTTCCCAACTATCGCGGCAATTCTGCATGAGTCCAGTAATTGCATCGCCTTGCCAAGGTCCCATGATAGTGGAGACAGATAGTCCAATTGCCATAACTATTTAACTTTCGCGAATGGCTGCTCCTGGCCGCAAACGGAAGTAGCTACCCTGGAGGATCGGACGCTCAGGGGTGTTCGGCGGGCGGATACTGCTACTTTTTTGCATCTTCTGCTTTCTGCCGAAGTTTGACTACTTGGGCGGCCAGATCCGCCGCGCCAAGCTCTTGAACGGTTTTTTGCAAGTCAGCGCCGGCTTGCACTTTGATTTTTGCCTCGTCAGATTGGTCTTTGCAGTTTGTGAGCCATATTTCCTTTGCTTTGGCCATGTCTGAATGAGCACCTGCTCTCTCCAGCATTTCACGTGTTTTTCTATACGGGGGTGTTGGGTTTAAGGTGTAAAAAGGCTGAGTGACGAACATCGGTACAAATTTGTAAGGGTTGTCGAATACTGCAGGCTTGCATGTCCATAAACTTTGTCTCATAGATAAGTTTGCAGCAATCCACGGCGTAAGTCCCATCTCATCGGCATCATTAATGTGAGCTCTGACAAGTTCGGATGTAAGTAGTGCTGCAACTACGTCCGGGTAGCCCATGTACGCAGCCGCCGCGAGAGGTGATTGTTTCCCTTTTTCGGTTACAAGAAGTCCGTCGGCCGAACCACTTGCCACATACTGGCGGATTTCATCAGCAGCCTTTTCTTCGGCGGCGATCATATCTGCAACCTTGCCAGTCGTCTCGCCCAAGACGTATATGCGGTCGGCCAGAGAGTTAAGCACGACCGTTGGGTCACGTTGCACATCAGCTGCATCTGCGGTACATGTCAATAATACTGAAACCAACAAGGCTACGGCATGTGCAAGTACATCTTTAATATGAGTATTCATGATTTCTATTGAGTGTACATTTGAACGGTTCCCCCATGGCTTAACCGTTTATTGTCTTTTTCGTAGTCCGCTTGTGGCCGGTTGGCGCCGAAAGCACCATGAATCATTGTGGCGTTGGACCTTCATCCAGCGATGCCCAGTGGGGTAGACGGTATTTACGCCGTCCATAGGCAAAGTAGATCGCCATTGAAAAACCAAAGAATAGTCCGGTTCCGCAAGAAATACCCACGGCAGACATACCTGTTATCCCTTGCTTCGACCAAACTAACGGCCACATGATGCCGCCCCAAGCCACGCTGAACCAAGCCATCGCAAAGATAACCATTCGAGAGAATGGCACAAAGTGAGGCGGTGGAATCTCAACGCCTATGCGCCAAAGGGCGCGCAAATACGGAGGTTCATAACTGCAACGCCACATGCCTGTATTTCTTAAGATTGCTAGCGATTGAGCACGCCGGAACTGGAACGTCATAATAAAAAAGAAAGTAGTTGCCGACAGGGCACTATACTAGATCGAAGCATCGCGAAAATGCGCACTTTGTAACTTCCATCGAGCGGCGGCTTCTGGCCGATTGTACCTATTCACGCCGTCGGCACCACTCTACCGTTATTCTTTCTTTTTAATCAGACCGGCCAATGAAGCAAACGGATTATGCGTGGCCGGCGCGACCTCGGCCGATTTCAGACTAAGGCCCCGGTCTGCCTCAAGATAACGCGAGTGTTCGTTATCGTGGCAGTAAAGGCACAGCAATTCCCAGTTGCTGCCATCGGGCGGATTGTTGTCGTGATTGTGGTCACGATGGTGCACTGTCAGTTGCGACACATTGGTATGCGTGAATTCGCGCGTGCAGCGCCCACATACCCACGGATACATTTTCAGCGAGCGCTCGCGATAGCCCAGCTCGCGCTGGTCGGCAGCGCGCCGTGCGTCGGCCACAATTTTGTCCAGTCGCGCGGCGTCCGGTTTTTTTCCAATGGTCATGCTTATTTCCTTTCCTTGCTATTACATGTTGGCCAGCAGCGTCCACTATCGGCCAGCACGCCGATTCAAGCCGACGCCGAGTGCAGCCTTGCGAAGGCGGCGATTGCGCAGCACATAACGCATCGACGCCGAAGTGTCATACATGAGTTGATAATGGTAATAGTTGATGTGCTCAAGCACGGCGAACAGGAAAATCCCGAGTGGCCATGTCAGTTGCGCGTTCCATCCGGCGCCCACGATCTGGACAGCGAATCCGAGCGCCACTGCGCCAAACAGCGCAAGATTGGATACCTTGAATGCGTTGAACAGCCTGTCAAAATAACTCGGCAACGGGACTGACACTCTAAGACACGTCGCGCTGGCGACGGAAGGCCAGCCAGCCGGCGATCACCGTGAAGCTGGCGACGATCGCCACCACCAGCCAGAAGCCTTCCGGGTCCTGCGCCAGCGGGATGCCGCCGACGTTCATGCCCAGCAGGCCGGCGATGATGTTGATCGGCAGGGCCAGCACCGTGACGATGGTCAGCACGAACAGGCTGTGGTTATTGCCCTCGTTGACCAGCGCCGCGATCTCTTCCTGTATCAGCTTGATGCGCTCCTGCAGTGACGCCATGTCCGCCAGCACCATCGAGAATTCCTCGGTCGACTCGCGCAGCTCCTGGGCGTCCAGTTCGGCCACCCAGGCCGGCGGCCGTTGCAGCAGTCGGAACAGCGCCGCCGGTTCCGGCGCCAGCAGGCGCTGCAAGCGCACCAGCACGCGCCGCAGCGCGCCCAGGCTGGCGCGCTTGGTCTTCAGTTTGCCGGCCAGCAGATTGTCCTCGATCTCGTCGACGGTGCTGATGGCGTTGCGGACGATCTTGATCAGCGCGTCGGCCTGGTCGCGCAGCAGGTGGATCAGCAGCTCCACCGACGAGCGTATCGGCTCGCCGTTGCGCACCGCGTTGCGCAGGCCATCGACCGCCTTCAACGGCTTGCGCCGCGCGCTGATGACGATCTGCTGGTCGACGCTCAGCCACAGCGTGGAGATGTCGGACGGCTCAAACGAAAAATCGTGCAGCACGTCGTTGACCACGGCGATCAGCGTGTTGTCGGCCATCTCGATGCGGGTCGAGCGCGGGCCTTCGTGCAGGCTTTCGTAGAATTCCTCCGGCAGCGCGGTGTGCTCGTGCAGCCATTTTTCGCTGGCGGTGTTGGCCAGGTTGTAGTGCAGCCAGATGAATTCCCGCGGATGCTGTTCGCGCTCGGCCAGCCAATGGCAGGCAGCGTCGGCGTCCAGCGGCAGGCCCTTGCTGTCCGGCGCGCGGCCGAACAGGTAGCCGCACACCAGACCCGATGAGTCGGAACCGTAGGACAGTGGCGCATTCTGCATTCAAGATTCTCCGTGATGGTCGCGGGCATCAGGATAGCAAATTACGCTAAGATGGGGTGATATATCCTCGGTCGGAGAGAGCATGCAGCAAGCGCCCTGCCAATCGATGAGCTGAAGGTCAGACCAGCAGCGCGTTGTTCATCTCGATGGCGTCGATCTTGGCTTCGGCCAGCATGGCTTCGAGCTTGTCTTCGTCGATGAACAGGTCGATGGCCGAGTCGGAGTGCGGCGGCAGGTCGCGCTGCGCTTCCTGCAACGGCGATTTCACCGGCGTCAGGTGGTTGGCCAGCAGCAGGGTGTCGAGCAGCGTGTCCGGCGGGATCGACATGAAGCTGTCGCGCAGGCCTTCGATGGCTTCGGCCACCGGCTCCGGGATGCACAGCTTGCGCATCACTTCGCGGGTGATGATTTCCTCGCTGGCCGAGTGCCAGTTCTCGGGATCTTCCTCCAGCAGGCCGGGGAATTCGTCGGCGCGCGAGAGCAGGTAGAAGCCGCCCACTTCGTGCACGATGGCGGCGAACAGCGCGGTGTCCGGATTGACGCCGGTGACCTGGCGCGCGATGATGCGCGACAGCGCCGCCACGGCGATGGTGTGGTCCCACAGCTTTTCGGCCTTGTAGCGCAGTTCCGGGTCGGCGATCTTGGCACCGAACTGGCGCACCACCATGGCGGCGGCCAGCGCGAACAGGTTCTGGTAGCCGATGCGCATGATGGCGCCGCGCACGTTGGTGATCATCGGCGCGCCGGAGCGGTTGAACATCGCGGAATTGGCGATGGCCACGGTGCGCGCGGCCAGGATGGGCTCCGCCAGCACCAGGCTGATGGCCTTGTCGACCGGGCATTCCGGATCGTCGAGCGCGAGTTGAACGCGGAGTGCCGCATTGACACTGGTCGGGAAGACCAGTTCACCACGGATGGCCAGCGCCGCGATATGGCCGAATGCTTCTAGTTTATTCATGATCAAAATTATACGCATGCGCGGCCCCAATCTCAACGCCATCTTGGCTTGCGGGTGGCTTCTGGGGCACGGAGGAGGCGGCAATGCGACAGTGTGGGCGGCGTGGAGCCCAAGAGGAGCCGTGCGCGGCGCCGTTACGGGCGCCGCGCACGGGGTAAAGCTGAGCTTCAGGCGTTGGCGAACTGCGGACGGCGGCTGGCGCTGTCGCGGTGGTAGCGGCTGACCGACAGGTCGTCCGACAGGATGGCCGGGCGGCGGGCCGAAATCAGGTCGGACAACAGCTGGGCCGAGCCGCAGGACATGGTCCAGCCCAGCGTGCCGTGGCCGGTGTTGACGAACAGGTTGCGCAGGCCGGTGCGGCCGACCACCGGCGTGCCGTCCGGCGTCATCGGACGCAGGCCGGTCCAGAAGGTGGCGGCGGCGCTGTCGCCGGCGCCGGGGAACAGGTCGTTGACCACCATTTCCAGCGTTGCGCGGCGGCGCGGGTTCAGCGCCAGGTTGAAGCCTGCGAGCTCGGCCATGCCGCCGACGCGGATGCGGTCGTCGAAGCGGGTCACGGCGATCTTGTAGCTTTCGTCCAGAATGGTCGACACCGGCGCGGAGGCGGCGTTCACGATCGGCACGGTGATCGAGTAGCCCTTCATCGGGTAGACCGGGATCTTGACCAGGTCCTTCAGCAGCGTGGTCGAGTAGGCGCCCAGCGCGACCACGTAGGAGTCGGCCGTCACCAGCTCGGCGCCGCACTGCACGCCTTTGATCTCTTCGCCGGCCGTGACCAGGCCGCTGATGTCGACGCCGTAGCGGAATTTCACGCCCAGCTGCTCGGCCATCGCGGTCAGGCGGGTGGTGAACAGCTGGCAGTCGCCGGTTTCATCGTTGGGCAGGCGCAGGCCGCCGACCAGCTTGTTCTGGTCCAGGCCGGGTTCGGCGGCGACCAGTTGTTCGCGGTTGAGCAGCTCGTAGGGCACGCCGGTTTCCTGCAGCACCTGGATGTCCTTGGCGGCGTCGTCCAGCTGTTTCTGGGTGCGGAACAGCTGGGTCGTGCCTTGCTGGCGGCCTTCGTATTCGATGCCGGTGGCGGCGCGCAGGGCCTTGAAGCAGTCGCGGCTGTACTCGGCCAGGCGCACCATGCGTTCCTTGTTGACGGCGTAGCGCTCGGCATTGCAGTTCTGCAGCATCTGCCACATCCATTGCAGCTGGAACAGCGTGCCGTCCGGGGTGATCGACAGCGGGGCGTGGCGTTGCAGCATCCATTTCATCGCTTTGAGCGGGATGCCGGGCGCGGCCCAGGGGGAGGCGTAGCCGGGCGAGATCTGGCCGGCGTTGGCGAAGCTGGTTTCCAGCGCGGGACCGGGCTGGCGGTCGAGCACGGTCACGTCGTGGCCGGCTTGCGCCAGATAGTAGGCGCTGGTGACGCCGATGACACCGCTACCCAAGATCACTACCCGCATTACTGTCTCCCGATTATTTAGCCATACCAGATATTCCGCTATGGTATGCTTGTATCACTAGTATTTGTTACTGTATAAATTGATATATTCAGTGGATTTTCATGCGAATTCAAAAAGAATCGGTCCGTAGCCTCGACAAACTGGACAGAAAGATATTGCGCATCCTGCAGGAGGATGGGCGCATCTCGATGAAGGACTTGAGCGAGCAGGTCGGCCTGTCGATCACGCCGGCCATCGAGCGGGTCAAGCGCATGGAGCGGGACGGGGTGATCACCGGCTACCACGCGCGCATCGATCCGCCGGCGCTGGGGGCGAAGTTGCTGGTGTTCGTGGAGATCACGCTGAACCAGAAATCGGGGCCGGTGTTCGAGCAGTTCCGGCGCGAGGTGCTGCGCATACCGGAGGTGCAGGAGTGCCATCTGGTGTCGGGCGATTTCGATTACCTGATCAAGGCGCGCATCCATGAGATGGCGGAGTACCGCAAGCTGCTGGGTGACATGCTGCTCAGTTTGCCTGGGGCGGCGCAGTCGAAAAGTTATGTCGTGATGGAGGAGATCAAGGAGACGTTGATCCTGTCCACCGAGGTGGTGCCGGGTTGATCGGGCTCAAGGCGCGACGCTTGCAAGGCGCAGCCAGAGGCGCACAATGTGCGGATGAACGGCACGTTCGACACCCTCAGTTATACCCGGCGCCTGGAAGCGGCCGGCGTGCCGGCGGAGCAGGCCGACGCGCACGCGCTCGCGCTTAGCGAGGCGCTGCGGACGCAGCTGGCCACCAAGGCGGATGTGCAGTTGGCCAAGACCGAACTCAACGACAAGATCGAGTTGGTGCGCGCTGAGCTCAATGCCAGAATGGACAGGATGGAAGCCAAACAGGCTGCGGAATTCGCGGAGCTGCGTGCGCTAATCCGTGACGAGTCGAATCGCGTGCGCACGGAAATCATGCGTTGGGTGTTCGGACTTTGGATCGGCCAGACCGCCGTCCTGTTCGCCGCGCTGGCCTACCTCCACTCCTAACCGTTCGCCGGCAAACGCATTGAGCGCGCCGCTTCAGTTAAAATGCAATAACAGCATTATTTACGAAGCGGAGCAAGTGTGAACAATCAGCACGGTACTCCAGGCGATACCCACGTGGTCAGCGTGCGCTCGCTGGACGAGCACATGTCCAGCGACCAGAGTTTCAGCTCGGCCTACGCGCGCGCCGTCGGCGCCATCGCCGGCAACGAAGGCAGCCTCACGCTGGCCCAGTTCGCCGCCGTCACCGACATCGCCGGCGACGGCAAATCCTCCGCCGTCTTCACCGCACTGGTACTGAACGCCATCGAATCGGGCGTGGACGTCGACTGGGCGTTCAACGCCCTCAGCCGCAGCAGCGCCGGCATCGACCAGGCCGCGCGCGAAAACGCCCTCAGCATGACCATCCCGCTGCTGGCGCTGCACGGCGCCGACGCCCGCGTGCTGGCGCAACGGCTGGCCAAGGCCTTGTCGGCCCGGCTCTCGCCCGAAGACCTGAACCGCCTGCCGCAGGCCGAAGAACGCGGCATCCTCGCCAACCTGGGCGAGCAGGCGCGCCGGCTGGTGCGCGGCCGCTCGCTGGCCGACGCCGTGGCCGATTTCGGCCGCCATGCGGGGCAGCCGGTGCTGGTCGAGCACGCGCGCAACTTCCAGTCCGGCGACATCGATCATGGCCAGCTGCGCGAGCTGGTCGGCAGCAGCACCGCCGCCATCGCGCAGGACATCAGCGTCTACCTGGAACAGGCGCGTATGCTGTCGGTGGGCGAGGCCATGGCCGCCACCCTGGTCAGCGCCGCCAACGACCTGAAGAACCAGGTGCTGCAACGCCTGACTTTGGTGGACCAGCGCATCGCCTACGAGCGCCGCCTGCTGCTGGAGGAAATCGACGACGCCGTGCACGATGCCGGCAACGCCATCGAACTGGCGATCACCGACCGCCTCAACACCGACCAGTGGAAGGACGACGACGTGTGGGCCAGCATGGGACGCCAGCAGTTCGGCCTGGAGATGGAGCGGCGGCTGGACCGCATCGTGCGCCGCAAGGAGCAGTCGCTGCACCTGTTGCAGGAGGACTTGCGGCTGTTCCAGCAGGCGATGCGCTTGAATCAATCGTCGGTGTTCCAGCGTCAGCACCACTCGACGCTGGCCAAGCTGATGCCGCGGCTGCGGGTCGGCACGCGCATCGTCAATAGCGTCGACACGGCGGCCAATGTCACCTTGATGAGCGGGGCGGTGGTGGCGGCCGGCACCGGCACGGCGGCCTATCTGATCGGCGCGGCGGTGGTGTTGCCGGTGGTGGCGCCGGCGGCGCCGTTTGTCGGCGGCGCGGTGCTGCTGGCGGGCGCGTTCAAATGGTTCACCGACGGCGGCAAACGCAAGCGCACCGAGATCCGCGACAAGCGCGCCGCCTTCGAGGCCGAGCTGCGCAAGCAGCTGCATGCGGCTGAGCTGAGCTTCAACACCCAGCTGGACCTGGTGGCCCAGGGCTTCCACGACTCCGCGCTGCAACTGTTGACGCCCTTGCTGCTGGAAGCCGAAGCGGCCGGCCGCGTGCCCGGCATGCGCCAGCGCATCGCCGACCGCGTGATCACCCAGGCCCAGGCGGCGATCCGCCAGCTCGACGCCGAGCTGCGCAAATAAGCCCGGGGGACCTGACCCCGGGTTGAGGACGTGCTACGCTGATGATATAGCCCAACAACAAGGAAATGCCATGAGAACACCTTTTGCCGCGGCGCTCTGCCTGCTGCCGCTGATTTGCCTGGCCGAAGACGGGCCGCCGATCACGCCTTATCGCCCGTCCGTTTCCAGTCCCGCGCAGTTGCCGGCCGCCGGTCAGCTGGAATTGGAGCTGGGCGGCTTGAGCAGCAAATCCGATGACGGCCGCCGCAACAGCCTGCCATACGCGCTCAAGCTGGGCTTCAACGAACAGTGGGGCGTCGTGCTCGGCGGCGAAGCTTATGTGTCGGCGCCGGACGGCAGCGGCGGCCATGCGCGCGGCATCGGCGATACGCTGTTTGTGCTGAAGCGCGCCTTCGTGCTCGATGAGGGCAGCGCGCTGGGTCTGGAACTGGGCGCCAAAGCGCCCACCGCCAAGGACAGCATCGGCAGCGGCCGCGCCGACTACAGCCTGAACGGCATCTACAGCCGGGACATGGGCAGCGTCCACATGGACGCCAACCTCAACGCCACCCGCCTGGGCGCCTACGATGCCGGCACGGGCCGGGTGCAGACCGGGTTGTCGGCCTCGTTCTCGACCCCGGTCAACGAGCAGTGGGGCGTGACCGGCGAATGGTCCGGCACCCGCCGCAGCGGCGCGGCCAGTACCGCACAAGTGCTGCTGGCGTTCAGCTACAGCCCCAGCAAGCGGCTGACCATGGACTTTGGCGCGGCGCACGGCTTGAACCGCGCCTCGCCGAATTGGGCCTTCTTTAGCGGGGTGGTGTTGCCGCTGGCGCAACTTTGGTGAGGGATTGTGGTTTTTTGTGTACGCTAGCGTACGGATAGTCAGGCCGGGGTTTGCTACTATTTCAGTTGAGTAAGTTCGCTCAGCCACGATTACAAGAAAAGAAGGCCATCATGAAAACCAAGATCCTTGCCGCCAGCCTGTTGGCGTTGTCCTCCGCAGCCTACGCCAGCGACGTCGGCGTTTCCATCAACATCGGCCAGCCTGGTTTTTATGGCCGCATCGATATCGGCGATTATCCGCAACCTCAGGTGATTTACCGTGAGCCGATCATCGTCCAGCGTCCGGTGCGCTACGTGGAGAGCGCGCCGATCTACCTGCGCGTGCCGCCGGGCCATGCCAAGCATTGGGACAAGCACTGCGGCGCCTACAACGCCTGCGGCCAGCGCGTGTACTTCGTGCAGGATGGCTGGTACCAGAATCAGTACGTGCCCCAATACCGCGATCGTCATGGCGATGGCCGCCATGAAGAGCGCCGCGACGACCGTCGCGATGACCGACGTGATGACCGCGGTGATGACGACCACGGCAATGGCCACGGTCACGGCAACGGCCACGGCAAAGGCCACAACAAGGATTGATCACGCGGCGCCGGCCGTCGCCCACAGGAGAAACGTTTGCAGAGCCAAATCTTGATCGTAGGCGGTGGGGCAGGCGGGCTGGAGCTCGCTTGCAAGCTGGGCCGCAAGCTGGGGCCGCAGGCGGTGATGCTGGTCGACAGCCGCCTGTTTCATATCTGGAAGCCGTCGCTGCATGAGGTGGCGGCCGGCACGCTGGACGTGCACCAGGAAGGCCTGTCATACCAGATGCTGGCGCATGACAACGGCTTCACCTTCGTCTACGGACCGCTGCAGGCGCTCGACGCCGGCCAGCGGCAGCTGACGGTCGGCGCGATCTACAGCGGCGACCATGGCCAGCGCGAAGCAGTGCTGCCACAGCGCCGCATCGGCTACGACGCGCTGGTGCTGGCGATCGGCAGCACCTCCAACTATTTCGGCGTGCCCGGCGCGGCCGAGCACACCATCTCCCTGAACGCGACCGAAGACGCCGAGCGTTTCCGCCTGACCCTGCTCAAGCTGCTGACCCAGGCCGAACTACAGAAAAGCACCCGGCCCGAGGCCGGCGTCGACATCGTCATCATCGGCGGCGGCGCCACCGGCGTCGAACTGGCGGCCGAACTGCGCGAGGCCAGCGGCGTGTACGCCGCCTACGGCTTCCACCAGCTGCGCGCCGAGCGCGACGTGCGCATCACGCTGCTCGAAGGCGCGCCGCGCATCCTCGCGCCCTTGCCGGAAAAGGTGGCGACCGCCGCGCTGGCGCTGTTGCAGCAACGCGCCATCAAGGTCGTCACCGGCACCCGGGTGAGCGCCATCGGCGCCGACGCCGTGACGGCCGGCGACGTCGTCTACCCGGCGCAGCTGGTGGTGTGGGCGGCCGGCATCAAGGCGCCGGACCTCCTCGGCCAGCTGGGCCTGCCGACCACCAAGTCGGGCCAGGTCGAGGTCGACGCCCGCCTGGCCGTGCCAGGCCACGCGGGCGTATATGCCTTGGGCGATTGCGCCGCCTGTCCTGGCCCGGACGGCAAGCTTGTGCCGCCGCGCGCGCAGGCCGCGCACCAGCAGGCCGACTACCTGGCCGAGACGTTTTTGCGCCAGCAGCGCGGCAAGCCGCCGCGGCAACAGCCGTATGTGTATCGCGATTATGGTTCGCTGGTGTCGGTCGGCCAGACCACGTCGGTGGGCAGCCTGATGGGATCGTTGAAGGGCTTAAGCTGGTTTGTCGACGGCCTGGTGGCGCGGCTGATGTATGCCGGCCTGCACCTGATGCATCACCGCGCCGTGCTCGGCACGCTGCGCACCGCCGTGCTGGCGCTGGCGCGCTTCCTGATCAAGCGCAGCACGCCGTTGGTCAAACTTCATTAGCGCATCAAGCGGCGGCCGGCTTGGGCAGTATCATCGTCAGCGTGGCGCCGCGCTCGGCGCCGTTCGACAAGCTCAGCGTGCCGCCCAGGTAGGCGGCCCGTTCGCGCGCGGTGCGCAGGCCGAACTTGCCGCTGACCTGGCCCAGCAGCATCGCCACCGGGCCGTCCAGGCCGACGCCGTTATCCTTCACCGTCAACATCACTTCGTCCTCGTTGTCGTCGACGATGACGTCCACCTCGGACGCCCGCGCATGGGCGGCGATGTTGCGCAGCGCTTCCTCCAGCGTGTGCAGCAGCACGATGCCGTGGCTGCGCGGGCAGTTCAATTCTTCCTCCGGCAGGCTGCAGCGCGCGCTCAGCTGTTGCTGCTGGCCGAACTGTTCGACCGCCTCGCCCAGCGCCACCCGCACGCCGAGGAATTCCAGCTTGTCGTTCCACAGCTTGATCTGCATCTGGCGGTTGGTTTCGACGATCTGCAGCAGCAGTTGCTTCATGTGGGCGGCGCGGTCTTGCAGCGCCGCGTCCTGCGGCATTTTCTGCATCAGCAGGCCCAGGTGCATGGTCAGCGCCGTCAGCGAGGAACCGAGGCTATCGTGCAGCTGGCGCGACAGCGAGCGGCGCTCGTTGTCCCAGCAGGTGTGGACGTGGCCGAGCAGGTCGCTCAGGTCGGCGCTGCGCAGCGCGTCTTGCGGGCCGGGCGCTGCTTGCTGTGGTTGTGGTGCCGGGACGGACATGGTTTTCTCTATTCGTGCTTACTTTGTGGGGCGATCATACCCGAGCTTTGCAAGTCGTGGCGCACTCTGGCTAGTGCTCACTGTTTGACGGCCTGCGGCACGCAGCCGCCGATCACGTCGGCCAGCTGGTCGATGTCGACCGGCTTGACCAGATGGCGGTCGAAGCCGGCGTCCAGCACGCGCCGCAGGTCCTCGGCCAGGCCGTAGCCGGTCAGCGCGATCAGGCGGATGGCGCGCGTGGCCGGATCGGCGCGCAGCCGGCGCGCCACCTCGTAGCCGTCGATGCCGGGCAGGCCGATGTCGATCAGCGCCACGTCCGGCTGCTGGCTGACGGCGGCCGCCAGGCCTTCGTTGCCGTCGGCCGCCGCGTGCACTGCATAGCCGTAGCAGCTGAGCATCATGGTCATCATTTCGCGGCCGTCGTCGTTGTCTTCGATCAGCAGGATGCTGGGCATGCCGTGCACGCTGACGGGCTCGGCCGGAGCCGGCGCCGCCACCGGCTGGTGTTCGATGCGCGGCAGGCGCAGCGTGAAGGTGCTGCCGCCGCCCGGTCCCTTGCTCTCGGCGGCGATGGCGCCGCCGTGCAGCTCGGCCAGCCGGCGCACCAGCGACAGGCCGATGCCCAGGCCGCCCTGCGAGCGGTCCAGCGTGCTGGAACCCTGCACGAACACGTCGAACACATGGGGCAGCAGGTCGGCGGCGATGCCGACGCCGGTGTCGCGCACGCTGAGCACGACATCGTCGTTCTCGGTCCAGGTGCGCACTTCGATGCGGCCGCCGGCCGGCGTGTACTTGAGGGCGTTGTCGATCAGGTTGCTGGTGATTTGTTCGAGCCGGGTGGCGTCGCCGTTGATCCAGCCCTGGTCGAGGTCATGCACCAGCTGGTAGTCGGCGCTGCGGCCGGTGGCGCGGTAGGTTTCCAGCGTTTGCCCGACCAGCGCCGCCAGGTCCAGCGGCGCGCGGTTGAGCAGGATCTTGCCCGACATCGCGCGCGACAGGTCGAGCAGGTCGTCGACGATGCGGCCCAGGTGCTGGCTCTGGCGCTGGATGATTTTCTTGGCGCGCGTCACGCCCTCGGCCGACACGCCGGGCAGGCCGATCAGCGAGGCCGCGCTGCTGATGGCCGACAGCGGATTGCGCAGCTCGTGGCCCAGCATGGCGAGGAACTCGTCCTTGGCGTGGTTTTGCCGTTCCGCCGACTGCCGCTCCTCGATCTCGCGCGTCAGCCGCAGGTTGGTGGCGGTCAGCTCGGTGGTGCGCTGGCTCAGCTGGCGCGCCTGCTTCTTCAATTCCTCGTTCTTGGTGGCCAGCGCCACAAACACCGAGATCTTGGCGTACAGGATCTGCGGGATCACCGGCGTGAACAGGAAGTCGACCGCGCCGCGCTGGTAAGCCTTCAGCCGGTCGAGCTCGTCCGCGAGGAAGGCGGTGATGAAGATGATGGGAATGTCGGCCGAGCGCGCGCGCTGGTGGATCGCCTCGGCCGTTTCAAAGCCGTCCATGCCCGGCATGTTCACGTCCAGCAGGATCACGGCGAAGTCGTGCATCAGCACCTGGCGCAGCGCCTCCTGGCCCGAGCGTGCCGCCAGTACCTCGTAGGACTCCTGTTCGGCCCACTGGGTGAGCAGGCTGGTCAACGCAAACAGGCTGTTGGCATCGTCGTTGACAACCAGGATTTTGGGTTTTTCTGTTTTAGGCACGGGGTCTCTGCACACTGCTGGAACGGCGAAATCTTCGCGGCCTTGACGCTGCCAGAGAAGCAAGAAATACACGCCAAATCATGATATCAATTGCCTATATGAATGTCAAAAACGCCCGGTCAATCGAACGCGGCAGAGGGGCGCGCGGGCCAGAACGTTCGATTCCGTACAGACCCCGCCGGCCCGGACTGCGACAGTGGTGGCTTAACACCAACGGAAAGGACGCATCATGAATATCGATACTGTCGTGGATAAAGAGTACCTGGGCCAGAGCTTCCGCGCGCTGGCCGACGCCCCCACCAGCGCGCTGCGCGGCATCAGCGCCAAGGACGCCAAGGCGCTGGCGCAGTCCTTCAATGTGCACACGGTGCGCGAGCTGGCCAATCTGGAGTTTGTCAAATGGGCGGCCGCGATCACCACCTTGGCCGAGCACGAACAGGCCACGCCGGAAGAGCAGGCCAAGGAAACGCTGCTCGACGGCGGCCTGGAGATGACCTTCCCGGCCAGCGATCCGGTGTCGGTCGACGCCGGCATCACCCGGATCGAAGTGGCGCCGGACAAGGTCGACGCGCATGACGACCACCAGCACGCCGGCAAGATGGCAGAGGACGCCGCACACCCGGTGTGAGGCGAGCCGGTCCCGGCCGCTCAGGCCGGGGTCGGCGACATGATGTGTTGTGGCGCCGGCGTGCGCACGGTTTGCGCGGTGCAGCAGCGGTTCTTGCCCGAGCGCTTGGCTTCGTACAGCGCGCTGTCGGCCGCCGCGATCACCGACGCCACCTGGTCGGCGTCGTCGGGATAGATGCCGATGCCGATGCTGGTCGACAGCTGCAGGGTCAGGCCGTTGATCAGGTAGGGCTCGGAGACCGCCTCGATCAGTTTGCTGGCCGGCTCCTGGGTATCGCCCAGATGGGCGATATTGCCCATGACGATGACGAACTCGTCGCCGCCGACGCGGGCCACGGTGTCTTCCTTGCGGGCGCAGCCGACCAGCCGCTGCGCCACCATCTTGAGGATCTCGTCGCCGGCCGCGTGGCCGTGGGTGTCGTTGATGGCCTTGAAGCCGTCCAGGTCCAGGTACATCACGGCTGCCTTGGTCTGCTGGCGGGTGGCGTGTTGCAGCACGGTGGCGATGCGGTCTTCCAGCAGGCGGCGGTTGGGCAGGCCGGTCAAGGGATCGTGCAGCGCCAGTTCCTGCTGCTGGCGGCTGTACTGGGCCAGCTCCTTGTACAGCAGGCGCACTTCCAGCATGTTGTGGATGCGCTTGTGCACTTCCAGCAGGTCGAACGGTTTGCTGATGAAGTCGCGCGCGCCCGCTTCCAGCGCGGCGATCTTGAAGCTCGGCTGGGCGGTCAGCGCCAGCACCGGCAGATAGCCGCCTTGCTCGATTTCCTTCAGGCCCTTCATGACCTGGAAGCCGTTCAGGCCCGGCATCTGCAGGTCCAGCAGGATCAGGTCGTAGCAGTGCTGGCGGTGCAGCGGGCAGACCTGCTCCGGCAGCATGGTGGAGGCGACGTCGGTATAGCCGGCTTCGCGCAGGATCTCCAACATCAATTCGACGTTGTCGGCGCTGTCATCCACCACCAGGATCTTGGCGTTCAGGATTTCGTCTCGGCTCGGCATAATGGTCTCTGTCTGTCTCAAGTTGGCCATTCTGGCCGGAAAAATTATAGTCCCACGATCTTAGCGCATGCGTCTGTGCTGCGGCGCACACCTGTGCATTGTATTTCCGCACGGCAATTAATTGTACCTGCTTTTTAGGATTTTTGTAGTTTATCAACTGAACTTCAGATTGCTTGTAGGACATTGCCTCGTCTACAAGTAAGAGGTTGTTAATTTCTATGTGGAAATAATTGCCACGGTTGTTGGATTGTCGGCATCACCGCTCAGGCGTGGCGGTGGGCCGCCCCCATCGCCGCCACCTTGGCGATCAGTTCGTTGGGCTCGACCGGCTTGGAGATATGCGCCAGGAAGCCGCTCGACAGCGCCCGGATGCGGTCCTCGGACCGGGCGAAGGCGGTCAGCGCGATGGCCGGCAAGTCGCCGCCGCGCGCCGGTCCCAGCGCCCGGATCCGGTCCAGCAGGCCGTAGCCGTCCACCTCCGGCATGCCGAGGTCGCTGAGCATCAGGTCCGGCCGCGCGTGTTGCAGCAGCATCAGCGCCTCGCCGGCGGTGGCGGCGGTCAGCACGTCGGCGTTGCAATCGTTGAGGATGCGCTTGATCAGTTCGCGGGCGTCGTCCTCGTCGTCGACCACCAGCACCTGCAGGCCGGACAGGTCGTGCGCGGCGCCGCGCCGGGGCGCGCCCCAGCCGCCGGCGGCCAGCGGCGCGTGGCCGCCGTGGCGGCGCGGCAGGCGCACGGTGAAGCAGGCGCCGCGGCCTTCGCCGTCGCTGGCGGCGCTGACCGTGCCGCCGTGCTGCTCGACCAGGTGCTTGACGATCGCCAATCCCAGCCCCAGCCCGCCGTGCTTGCGGGTGGTGGTGGCGTCGGCCTGGCGGAAGCGCTCGAACACGTGGCCGATGAAAGCGGGGGTGATGCCGACGCCGTTGTCGCGCACGCTGACGGCGATCTGGTCGCCCTCGCGCTCGATGGCCACCTGGATGCGGCCGCCGGCCGGCGTGAACTTGAGGGCGTTGGTCAGCAGGTTCCAGATGATTTGCTGCAAACGGTTGGCGTCGCCGGCCACCATGCCGGGCGCCGCTTCGAAGTCCTGCTCGATGCGGATCTGCTTGGCCTCGGCGGCCGGGCGCACGCTGTCGATGGCGGCGGCGACGATGGCGGCCGGCGCCAGCGTCAGCATCTCCAGCCGCACCTTGCCGGAGGCGATGCTGCTCATGTCGAGCAAGTCTTCGATCAGCTGGGCCTGGATGCGGGCGTTGCGTTCGATGGTTTGCAGGCCGCGGTGCAGGTCGGCCTGGTCGCGGCTGCCGCGCCGCAGCACCTGGGCCCAGCCGAGGATGGCCGTCAGCGGCGTGCGCAGCTCGTGCGACAGCGTGGCCAGGAATTCATCCTTCATCTGGCTGGTGCGCTCGACGTCGGCGCGCGCCCGGCGTTCGCTGTCGAGCAGGATTTTGCGTTCCTCGGCGGCCTGCTGCGAGGCTTCGTACAGGCGCGCGTTGTCGATCGCGACGGCGGCCTGGGCGGCGATGCCGCCGATGATGCGCTCGGTGCGCTCGCTGAACATGAACGGTTCCGGGTGGCCGAAGAACAGGCAGCCGATCACCACGCCCGAGCGCAGCGCCACCGGCACCGCCAGGTAGCTGCGCACCGGCGCCTGGCCGGGCGGCAGCCGGTGGCAGGGCGCGTCGCGGCCGTAGCGGGCGTCGGCCGGCCAGTCGTTGCTGCGCACCGTGCCGTGCGTGCACAGCTCGGCGCTCGACAGGGCGCCGTCGCCGGGGCGGCCGAAGTCGGCGCAGCCGGCCGGCGCGCCGCTCGACACCATGTGCAGTTCGCGCGCGCGGCCGTGGCCGTCGGCGCCGCGGTAGAAGAAGGCGCCGAAGCGGGCGCCGCTGATGCTGGTGGCGGCGTCGGTCACTTCCTGCAGCAGCGGATGCAGGTCGCGGGTCGAGGCCAGCGCGTTGCCGGTGCGGTTGACCAGCTCCAGCACGGCGGTCTCGTCGCGCAGCGCTTCCTGCACCCGCTTGACCTGGTCGACATCGGTGCTGGTGCCGAACCAGCGCAGCACGCGGCCGGCGGCGTCGTGCACCGGGTTGGCGCGCGTCAGGAACCAGCGGAACTCGCCGTTGGCGCTGCGGATCGGCACTTCCAGTTCATACGGCAGGCCGGTGGCGCGCGAGTGCTCCCAGCGCTCCAGCATCGGCGCGACACAGTCGGGCGCGTAGACCTGGCGCCAGCCGTCGCCGCTCATCTGTTCGGGGGTGGTGCCGGTGTAGGCGTACCACGGCTGGTTGTACCAGATCATGGTGCCGTCCTGCTCGGCGATCCAGGCCAGTTGCGGCATGGAGTTGGCCAGCGCGCGCAGCTCCAGCTGGCTCTGGCGCAGCGCTTCCCGCGCGCTCAGCAAATCCTGCTGGGCGTTGGATGATGCAGGGAGCGCGGCGTCGTCCGTCGGGGGCTCGGGCGTTACGGCGTCGGTGGGCTCGTGAGGAAGAATCATGTGGGGCTTCGGGCTGCCGCGATGCCTGCAGCCGCCGGACGGCGACCGTTGGCTCGCCAGGCTAACGCTCGACGTTTACGGTGACTTCATTGTAGCTCCATCCGCCACCGTGGCTCCGCACGGTTGGCGGCGGTTCAGGCCGGGCGGGCGGCCATGCGCTGGGCGATCTGGTCCAGCGCCGCTTGCAGCTGTTCGATGTCGTAGGGCTTTTGCAAGGACTGCGCGGGGAATTCCAGGTGGCGGGTCAGTTCGTCGCCGTAGCCGGAGGCGAACAGCAGTTGCAGCGTGGGCGCCTGCTTGAGCGCCTGGCGCGCCAGCTCGACGCCGGACATGCCGGGCAGGCTGACGTCGGTGAACAGGACGTCGAACGACTGGCGCGCCAGTTCGGGCAAGGCGTCTTCGCCGGTGGCGGCGGCGTGCACTTCGTGGCCCAGTGCGCGCAGCGTTTCGCACACCAGGTAGCGGGCGTCGGCATTGTCCTCGACCACCAGCATGTGCAGCGGGCGCGCGGCCTCGGCCGGCGGTGCGGCCTGGGCCGGCGCCAGCGCGCACAGCACGCCGCCGACCTGGCCGGCGTCGGTGCGCACCGGCGTGTAGTACAGGTCCAAAGGCAGCTGGGCGACGCCGTTGTTGCGCCATGCCGGCAGATTGACGCCGCGATAGCTGGCGCTGTCGCCGGCCCAGGCCTGGCGCACCGCGGCGCTGTTCCAGCTCCACGCGGCCGGCTGGATCGACGGCACGGCGCCGCCGGGCGCGCGCAGGCTCGACAAGCCGATCAGCGCCGCGTAGGCGTCGTTGTAGACCATGATTTGTTCGGGGCCCCACATCAGCAGCATGGCGGTGGGGGAGTTGAGCAGGATGTCCACCGTCAGCCGCAGCGGCAGCGGCCAGCCGGCCGGCTCGCCGAGGGCGGTGCGCGACCAGTCAGGGGAGGGCGGCGCGACGGCGGTGGGTGGTGTCATGCTGGGGCAACCTGTCTGTATTTGTCTTGGAAGGCAAAGCTGACCGCATCGTACACTAAAAAAAAAGCCCGCTACAGGAGCGGGCTAAATCTATTTCCTTGGAGGAGAATAGAGGAGACAGGTGAATGATGCTGCAACGCGCAAACGAATGCAAATTTTTTCTGATGATGAGCGAGATCACTGGCATGAATGAAGCCACCCGCAAGCCTTGAAAAACCTGGGTTTGTGGGTGGAATGACCAGGTTTTTTTTCCGCATTCGGGCGCGCTGCATATACACTGGTAGTTGAAGCGGCGCAGTGCCGCATTTTGGAGGCGCTATGGCGACTGTGGTGAAGCACCGAAAGATCAACATTGTTGTGTTGGAGCAAAACGAGCAGATAGCGGACCAGTGCCGGCAGGGCGATATCGCCATCGTCACCGACGCTGCTGGCTGGTGGATCAAGTTTGTCGGCGAGGGCGGCCATGTCGATTGCTACGGCGTGCCGTATGCGTCCTACAATGAAGCGATGTGGTCGGCCAAGGCGGCGGCCGAATTCGGCACCTGACATTGAGTGCTGGACAAGCCGGGGGAGTGTCCCTATAATGCTGCTTCTTTCGAACGGCATGCCGGTTGAAAGAGATGCAGTAAAGCAGTTTGCAAGGTGGTTGATTCGGTGTTTCGTGCGCTTGGCCAACTAAACGATAGAAAATATCAAACTTTGCAAAACGAAATTAATGCTTTATAATGTAGTTTAAGCGGCTGTAGCTCAGCTGGATAGAGTACTTGGCTACGAACCAAGGGGTCGTGGGTTCAATTCCTGCCAGCCGCACCAA
>NZ_JBWKQE010000017.1:87074-148917 GCF_059418605.1 Duganella sp. GW821-FHT07G03
GTAGCTCAGCTGGATAGAGTACTTGGCTACGAACCAAGGGGTCGTGGGTTCAATTCCTGCCAGCCGCACCAAAATTCGTAAGTGGAAAGGCCTGAAGAGTGATCTTCAGGCCTTTTTTCTTTACGCCTGCCTTGCGCCACCGTCTGTGTACGCCAGCGCACGATGCAACTCAGCAATTGTCGCTATCCTGTCTCAAACAGCCAGGAGAATACAATGACCACCTCACACGCCACCAGCTTCACCTTCATGGAAAGCCAGATCGAAGCTTCCGCCTACAACAAGGAAGGGCAGTGGCTACCCGAATACCGCGTGCTGAAACATGCCGACGACGCCACGCCGTTGAAGCGGCCGCAAATCCTCGGCTTTGCCGACCGCGAAACGGCGGTATTGATGGCGGTGGAATATGGCAGCTACGAAATCCGCTGCCGGGAATACGAGGAAAAATATGCCCGCGTGCGCCACTGAAAAGCGCGCCGTAAAAAAGTTGCCGCGGCTCTTCTTGATTTGAGTTTCCCCTGCTATAATGTTGTCTTTCGCGGCTGTAGCTCAGCTGGATAGAGTACTTGGCTACGAACCAAGGGGTCGTGGGTTCAATTCCTGCCAGCCGCACCAAAATTCGTAAGACGAAAGGCCTGAAGAGTGATCTTCAGGCCTTTTTTCTATTTGCGCGAGGCTTTATCGCATTGGGCCGAGAGGATGGACCGCTGCATCGCGTCGCCGACGCCGCGGATGTGGTCCGGCGTGCAGGTCGCGGCGCTGACGGCCACCGGCTGCACCTGCCGGGCAAGGCTGCGGTAGCCGAACACGCCGAGCAAAGCGGCGGCGGCCAGCGTGATGAGGACGTTGGTTTTGGATTTCAAAAAATCATTCCTTATTTGATAGTACTTCCATGATACATGGACCCCGTGCGATGATTGTCCGATCATAGTCCCGGAGGAGCGTGCATGACCATCATCACTACCGTCGAAGACCTGCGTGTCTTGGCCCAGAAGCGCGTGCCGCGCATGTTCTACGATTATGCTGATGCCGGCTCGTGGACCGAATCGACCTATCGCGCCAACGTCGACGATTTCCAGTCCATCAAATTCCGCCAGCGCGTGGCCGTCAACCTGGAAAACCGCACGCTGAAAAGCACCATGGTCGGGCAAGAGGTGGCGATGCCGGTGGCGCTGGCGCCGACCGGCCTGACCGGCATGCAGCATGCCGACGGCGAGATCCTCGCCGCCAGGGCGGCGGAAAAATTCGGCGTGCCGTTCACCCTGTCGACCATGAGCATCTGCTCGATCGAAGACATCGCCGCCAACACCAGCAAGCCTTTCTGGTTCCAGCTGTACGTGATGAAGGACCGCGAATTCATCAATCGCCTGATCGACCGCGCCAAGGCCGCGCGCTGCTCGGCGCTGGTGCTGACCTTGGACTTGCAGGTGCTGGGCCAGCGCCACAAGGACTTGCGCAACGGCCTGTCGGCGCCGCCCAAGCTCACCATCGCCAACATCGTCAACATGGCGAGCAAGCCGCGCTGGGTGCTGGGCATGCTGGGTACCCAGCGCCGCAGCTTCGGCAACATCGTCGGCCATGCCTCGTCGGTGTCGGACATGTCGTCGCTGTCGGCGTGGACCAGCCAGCAGTTCGACCTGAGCCTGTCGTGGAAAGACGTCGAGTGGATCAAGCAGCGCTGGGGCGGCAAGCTGATTATCAAGGGCATCATGGACGCGGAAGACGCGCGGCTGGCGGTGGAAAGCGGCGCCGACGCGCTGATCGTCTCCAACCACGGCGGCCGCCAACTGGACGGCGCGCAGTCGTCGATCGGCGCGCTGCCGGCCATTGTCGACGCGGTCGGCGGGCAGATCGAAATCCACATGGACGGCGGCGTGCGCTCCGGCCAGGACGTGATCAAGGCGCTGGCGCTGGGCGCCAAAGGCGTCTACATCGGCCGCCCCTTCCTGTATGGCCTGGGCGCGATGGGCGAGCAGGGCGTCAGCAAATGCCTGGACATCATCCGCAACGAGCTGGATTTGACGATGGCCTTCTGCGGCCTGCGCGACGTCACCAAGGTCGATAAAAACATCCTGCTGCCGGGTAGCTTTAAATGAAGCAGGCAAGCAGCGACAAGGGTTTGTTGCAGCAGGGCGTGGCCAGCCGCAGTGCGCTGATGGTAGCCATGCTGCGCGCCGCGCACCAGTTGATCGATACGCCGCTGGTGTTCGACGATCCGCTGGCCTTGTCCGTCCTCGGCCCCGAGCACGAGGCGACGGTGCGCGCCGCTCCGGAAAAATTCGACACCGGCGTGGTGCGCGTGCTGCGCGCCGCGATGGCGGTACGCAGCCGCTTCGCCGAGGACGAGCTGGCGCAGGCGCTGCGCGATGGCGTGCGCCAGTACGTGTTGCTGGGCGCCGGCCTCGATACCTACGCCTACCGCAATCGGCTGGCCGAGCTGCGCGTGTTCGAGGTCGACCATCCCGCCACCCAGCGCTGGAAGCGCGGCTTGCTGGAGCGGGCCGGCGTCGCCGCGCCGGCATCGATGAGCTACGTGCCGGTCGATTTCGAGCGCGACGACCTGGCCGAAGCGTTGACCGCCGCCGGCTGCCGCCTGGACCAGCCGGTGTTCTTTTCCTGGTTGGGCGTGACCCTGTACCTGAGCAGCGACGCCGTGTTCGACACGCTGGCCTTCGTCGCCGGCCTGGCGCCCGGCAGCGGCATCGTGTTCGACTACGGCGTGGTGCCGGAGCTGCTCAACCCCATGGAGCGCATGGGCATGGCCTACTTCGCCAAGAAGTACGAGGCCGAGGGCGAACCGTGGATTTCCTACTTCGCGCCCGAGGTGCTGGCCTGCGAATTGCGGGCGCTCGGCTTCGGCGACGTCTCCGACCACGGCGCCGACCAGCTGCGCCAGCGCTATCTTGCAAGCCGCAACGACGGCCTGCGGCTGGGCGGCGGCACGCGCCTGATGCGGGCTTATGTCAAATGAATTTGCCTGAATTAGAGTTAATGTTCTAGTACTGTTGTATTTAAAGTCATTCCTTTCTGTGCGGCAATCGTCGCGTGCTAATCTCGATTTCGGCGACTCCTTATGCGCAAAACGCATGAGGGGGCCGCCTTTCATTCACTTCATAATAGGAAAAAGAAATGGAAATCCTGATCGACACGACCTTCATCTCGATTACCGATTCGACCGAATCGGAATATCTGCACGACGACATGAGCGGCGCCCTGGCTGACGTCAGCGTCTCTTGCTGCACCTGCTCCTGCTCCTGCTGCTGCTAATTGCCAGCTGGTGGGCGGGATGGCGGTGCGTATTGCTCCGCCGTCCCGCCTTTCCGGAGGTTGGATGAATGTTCTGACGATAGGTCTTCACAATGAATGAGTCACTTTACGTATCGCCGCTGGCGGAAATCACCACGCTGGGCGAGGACAAGATAGCCATGTCCGTGGTCGGCCGCCGGTTCACGGTCGAGGACAAGGTCGGTATGCTCAAGAGCATCCTGGACCAGGCCGGGCAAGGCGTGCGACTGGCCGCGCTGACCGAGGCGATGGCCGACAGCTTCCCGCCCGAGGCGGTCGAGGCGGCGGTAACGGCGCTGGTCAACGCCCGTGTGCTGGTGCGCGACGACGCCCGCGTCGGCGGCGACGCCACCCATCAGCATCTGCAGCACCGGCGCGAACTCGATGCGCTGATCCCGCGCGACCAATTGGCCGCCTACGACCGCGCCAACTGGCTGCTGGTGCTGGCCGGCGAGGGCGCCTGCGCCGACGCGCTGGCCGAGGCGCTGACCCAGATGAACGTGCCGCTGCGGCGCATCGGCCGCGATGGCGAATTGCCGCCGGCCGACGCCATCGGCGAGCAACGCGCGCTGCTGCTGGTGTGCTCCGATTTCGAGGACTTCGCGTCCTTCCGCGCGATGAACGCCAAGGCGGTCGAACGCGGCATGGCCAGCCTGTACCTGGGCATCGACTGGAGCACGGTGCAATGCGGCCCGCTGGTGATGCCCAAGGCGACCGCCTGCTACGAATGCTATTTTCACCGGGTGCGCAGCACGCGCAAGTTCGTCGCCGAATTCGACGTGCGCAGCAAGCCGGAGAACATCCTGTACCACGCGCTGCCGAGCAAGCTGGCGATCCAGTTCGGCGTGGCCGAGGCCTCGCGCCTGGTGCTGCAATACCTGAGCGGCACCTTGGACGACCTGCACCACAGCGTGTTCAGCGAGATCGATAGCCTGAGCGGCGAGACCCATCGCAGCCGCATCCTGCGCCTGCCGCGTTGCGCGTGTTGTGGCAACGCCAGCACGGCGCGGCCGGTCGGTACCGTGTTCCAGCAATCGCTGCTGCGTCGCCGGGCCTAAGCCATGGAACGACTTTCCGACGCTGCGCGCCTGGCGCTGATCCACGAAGCCCTGGTGCACCGCCGCCACGGCATCATCACCACCTTGCTGGAAGAGACCGAGCATCCCGATGCGCGCGGCCTCTTCGTCTTCAACGCGCTGATGGTCGACGTCAAGGCGATGATGATCGATCCGTCGCGCGCCAAACCTAACAACCCGACCAGCGACCGCGCCAGCCTGGCCGGTTCCGGCGCCGCGTTCGACCGCACCTCGGCCCTGTGGGCGGCGTTCGGCGAGGCGATCGAGCGCTACTCGGCCGCCGTGCATTTCGACGACCAGCTGCACTACGCCAGCCAGGCCCAATTGGGCGCGGCGGCCGTGGGTCTGGAACAGTTTGTGTTGTTCTCGCCGGAGCAGTACGCGGCTGAGGGCTTTGAATTCTCCGCCCCCGATGCGGACGTCACCCGCGCCTGGGCTGCCGCGACCGACCTGTGCGACCCGCAGCGCGAGTGCTATGTGCCGGCGCAGATGGTCTACCTCGGCATGCAGGTGAAGAACCAGTGCGAGATCGTCTTTCAATCGTCATCGACCGGCCTGGCGTGCGGCATGGACGAACAGCGCGCCATCCTGAGCGGCTTATGCGAAGTGATCGAACGCGACGCCTTTGCGGCGATGTGGCAGATGCGCTACGCGCCGCGCCGGCTGGAAGTGGGCCCTGAAGCGCGGGCGGCGCTGCTGCCCGGCGTGCGGCGCGCGCTGGACCATCCGTCGCTGGACGTGCGGCTGTGGGACATCACCACCGATGTCGGCCTGCCGGTGGTGCTGTGCCTGGCGCGCAGCCGCAACGACGGCACCATGTCGCTGGGCGCCAGCGCGCAGTTGGGCGTCGGCCAGGCGATCAACAAGGCGGTGATCGAAGCGCTGCACGGTTATTGCTGGGCGAGTTCCATCCTCGGCGCCGGCACGCCGCTGCCGGAGCGCGCGGCGATCCGCAATCCGGGCGACCATTTCGCCTATTTCCTGGAGCCGTCGCGCCAGCAGGCGATGGATTTCCTGTTCACGAACGCGGCGACCATCGACAGCGGCGACGCCTCCCTGCATCAACTGGCCACGCTGGACGATTTGCTGGCGCGCCTGCGCGCGATGGGCTTGCCGGCGCTGGCGGTGGATGTGACGTCGGAGGATATCGCCAGCCTGGGCTTCTGCGTGGTGCGCTCGCTGATCCCCGGCCTGCATCCGCTGCTGTTCGGCGACGGCATGTTGAGCCGCGACGAGCGCCGCCTGCGCCAGATCGCCCGCCACTGGGGGCTGGCCGAGGTGCCGCCGCCGAATGACTATCCTCACCCTTTCCCATGATGCGGACCTCACATGAACCATAGTTTGCAAGAACTGCTGCCGCCGCAGGCCATGGCGGGCGATTTCGACATCGACGACCCGGCCGAGATCCTGCACGAGCAGACCAAGTTCCATCGCGCCACGCTGGCGGGCCAGGTCAAGAACATCGTCCGCTACCTGCGGCATCCTGCCTTCATCGCGCGCGGCGCGGCCGGCTACAATGTGTTCGCCTCCTGTCCGAAGATAGACCTGCCGGAGCCTGACCTGGCGCTGGGCGAACTGGCGGCGGCGATGGCGGGGCGCACCAGCGCGCGCGGCTTCGCGCCGGAACTCAGCCTGCGCGAGGTTTCGAGCCTGCTGCACCACGCGGTGCGTGTGAACCGCTATCGCAGCAGCGACGCCGCACCGCACGTCAAGCTGGCGTTCCGCGCCTATCCATCGCCGGGCGGCCTGTATCCGACCGAGTTTTACTTCTTCCTGAACCAGGTTGTCGGTGTCGAACCATGCATCGCCCACTACGACGCGCGCGAGCACTGCCTGCGGGTGTTGAAGCCACAGGATGGCGACGCCTTCGGCAGCGCCGAAGTACGCGGCGGCGAGCAGTCGATCAAGGCGCCGCTGGTGTGCGTGATGACCAGCGTGCCGCAGCGCGCCACCGCCAAATACGGCGCCCGTGGCTATCGCATGGCGCTGCTCGAAGCCGGCCACGCGTCGCAGAACCTGTGCCTGGCGGCGCAGGGACTGGGCATGGGATCGCTGGTCTACGGCGCTTACTATGACGACGAACTGGCGGCGCTGCTCGATATCGACGGCGTGACCGAGACCGTGGTGTCGGTCATGTTGCTGGGACGCGAGGCACAGCAGGAGAGCGCCAAGCCATGAACGACAACGCCATCCGTGTGCTGGGCGATGCAGTACCTGCGGCTGGAGCCAGCCTGCGGCAGGGCGCGTTCGCGCTGCTGCGCCACGCGGCGGCGGGCGAGCGCGCTGCCGCACTGGCGGAGCTGGACCAGCTGTTCGCGCTGCGTGGACGCTTCCATGCCTATCCGCTGCTGCTCGATATGGTGGTGGGCAAGCAGGCCTGGCACCCGAGCGGATCGCTGTTCGCGCTTGGCGCCGAGCCGCTGCCGCCAGCCTTGCAGGCCCATTTTGAAGAGGCGATCGCTTGCTGCGCCAGCTTCCTGGAGTTGCCGGCGCCGTGCATCCTGCTGCAATGCCGCGCCGAGAGCAGAGACCTGCACCTGACGATGGAGAGCTTCCCCGGACTGGCCGTGCTGCGCCTGTCCACGCTGTCGCCCGGCTATCCCGACGATCTGCGCTCGGTGCAGTTTCACGAGGTGGCGCACTGCTTCCTGACCTGCGGCGTGCGTCTGCTGGACGAGGGGCTGGCGCATTTCTTCGCCAGCCGTCACGCGGGCGCCACGCTGCCGGCGGCGGACATGGATCTGCTGCCGCCGATGCGCACGCTGTTGAGCCGCAGCGCCGACAGCATGTTCGGCGAAAGCGTGGATAGCGATCTGGCGGTGTACAAGTCCGCCTGCCGCGTCGGCGCCGATTTGCTGGAAGCGATTTACTCGCTGGGCGGGGCGGGACGCATCACGCGCCTGTTCGCCGCCGTGGCGCGGGCCGGCTCGGAAGCCCAGGTTGTGCGTCTGGTGGAAGAGGCGAGCGGGCAGAGTTTTCCCGCTGTCGCCCGCAACGGCGGACCAAGTGCCGAGCAGGCCGCGCTGATCGAACGCGCGCGCCAGGCCGTGTTCACCGCATGGATCAACAAGCATCCGGCGGACCTGGACGAGGCCATCACCGCCCTGGAGGCGGACGAAATCTATGCTGAACCTGCGCTGCTCGACAGCCTGCTCGGCGCGCGCATCAACCGCGCGCTATTGCAGGTCAATTTCGCGACCGCGCCGACAGCCGACGAACTGGCGCAGCTGGACATGCTGCTCAAGGCCGGGGAATGCCTGCCGCAAGGACGCCTGTGGCTATGGCGCGGCACGCACGCGATCCTGATGATTTTGCTGGCCCGGCCCAACATCATCAAAGTCGCCAGCGCCGGCCAGCAGGCGATCAACGCCTTCAATAAGGCCGTGCAGCTGATACCGAACGATCCCGATCTGCTGGTGCAGCACGCATCGTTGCTGCTGCACGCGCCGCCCGCATACGGCGGTGACCGCGACCTGGGTGTGAGCAAACTGCGACAGGCGATGTTGGACCCGGTCTACCGCGAACACGCGCGCCAGGTCTTGCTGGAATATGGCGTCGAGATGCCGGTGGAGGAGGTTGTTGTTCCCGCTGCGGCGCAGCCGTTGAACGCGCCACCATCGGCGCCCGCACCGGCGCTGCTGGAACTGAGCGGCGTGGAGCTGCGGCTGTCGTCCTCCTTCACGCTGCGTCCTGGTGCGCTGACGGTGCGGCGCGGCGAACGCGTGGCCTTCATCGGCCGTAACGGCAGCGGCAAATCGATGCTGATGGAAACGCTGCTGGGATTGCGACAGCCCGACCGCGGCACCGTCGCGCTGCACCTGGGCGATCCACGCGATGCGGCCACACGCCAGCGCATCGGCGGCCTGTTGCAAGGCTACGACTTGCCGGGCCAGACCAAGGTGCGCGAGATGATGGCGCTGCACCAGGCCATGTATCACCGCACCGACGCCGCAGTCACCCGCGCACTGGGACTGGACGAACTGCGCGACCGATACTGGCAGCAGCTGTCGCGCGGCCAGAAACAGCGCGTGATGCTGTGGATGGCGTTGGCCCATGTGCCGGAGCTGGCCATCCTCGACGAACCGTCGCTGGGACTGGACGAATGGTTCGCCCGCGCGCTGCGCGAGCTGCTGGCCGCCTTGCCGGTGACGCTGCTGGTGATCTCGCACGCGCCGTCCGATTTGCTGGGCATGGACCGCATCTGCTGCCTCGACGATGGCCGCATCGTCGCCGAGGGAACGCTGGCATCGCTGATGGAAAAACGAGTCGGTCAATTCAAAGGCGTACTGCGTCAACAACTGTCGGAGGCGGGGTTGCAGGCCCTGCGCGCGCTGCCAGCACTGGTGCAAGCGCCGCGTGAACGCGACGGCGCCTGGGAACTGTTCGGCGGCGCCGGTTTCGACCAGGCCTTCCGCCAGTTTATCGAACAGCAGCGCATCGGCGCGTTCAGCCTGGAGCCCGTGTCGGTCGAGGACTTCCTCGCCGACGTCACCCAAATCGTGCCCACAACGGGGCAGTCATCATGAAAATACTTCTGCATCTGGTCAAAGCCGATCTGGCCATGTTCTTGCGCGGGAAGCTGGCGCTGTTCTGGACCTTTGCCTTCCCCCTGCTGATGCTGGTCATGCAGATGGCCTTGTTCGGCCAGGACGTCAAGCTTGGCCCCGTGTCGCTGGCGATCGTCGATCTCGATCGCAGCACCGAGAGCGGCGCCTACTTGCGGCAGTTGCAGTCTGGCCTGCGCCAGCAGCACAGCGTGGATTTCGCTCCCGTGACGACACCCGCCGACGGCGCGGCGGCGCAGGCCGACTTCGTGCTGACGATACCGGCCGGTTTCGCCGCCAACGTCGCCGCCGGCCGCACCACGGACATGGCGCTGCGCAGCGGCCATGGCGCGGGCGCCGCATTCGATGCCGCCTATGGCCTGCTGCGCGGCTACAGCGACGCCTACAACCTGAACGGCCTGAATGCGCCGCCGCGTGTGGCCCTGCCACCGCCGCCGCCCGCCGCCGAGCAAACGCTGGACTACCGCCTGTTCCTCGTCACCGGCCTGGCCGGCATGGTGATACTGTCCACCAGTTTGATGGGATTTGCAGGCCCGCTGGTGGCCGCGCGCGAGGGCGGCATGTTCCGCATGTACCAGCTGTTCCCGATGCCGACCGGCGTCGTGGTGGCCGCATGGTGCGTGTCGCGGCTGTTGATCGTGCTGGCGGCCAGCCTGGCGATGTTCGTCGCCGCCTGGGCGATCTACGGTGTACGCATCAGCGCCGACGGCATGCAGGTAGCCGCCGCCATCGCCATGCTGGCCTTGGGCGCGGGCGCTTTCCTGGCGTTGGGATTGCTGATTGCAGCCATGACCAACAGCGTGGCCGCCGCCACCATGTTCTGCAATCTGCTGTATTTCCCGCTGCTGTTTTCGGGTAATCTCATGGTCCCGCTGGGCGGTCTGCCCAAGCTGGCCCGCGAGGTGTTGGATTGTTTGCCGCTCAACGCGATGATGTCGAGCATACGACGCGGCCTGACCGGCGGCATGGAGTGGAGCACGGATATCTACAGTGTGGCCTTGCTGTCGGTGATGCTGATAGCCTGCCTGGCGCTGTCGGCGCGGCGTTTTACATGGATGCCGCGCTCCTGAAAAATGAGACCTGACATGAACGAACAAAATCGATCAAACCTGCAGCGGGACGAAGACACGCGCAGCAAATTGCGCCGCCTTCCGCTAATCGCCACCATGAGCATTGTCGCGTGTGTGGGCGTGGTGCTGGCTTTGCTGTTGTCGCGGGCGCCGCAAGCGGCTTCGGTGCAAACGCCGTCGCTGGCGGCTGGCGCCAGTGTCACCATCAAGTTGACCGGTGTCGCCGGCAGCAAAGGCATGGTCATGGCGGCTCTGTGTGACAAGGCGACCTTTCTCAAGCGCTGCCCGTATATGCAGACGGTGGCGGCGTCGCCGGTCGTCAGCTTGAAGTTCGAAGGCGTCAAGCCCGGCACGTACGCGGCCATGTTGTTCCACGACGAGAACGGCAACGGTGAATTCGACCGCTCGGCCAACGGCATGCCGCTGGAGGGCTATGCATTCTCGCGCAACGCCAAGGGCAAGTACGGGCCGCCATCCTTCGAGGATGCGGCGGTGGAAGTCAAGGCTGGCAAAGCGGTGTTCGATATCGACATGGTTTACTGATGGCGGCGATTCTGGAAGTAGACGCGGTATCGAAACACTATCTGCGCGGCGATGAGCGCATCGTGGCGCTGGACCGGGTATCGTTTCGCATCGATCAACCCAGCGTGACGGCCATCGCCGGGCCGTCGGGCAGCGGCAAGAGTACCTTGCTCGGCATGCTGGCGCGTTTCGACCGGCCGGACAGCGGCAGCATCAGCGTCGATGGCGAACGGCTGGACCAGATCGCGGAACCGAAGCTGGACCAGTACCGCAACCGCAAGCTCGGTTTCGTTTTCCAGCAATTCAATCTGGTCGGCACGCTGACGGCGCAGGAGAACGTGGAGCTGGCGCTGGCGCCGCAGAAGCTGTCACCGGCTGAACGTAGCCGCCGCGCCATCGAAGCGCTGCAGATGGTCGGCATGGATCATCGCCTCAAGCACGAACCGTCCGAACTGTCGGGCGGGCAGCAGCAGCGGGTCGCCATCGCGCGGGCGCTGGTCAATCGTCCCAGCCTGGTGATCGCCGACGAGCCGACCGGTAACCTGGACGGCAAGACCGCGCAGCAGTTGCTGGAACTGATCGGTAGTTTGAATCGCCAGGTCGGCACCACGTTCGTTATCGCCACCCACGACCAGCGGGTGATGGACATGGCGCACAGCGTGGTGCGGCTGGCGGATGGCAGGCAGGTCGCATGATGCAATGGCTGACGCTCGCGCTGCGCAACGTACGCCGCAATGGACGGCGCTCCCTTCTGCTGGGCGGCACCATAGGCGTGGGCACGCTGGCGCTGCTGCTGTTTGTGGCATACATCGCCGCTTCGCTGGATGGCCTGCGCGAGAGCACGATCCGCAGCGGATTGGGACACGCGCAGCTGGCGGGCGCCGGGCAGTTTGACGGCTACGCCGAACAGCAGCTGCAATATGGCTTGGATCGGCCGGCGCTGGCGCAGCTTGAAACGCTGTTGGCGCAGGAGCCGCAGGTGCGTCGCGTCGTTCCGCGCTTGTTGTTCGCCGGTCTGGTTTCGAACGGCGCACGCACGCTCAATTTCGAGGGCAGCGGCGTGATGCCGGACCGCGAGCGCCAGGCGTTCGGCGCCTTCCAGGCATTATCTGCCGGCGTCCCGCTGAACGCCAAGCCGGCAGGGCGATATCAAGTCCTGATCGGCAAGGAGATGGCGCGGCGCCTGTCGGTCAAGCCCGGCAATTCGATCACGCTGATGACCACCACCGTCAGTGGCAGCGTCAACGCGATGGATCTGGAAGTGGCGGGTCTGGTGGCGACCGGCGTTCCGCAGACCGATTTGTACCTGCTGCAAATGCCGCTCGAAACGGCGCAAGAGCTGCTGCGCACGACCAAGGTATCCAGTGTCGCCGTGCTGTACCAGGACACTGCGCAGGCAGACGCGGTATCGGCGCGTTTGCGTGCGGCCATGGACGGTGCGCATGTCGAGCTGCGCACCTGGCAGGCGCTGGCGCCATTGTATTCGCAGGTACTGGCCTTGTACCGCAATCAGTTCCTGGTGTTTGGCGTTGTGATCTGCATCATCGTCTTCCTCGGTGTGGCGGCGATGACGCTGACCACCATCTATGAGCGGGGCAGGGAGATCGGCACCATGCGCGCGATGGGCATAGGCCACGCGCAGGTGCGGCGTTTGTTCGTCATGGAGGGCATGTTGCAAGGCGTGTTTGGCGCGTGCGCCGGCGCGCTGCTGGCGTTTGGCGCCATCCTGTTGATCAACGCCGCACATATCGAACTTGCGCCGCCGCCCGGCCGCAACGCCGGCGTGCTGCTGCAAATGCTGTGGGTGCCGTCGTACAGCGCCGCCATTATCTGCGCCTTGCCGCTGGTGGCGATGCTGGCTGCATGGGTGATCAGCCGTCGCATCGGTCGCATGCCGATCATGTCATCCCTTTCCATACAGTGAGCCAGCTCCATGCCATTTCAATTTGACCGTATCCGCTGGCTTGTGAGCTGCGCCATCCTGGTCGCCGGTCCGGCGATGGCCGCGCCGTCGGCGCAGGAGATTCTGCGGCAGGTGGACCGCTACCGCATGCCGTTCGACAGTTTCGAGGCGGCGGTGCGCATTGTGCCGGTGCAGGGCGGCCAGGAGCAGGAGCCTGGCACCTACGTGATACGTGGCGCGAATCACAATCAGGTGCTGGTGGAGGCGACCAGCATCGACCAGCGCGGCCAAAAGTTCCTGACCACCGATGCCGGCATCTTTTTCTACGCGCCCCGCACCCGCCGCGCTATCCGTCTGACACCGCTGCAAACGCTGCGCGGCAAGGCGTCGATCGGCGACCTGGCGCGGATCAGCTTCACGAACGATTATGACGTCGTGACGATGGAAACGCCTCCCGCGTCCTGCACGGGCGACTGCATCGCGCTGGCGCTAAGCAGCAAGAACGAAGCGGCGACCTATACGCGCATTACGCTGTTGGTGACGAAGCAGCGCGGCCAGTACGTGCCGCAGAAGGCGATGCTGTATGTCGCCAGCGGCAAGCTGCTGAAGGTTGCGGAGTTCGACGCGGCTACGGGCGGCCTGCCGCCGGTCACACGCTATTTCGATCCACAACTGCCGGCCGAGCAAACGCGCGTGGTGTACGAGAAGATCAAGGCGGTGGAATTCTCCGCCAGCACCTTCAACCCGCGTAGCCTGGAACAATGAGTGTGCGCTGGCCGGCATTGATGGCGGGGTTCATGTTGTGCGGCGGCGCGCAGGCAGATGACGATTGGCTAGGCGGCTTCGCGTTGGCCAGCCAGGAAGCCACGCGCTTGCAGGCGACTCCGCTCAACGTCGATAATTTTCTGGCGATACCAACAAATAAAACGACGCTGGCGGGGCTGCTCGAAGGCCGCTTCCATGACCTGACCTGGCGCGCGCGTTTCGAAGCCCGGCGCAGCGACATCGATGGACAGCGTGGCGCTTCGTCCGCGACGCTTCAGGAACTGAATCGCGTATTTCAATTGACTCCGGCGGTAACGCTATCGCTTGGAAAACGCTTGCATGCGCTCGATCCATCCTTCGTCAACCAGCCGCTGGGCTTCCTGCAGAAGCGCACGGACCTGAGCGATCCGCTGGATGAACTGGGGCAGTCCGAAGGCTTGCCGATGGCGGTGCTGGGCTGGACCGGTTCCCAGGCCAGCCTGACGGCGATCTACAGCAAGGACGCGGCGCGGCACGCGGATGGTTATAACCGCGGCGTCGAACAATCCATCATCAAAATTGGTTACGAGTTTGAGCACCTGAGCGCCAGCGTGCTGCTGCGCCGCGCCAGCGGGGAATCCAACGGCATTGGTGCAACGCTGAGCGGGGCAGTGGGAGAGCAGCTGTCGTGGTATGGATCGGCTTACAGTGCACGCGGTACGCAACGCCCCATCGCGGGCGCGGTGCTTTCCGGCGGCGGCGACGCCACGCCAGCCTTCCTGCGCAGCGACGACGGCCGGCGCTACCAGCGCGCGACGGTCGGCTTGACTTACACCTTGCCGGACCTGCCGAAACTCCAGCTTGAATATGCCTATGATGGACGCGGCATGTCCGACAGCCAGTTTGACCGCTGGCTGGCGCTGATCGATCGCAATCAATCGTTGCCGCTGCCAGGTGCCGCGCGCAAGGGCCTGCAGGCGCAGGCGGCGCAGATGCTGGTCAGCCAGGGCGCGCGTTGGCGTTATGTCAGCGTGTCGTTGTCCCAAACAGTGGGCGACTGGGAACTGGGCGGCGGTCTCTATGCCGGCCGGGACGACAGCAGCGCTGTCTGGCACGGCATGGCCGACTATCATTACTCGCAGCGCACCACGCTGATGCTGTCTGCGCTGCACCAAACAGGAGACACCCGCTCCGAACGAGGCCTGTCGCCATTGGGCAGTACGGTCGCCATCAGGGTGCGCCGCCTGTTTTAGCTCTTTTATGAATACTTTTTCTAGTATTGCGCACACAGTTAATAATTCGGTCAGAAGCCCGAGATTTGCAAAATAGCGTTGTTCCCGGATATGATCATCTGCTGTCCATCCGGCGTCAGGGTAAGACCTACCAATGGCGGTAGAAGGGCCGGCAACGGGCCTTCGTGCACTTCGCATCGACCCTGAACCCCGGCCAGCGTCGATACGGCGCCAATTGACGTAACCATTCGAATCGTGCAGTTCCCGCTATCTGCTACATATACATTTCCCTTGGCATCCACCGCAATGCTGGCTGGGAAGGAAAAACGGGCGGCGGTACCTAGGCCATCTGCCGATCCACTTTCTTGCTGATTCATGTTAGCTGATCCAGCCAAGACTGTCACCGTACCGTCTGTTCTAATTTTTTTAATATGAGCGTGTGTGGCGCTGGAGAAGTAGACATTTCCGGCGGCATCCACAGCCACACCGTTAGCGCCGGTTGCTGTTCTGCCGTCTCCTATTGTGGTGACCACACCAGCGGGGGTTATTTTGCGAACGGCGCTATTAAATTCATCGGCGACATATACATTGCCTTTGGCATCGACTGCCAACCCCATTGGCACAAAAAACTTTGCCTCCTTACCGACGCCGTCGGCATAAGCGGCCAGTGAGAAGGAGTCGCCTGCCAACGTGGAGACCAAACCATCAGGAGTGATTTTTCGGATGGTGTTGGCTTGGGAGTCAGACACGTAAACCGTTCCTGCGCCATCGACAGCAATACCGCTAGGGCTGTAAAACCGGGCATCGGCTCCCATGCCATCTGTGGTACCTATCATGCCAGCCGTTCCGGCAAAGGTCGTTGTTACGCCAGACTTCGACACTTTGCGGACAACATTGTTGTTTGAATCGGCAACGTAAAGATTACCAGCGGCATCCGCCGCCACGGAAGAAAGTGAGTGAAACGATGCGGAACCTTTTGCGCCATCCGTCGAGCCTTGGATCAACGGCCGACCCGCTAGTGTGGATGTCAGCATTGACGGAGAAATCTTGCGGACAGTCCAGTTGCTGTCCTCAGACACATAGATGTTTCCAGCGGCGTCGGCGGAGATTCCGCTAGGCGTCCTGAGCCTTGCCGCAGTCCCCTGACCATCTAGGTAACCTAATGATCCACCAACGACGGTCGTGACTAAACCGCTTGGAGAAACAGTACGGACGGTATTGTTAAAGTAATCGGTCAGGAACAAAGTTCCGGCGCCGTTGACCGCCAGTCCCGACAGCGGTGGCATGCCGAGATCGTCGGTTTGAGGTGTGGCAAGGCTGAAGGCCGCGGCAGAACCCTGTCCGTCCAGGTTGCCGCGCGTGCGCAATGTTCCTGCCAGCGTGCTGACAGTACCCGTCGGAGTAATTCTTCTGACAAGATGATTGTAGCTGTCCGTAACATAAACAATGCCTTGGCCGTCAATGGCAATACCGTTGGGGCCGAAAAACATGGCGGCGCTACTAGTGCCATCAGCGTAACCGGAGACCCCAGCACGACCGGCGAAAGTGGTCACTACACCGTCAGGCGATACCTTACGTATCGTGCTGTTGCCGAAGTCCGAGACGTATAGAGTTCCGGAGGCATCAATGGAGATGCCAGACAACATGCCGAAACGCGCCTGGGCACCCGTGCCGTCCGCAGAGCCGACTTCCCCAGCTTTTCCCGCCAGGGTAGAAACGACGCCCAAAGGCGATATTTTTCGAATCGTTTCGTTGCAACTGTCTGTCACATACAAAAAGCCGGATTTGTCGATTGCGAGCGCAAGGGGGTGGCAAAACTGTGCAGCGGCACCCGTGCCGTCAGTTGCGCCAGTTACCCCATAAGTGCCGGCTAAGGTAGTCACAATACCTGCAGGCGTGATTTTTCGGATGATCTGGTTATACCAGTCCGCCACGTAGACATTACCGGCCGAGTCGATTGCATTGCCTTGTGGACGGTTAAACCTGGCGTTTGTGCCGGTGCCATCGGAGCGCCCCGGTCCTCCTCCCGAACCGGTCACGATCGAGAGTTGTGCAGTACGGCAAGTAATGGCGATATCCGACTGACTTGTCGTGGCAACTCCGGTGGAATTGGTGACTCCGCATAGCTGTCCAGCGGGATTGTTTGCGATGGATATGGAGTACGGAGCTCCGGATGTTGAGGCAAATGAGAATGCGGCATTGGCATTCACGTTAATCAGGCCAACCCCATTGTTCAGTAGTCCGATCTGTGCGCCGGCGGTCATTCCAGAAATACTACCGCCGATCGTCAGTTTGGTTTCTGGCGGAGGAGGCGTAAGGCAGTTGACAAGCAGATTAGTCACGTTGCTGTTGACCGTAGCGCTACCGTTTAAAATCGAACAAATCAGTCCTGCTGGCTGTGCTCCGATAGAAACCGAATATGCTGCGTTCATCTGAAATTTCTGCGGAAGCGTAAATCCGCCATTGGCGCCAAGTTGAAAAGGCGCCCCACCGTTGACTACTATGCTCACTGACGTGCCGGCCACGAGTCCCGAGACGGTTCCACTTACCGAAAACGTGGCCGTTTCAACGGGCATAACCGGGGCACTTCCGCCGCCGCCGCCACCGCCACCGCAGCCGCCTAGTAGAAACGTCGCGCTGACGATCAGTGCCGCAACGGGTGATCGAAGCACTGCGCTAAGGGGCGGTAGCTGAAATTGTATGCGTTGTAACATCGTTTGTGATTTGGATCTCATGTACACATTCGCTGGGATTGGGGAAGACTGCAAATAGCGTAAGCAGGCCAAGAGTTGCGGCATTGTACTATGGTGTTGTATAAAAAGTATCTAAAATTGGCAAGCTGATTGGGTGGACAGCATAAACGATGAGTGGTCCGTGCATTGAAATAAGGCTGAGCCTGGTCCCATTTCTATCCCTATTCGCACTGCACTCCGATATATCGCTTCGGAAAACTTTATAAGCTACCCAGTCAGCGCAGGCACTTATTAAACAACCAGGTTCTGCTGCGCTCCAGCTACCCGTCTCGAGGTTACTGATCAACTGAACAACCAGCGCCTGCATCGCCTGCAAGCTGTCCCCAAGCTGAACGTGGCGTCAGGACAAAATTTTTCAGCTGCAGATTGAGCGGCACGTTAAGGTGCTCCGACTGTTTTAAGGCAGGCTTGTATTAAATATTTACATAATATACTCTATTATTTTTAGCAACTAAATGACTGTGGATAAAAATGAAAGCAATTATTACTGGCGGCAACCGAGGTATCGGGCTCGAAATATCGAAGAAGCTTTTGAACAAGGGATTTGAAGTGCACGTCTTGTCCCGCTCCGGCGTCTCTGCCGTCATGGATGGATTAACCTCGTGGACAGCGGACGTTTCTGACTATGAGCAGTCGCTGCAGATTGTAGCGGAGATCGGGACGCCAGACGTCTTCATCAACAACGCGGGAATGATGAACGCGAAGACTGCAAGCGATTACGACAGCGAGGCAATTCTCCATATGCTCAACATGAACCTGATCTCCGCCGTGCGGCTGAGTGTTCATATGGCGGAACGGATGGCGAGGAAGGGAGGCGGTCGCATCGTCAGTATGGGTTCGATTGCAGGCGAAATCGGTCATCCGGACATCTGGTATGGCATTTCAAAAGCGGGGCTCATGAATGCCATGCGTTCGCTCGCACGAACCTACGGCGCTAGTGGCGTGATTGCTAACTCGGTCGCGCCGGGTCCCGTCGAAACGGACATGATGAAAAACATTCCGCAAGACAGAAAGGACCGCTTGAAGGCCGCGACCATTAGCCAGCGGTTCTGCCTGGCGGAGGAGGTTGCGGAAACGGTCAGCTGGCTTGCCACCGACGCACCGGCGTTCATTAACGGTGACGTTATCGATATGAACAACGGCACTAATTATCGATAGCTGTCAGCCAACCACGTTCCTGGGCGCGCCCGCCACCCACGCCTCGACGTTGTCGATCAGCTGATCCACCAGCACCTGCATCGCCTGCGTACTCGCCCAGGCCGAATGCGGCGTCAGGATGAAATTGGGCAGCCGCAGATTGAGCAGCACGTTGTCCTCCGGCGGCGGCTCCTTCACCAGCACGTCGAAGCCGGCGCCGGCGATCACGCCGCTGCGCAGCGCATCGGCCAGCGCGGTTTCATCCACCAGTCCACCGCGCGCGGTGTTGATCAGCAGGGCGCTGCGCTTCATGCGGATCAGCTCTTTGGTGCTGATCATATTGCGCGTCTTGTCATTCAGCGGCAGGTGCAGGCTGATGATGTCCGAGGTTTCCAGTACTTCGTCGAAGCCCGCTTCGCGCACGCCGTCGGCCTTGGCGTCCGGCAGCGGCGAGCGCGTATGCACGATCACCTCCATGCCGAACGCACGGGCGATCTGCGCCACCGAACGTCCCAGCGCGCCGTAGCCGAACAGGCCCAGTCGGCTGCCCGCTAGGTCGGAAATCGGATGGCCGAACAGGCAGAAACGGTCCGACTTCTGCCACAGTCCCGCCTCGATATCGGCGCGGTAGGCCACCAGCTGGCGGCGCAGCGCCAATATCAATGCGAAGGTGTGCTCGGGCAGCGTGTGCACCGCGTAGTTGCGGATGTTGGAGACCACGATGCCGCGCTCGCGGGCGGCCGCCAGGTCGACGATGTCGGTGCCGGTGGCGGCCACCGCGATCATCTTCAGGTCCGGCAGCTGCGCCAGGTCGGCCGCGCGCAAGGGCACCTTGTTGGTGATGGCGATGGTGGCGCGCGCGTCGCGCAGGCGCTGCATGGCGTCGGCCGCGGCGGTGGCCGGATACTCGGTCCACTCATGCGCGAACGAAGGCTTGCGGATATTGGCGATCACGCTGTCGCGGTCGAGGAAAACGATACGGTGGATATCAGTCATAGTGCAACCTCAAATGGAATCGGGCGCGCCGGCGGCGGGGCTTTCGGCAGGCGCATGCCCGGATGGTTGGAAAACAGCTCGGCGACCCATTCGACAAACACCCGCACCTTGGCCGACAGGTGGCGGTTCTGCGGATAGACCACGTGGATCGGCAGCGGATCGGTGCTCCAGTCGGCCAGCAGCTGTTCGAAGCGGCCGTCCTTGAGCATGGGCTCCAGCATAAAGTTCGGCATCTGCAGGATGCCCAGTCCCGCCAGGCCGGCCGCGATGTAGGCGTTGGTGTCGTTGACGGCGATGTGACCGGGCAGGGCGACCTGTATCCGGTGGCCGTCGCGCGAGAAGTCCCAGTCGAACAGCTTGCCGGTGCGGGAGGAAAAATAGTTCACGCAGCGATGGCGCATCAGTTCATCGGGGTGCTTGGGCCGGCCGTAGCGGTCCAGGTAATCCGGCGTGGCGCAGGTGACGAACTGCAGGATGCCCACCCGCCGCGCGATCAGGTTGGAATCGCCCAGCACCCCGCCGCGCACCGCGCAGTCCACGCCTTCCTCGATCAGGTCGATGGTGCGGTCGCTGCAGCCCAGCTCCAGCTGGATGTCCGGGTAGCGCGTGAAGAAGTCGGGCAGGGCGGGGATCAGCACGTCGCTGGCCAGGCCGGTGGGCGCGTCCACCCGCAGCCGTCCGCTGGGGCTGAGCCGCGTGCGCGACAGCGATTCCTCGGCCTCGCGCACGTCCGACAAGATGCGCAGGCAGCGCTCATAATAGGCGGCGCCGTCGGCTGTCACGCTGACCTGGCGCGTGGTCCGGTGCAGCAGCTTGACCGACAGCGCGGCCTCCAGCGCCTGGATCAGCGTCGAGACGGTGGCCTTGGGCAGCTGCATATTGTCGGCCGCGCGCGTGAAGCCGCCGGCGTCGACCACCTGGACGAATACTTCCATTGCTTGCAGTTTATTCATCTTTTCATCCCATTGTTCGGAATTCTGAACAATCAATTCGACATTGCAGTATTTATCAGATTGTAGATCAAGTTTATGATTGCTGTACTGCACAAAGAAAGTACTTGGAAGGAAAGGGGGTCAACATGAAATATCGGAATGGAATTTTTGCAACGCTCGCACTGGCGCTGACTTCGGTCGCCCTGGCAAGCGTGGTCTATACCGATGCCTACTCGCAGGCGGCCAAGGCCGAAGCGACCGGCGTTCGTGCCCTGACCGAGGCGGCCGCCGGCGAAACCATCGCCTGCGCCGACACCGCGATGTTGTCCAGCCCATCGGATACGGTGCAGCGATGAGCGCAGCCGTCGAGCCATTGCCGCAGCTGTCGGAGCTGATCAAGGTCCGCTCCCTGGAAGTGCGCGGCGCGGAAGGCCCCTTGGCCGCCCGCCTGTACACCAGCGGCGAGGCCGCCATCAAGCGCGACACGCTGATCGTGTTCTTCCACGCCGGCGGCTTCACTGGCGGCGACCTGGAAGACGCCGACATCTTTCTGCGCCACATGGCCGACGACAACCAGGGCAGCGCGGTACTGGCCACGGCCTACACGCTGGCGACGGTGCAGCCTTTCCCGGCCGCCGTCGAAGACGCCCACGCGGTGCTGATCTGGGCCAAGAAGAACAAGGCCAAACTGGCTTGGACCGGCAAGCGCCTGGTGGTGGCGGGTATTGAAGCCGGCGCCAACCTGGCGGCCGTCTGCGCGCTGATGTCGCGCGACCGTGGCGGCCCGGCGCTGGCCGGCCAGGTGCTGGTCATGCCCATGCTCGATCCGGGCCTGAGCACCTGCTCGATGCGCGAGATGCAGGACGCGCCGGAGCTGCTGGACGTGGCCGACGCCTGCGCGGCGGCCTACCGCGGCTACCTGCCGAACGCCGCCGATCGTACCCACCCCTACGCCTCGCCCTTGCAGTCGAGCCGTTTGAAGAACCTGCCGCCGGCACTGATCCTGTCGGCCGAAGACGACCCGCTGCGGGATGAAGCGGAACAATACGGTGCCAAATTGATCGCCTGCGGCGTCAAGACCACCGTCAATCGAATGCCACCGTCGCCCCTGAACGAAGCCGGGGCGCGCAACGAATGCGCGTGCAAGTGTTACGCGCTGGGAGAAATCGCCAGTTTCATCGCTGGCCTGGAACGGTCCGAGACACCGCCAGCCGAATAGGGTTCCCCAACCTTTAAGCAGTATCTGCAATCACGTCCCCACTGGCTTGCCGGAGGGGCGCTAGTACCGTGTTTTCTCGCAATTCGTTGAGGGCAACCGGTGCCGCCATTTCTATTAATTATTTTCATATAAAAGGGAATAAACATGAAAACCATTAAACAACTCACCGTCGTAGCCCGGCCGCTGGCCGCCGCTATGGCGCTGGCGGGACTGGCCGCTTTGGGCCTCTCCGGTTGCGAAGACGCTACCGGCAAGACGGCTGAAGCACCGGCAGCAGCCGGCGGTCCTCCGATTTCGGCCGCAGTGGTCGTCGAGAAAACCATCACCGAGACCCAGGAGTTCTCGGGCCGCCTGGAAGCGATCGAGCAAGTGCAGATTCGTCCGCGCGTCGGTGGCTTCATCACCGCCATCAACTTCAAGCCGGGCAGCGAAGTGAAGAAGGGCGAAGTGTTGTTCGTCATCGATCCACGTCCGTTCCAGGCGGAAGCCAACCGCGCCGAAGCGGCAGCCGGTTCGGCCCGCGCCAAGGCCGACCTGGCCAAGCTGGAGCTGGCCCGCGCCGAGAAACTGCTGGCCGACAAAGCCATCGCCCAGCGCGAATACGACGCCCTGGCCTCGAGCCTGAAACAGCTGGACGCCGACACCCGCGCCGCGCAAGCGCAGTACGAAGCGGCCAAACTGAACCTGAGCTACACCCAGGTGACGTCGCCGATCAACGGCCGTGTGTCGAAAGCGGAAATCACGCTCGGCAACCTGGTCGACGCTTCGGCGGTATTGACTTCCGTGGTCTCGCTGGAGCGCATCTACGCCTCCTTCGACGGCGACGAAGAGACCTATCTGCGCGTTGGCGCCGCCGCCCACCAGGGCAAGCCGGCCACCGTCAAGATCGGCCTGGCCAATGAAACCGGCTTCCCGCACGAGGGCAAGCTGGAATTCGTCGACAACCAGCTCGATCCACGCAGCGGTTCGGTGCGCATGCGCGCCACCTTCACCAACACCGACGGCATGCTGGTGCCTGGCCTGTTCGCCCGCGTGCAGCTGGCCGGTTCCACCGGCGCCAAGTCGGCGCTGATGATCAACGACCGCGCCATCAGCACCGACCAGGACCGCAAGTTCGTGTTCGTGGTCGACAAGGACAACAAGGCCGAGTACCGCCCTGTGACCCTGGGACCTGCGATCGACGGCCTGCGCGTGGTGCGCGACGGTTTGAAAGCCGGCGAGAAAATCGTCGTCAACGGCCTGCAGCGGGTACGTCCCGGCGCGCCGATCACGCCGACCGTGGTCGCCATGGATTCCGATCCGCTGGCCGCCAACGTGGCGAAACCTGAAGTCAAAAAAGATGAAAAAGTAGCCGCGGTCGTTGCGAAGACCGGCACTTCCAAGGAATAAAACAATATGAATATCTCTCGATTTTTTGTCGACAAGCCGATTTTTGCGGCTGTACTGTCGATCATTATCTTCGTCGCCGGCTTGATCGCTATCTTCAAGCTGCCGATCTCGGAGTACCCGGACGTGGTGCCGCCATCGATCGTGGTGCGGGCCCAGTATCCGGGCGCGAATCCGAAGATCATCGCCGAAACCGTGGCCGCGCCGCTTGAGGAACAGATCAACGGCGTCGAGAACATGCTCTACATGTCCTCGCAAAACACCTCGGACGGCGCGCTGGCGCTGACCGTCACCTTCAAGATCGGCACCAACGTCGAGCAGGCCGAAACGCAAGTGCAGAACCGCGTCCAACGCGCTCTGCCGCGCCTGCCGGAAGAAGTGCGCCAGATCGGCGTGACGACCGTCAAGTCCTCGCCCAACCTGACCATGGTGGTCCACCTGCAATCGCCGAACGGCCGTTACGACGACCTGTATCTGCGTAACTACGCGGTGCTGAACATCAAGGACCAACTGGCCCGCCTGCCCGGCATGGGCGAGGTGCAGCTGTTCGGTTCGGGCGACTACGCGATGCGCGTATGGCTCGATCCGCAGAAGGTGGCGCAGCGCGGCCTGACCGCCGGCGACGTCGTCGACGCGGTGCGTGAGCAGAACGTGCAGGTCGCCGCCGGTGTGATCGGCCAGGGCCCAAGCCAGGGCGCGGACTTCCAGCTGACCGTCAACACGCAAGGTCGTTTGAAGAGCCCTGAGGAATTCGGCAACATCATCCTCAAGACCAACGCCGACGGCGCGGTCACGCTGCTGAAGGATGTCGCCCGTCTTGAAATGGGTTCGAACTCGTACGCCCTGCGCTCGCTGCTGAACAACAAGTCGGCGGTGGCGATTCCTATTTTCGAAGCGCCGAACGCCAACGCGCTGCAACTGTCGACCGACGTCCGCGCGACGATGGCCCGCCTGTCGAAAGATTTCCCGGAAGGCGTCACGTACAGCGTTGTATATGACCCGACCCAATTTGTGCGCGAGTCGATCGACGCCGTGATCCACACCCTGATCGAAGCGGTGATCCTGGTGGCGCTGGTGGTGATCGTCTTCCTGCAAACCTGGCGCGCTTCGCTGATCCCGTTGCTGGCGGTGCCGGTGTCGGTGGTTGGTACTTTCGCCGTGATGCTGGGCTTCGGCTTCTCGATCAACACGCTGTCGCTGTTCGGTCTTGTGCTGGCCATCGGTATCGTGGTCGATGATGCGATCGTGGTGGTGGAAAACGTCGAGCGCAATATCTCCAACGGCCTGACGCCGCATGACGCGACGATCCAGGCGATGAAAGAGGTGAGCGGTCCGATTATCGCCATCGCCCTGGTGCTGTGCGCCGTGTTCGTGCCGATCGCGTTTGTGTCGGGCCTGTCCGGCCAGTTCTACAAGCAGTTCGCGCTGACCATCGCCATCTCGACCGTGATCTCGGCATTCAGCTCGCTGACCCTGGCGCCGGCCCTGGCCGCGACCCTGCTGCGTTCGCACGATGCACCGAAGGACGCGCTGACCCGCGGCATGGACAAGGTATTCGGCGGCTTCTTCAACTGGTTCAACCGCTTCTTCAACCGCGCTTCGGAGAACTACGAAGGCGGCGTGAGAGGCGCATTGAAACGCAAGGGCGGTTCGCTGGTCGTGTATGCCGTGCTGGCGGTTGCCGCCGGCTTCATGTTCAAGCTGGTGCCACCAGGTTTCGTGCCGCCGCAGGACAAGGGCTATCTGATCGGCTTCGCGCAACTGCCGGACGCCGCTTCGCTGGACCGTACCGACGCCGTGATCCGCAAGATGTCGGACATCGCCAAGGACATCCCTGGCGTCGACAACTCGATCTCGTTCCCTGGCCTGTCGATCAATGGCTTCACCAACGCGCCTAACGCCGGTATCGTGTTCGTCGGCCTGAAGCCGTTCGACCAGCGCACCAAGGCCAGCGAATCGGCCGAAGCGATCGCCGGTGAAATCAACAAGCGCATGGGCTCCATCGAAGGCGCCTTCGTGCTGGTGCTGTCGCCGCCTCCTGTCAGCGGCCTGGGTACCACCGGCGGCTTCAAGCTGATGATCGAAGACCGCGACAACCTGGGTTACGACGCCTTGTACAAGGCGGTGCAAGCGGTGCAGATGAAGGCATGGCAGAACCCGAAACTGGCCGGCGTCTTCTCGAGCTACCAGATCAACGTGCCGCAGCTGTTCGCCGACATCGACCGCGCCAAGGCCAAGCAGCTGGGCGTGCCGCTGCAGACGATCTACCAGACCTTGCAGATCAATCTGGGTTCGCTGTATGTGAATGACTTCAACCAGTTTGGCCGTACCTACCAGGTGCGCGTCCAGGCGGACAAGCAGTTCCGTTCGCACGCTGAAGACATCGCCCAGCTGAAAGTCCGCAACAACAAGGGCGAGATGATTCCGCTGTCGTCGCTGATGCGCGTCAAGGATAGTTATGGCCCGGATCGCGTACAGCGCTACAACGCCTACGTCGCTGCGGAAATCAATGGCGGCGCCGCTCCTGGCGTATCGACCGGTGAAGCGCAGGCCGAAATGACCAAGATCGTCAACGAAGTCCTGCCGAAAGGTATTGGCTACGAGTGGACCGAGCTGGTTTATCAGGACATCCTGTCCGGTAACACGATGATGTATGTGTTCCCGCTGTGCGTACTGCTGGTGTTCCTGGTGCTGGCAGCCCAGTACGAAAGCTGGACCCTGCCGCTGGCGGTGATCCTGATCGTGCCGATGTCGATCCTGTGCGCACTGCTCGGCGTGAAGCTGACCCACGGCGACAACAACGTCTTCACCCAGATTGCGCTGTTCGTGCTGGTGGGCCTGGCGTCCAAGAATGCGATTCTGATCGTGGAGTTTGCGCGTGAACTGGAACACCATGGCCGCACCATCGTCGAAGCGGCGCTGGAAGCATCGCGTCAGCGTCTGCGTCCGATTCTGATGACGTCGATCGCATTCATCATGGGCGTGCTGCCGCTGGTGTTCTCGCACGGCGCCGGTTCGGAAATGCGTCATGCGATGGGTGTGGCGGTGTTTGCCGGCATGCTGGGCGTGACCTTCTTCGGCCTGTTCCTGACGCCGGTGTTCTACGTCCTGCTGCGCAAGCTGGCCGTGCGCCTGGAGAAGAAAAAACCTGCCGTGGCCGGCGATGCCGCTGCGGTAAAACTGGAAGGGACTCACTAATATGAACAAGCTGCATATGATCGCTAAAGGTGTGGCGCCTGTATTGGCGGCCTTGCTGATGACCGCATGCGCCGCGCCGGAATTCAAGCAGCCTGCGATGGACGTGCCGGTCGCGTTCAAGGAATCGCAACTGCCTGCGCCGGTGAAGGTCGCCGCCGACGGCAGCACCTGGAAGCAGGCGCAGGCCGCCGAAGCGCAACCGCGCGGCGAGTGGTGGCTGGCTTTCAACGATACGGCTCTCAATGAGTTGATCGCCGAAGCCACCAAGGCCAACGCCAACCTGGCCGTGGCCGCAGCCCGCGTCAAGCAGGCCCGCGCCATCGCCGGCATCGCCGAGGCGGATCGCATTCCGCAGGTTGGCGTCAACGTTGGCGCGCAGCGCCAGCGCCAGTCCGACGTGGCGCTTGGCCTGCCGGCCGGTACGCCGGTCGCTGCGGGCAACGCCTTCAGCGCCAACCTGACGGCCAGCTACGAGGTCGATCTGTTCGGCCGCGTGTCGTCCAACGTCAGCGCCGCCCGCAACGACGCAGCTTCCGTGGAGGCTACTTATCGTTCGGTGCTGCTGTCGGTGCAGGCCGATGTCGCGCAGACTTACTTCCGTCTGCGCGCCACCGACGCCGAACTGGAAACGCTGAACCGCACGGTGCAAACCCGCGAAGAAAACGTCAAGGTCAATCAGCGTCGCTTCGACTTGGGCGACATCGGCGAATTCGACCTGTCGCGCGCCAAGACCGAACTGGCCACCTCGCGTGCCGAAGCCATCGGCCTGCAACGCCAGCGCGTGACGACCGAGCATGCACTGGCGGTCCTGCTGGGCAAACCGGCGGCCAGTTACACGGCCGGTGCCAGCCCGCTGCTCGATACCTCGCTGCTGCCGGTGATCCCGGCAGGCTTGCCGTCGTCGCTGCTGGAGCGTCGTCCCGACATCGCTTCGGCGCAGCGCACGATGGAAGCGGCCAACGCCCGCATCGGCGTCGCCAAGTCGGCGATGTTCCCGGCGCTGACCCTGAACGCCAACGCCGGCGGCATTTCGAGCAATACCGTCGCCGACGTGTTCAAGTGGAGCAGCCGTTCGTGGGTGCTGGGCGCGTTGATGTCGATGCCGCTGATCGACGGTGGCCGCAACAAGGCCAACATCACGCGCAGCGAAGCGGCGCTTGAGGAATCGGTCGGCACCTATCGCCAGAGCGTGCTGGTGGCTTTCGCTGAAGTGGAAGACAACCTGGCGGGCCTGCGCATCCTGGCTGGCCAGACCGCGCAGATCGAAGATGCGGTGGTATCTGCACGCCGCTCCGCCGACCTGGCGCAGAAGCTGTACGCGGCCGGCCGTTCGAGCTACCTCGATCTGCTGGATGCGCAGCGCAACCTGGCGACGGTGGAACGCACCGCGGTGCAGTTGCGTGGCAATCGCGCAGTCACCACCGTGGCGCTGATTCGCGCCCTGGGCGGCGGCTGGGATGGCGTCAACGCTACACCCAAGGTCGCGCAGCAATAAGCTGAACGACCAATGAAAAACCCCGCCGGCACTGAACGCGACTTTGAGCGCGTTCAGGCTGGCGGGGTTTTTTACGTCAGCGGCGGGCTGGGGGCCGCCGCGTGCTGCGAAATTACTTGGTGACGACAGGAGCTGGTGCAGCTGCTGCTTCGGCTTTCACGGCCTTGGCGTGGGCCTTGGCTTTGGTTTTGTGAGCTTTGGCGTGGGCGTCGGCCTTGTCGGCTTTTTCGTCAGCCTTGGCGACTGCGACGTCTTTTTTGGCTTCGGCTTCTACCTTGGCGGTCTTGGCTTCGGCTTTGACTTCAGTCTTGGTTTCTTTAGCGGTGGCTTTGGCGTCGGTCTTGGCTTCCTTGGCTTCGGCTTTCACAGCTGCCGGAGCGGCTGGAGCGACTGGCTTGGTGGCTGGGGTCTGTGCAAAAGCTGCGGTAGCGAACAGGCCGGCGATCAGGGTAGCGATAAGTTTGTTCATGATGAAATCCTCATTCAGGTTGATTTGGAGCCGGGACAATTCCCGTGTCACTGAGCAAAAAACGCGGCCCGGAGCGCTGTCGTTGACGGGCTTTACATTCGCTTACAAGCTCTCCAGATTGCTTACATGTTGGCTAGCGCACGGAATCGCGGGTCGCGTGGGCATAATCTGTTCGAATGGGAGACGCTCTTAAAACCTACAAGTCCAAGCGCAACTTCGCGATCACCCCCGAACCGGTCGAAGGCGGCGAGGAGGGAGGGGAAGCGCTGGCCTTCGTCATTCAAAAGCACTGGACCAGCCGCCTGCATTACGATTTCCGGCTGGAGCTCGATGGCGTCATGTTGAGTTGGGCCGTGCCAAAGGGCCCCAGCTACGACACGCACGACAAGCGCATGGCCGTGCATGTGGAAGACCATCCGATTTCCTACAACGATTTCGAAGGCACGATCCCGCCCAAACAATACGGCGCGGGCAAGGTGATCATCTGGGATCGCGGCGTGTGGCGGCCGCTGGGCGATCCGCACAAGGCGCTGGCGGAGGGGAGCCTGAAGTTTGAACTGGTCGGGCACAAGATGCACGGCCGCTGGGCGCTGGTACGCATGAAGGGCAAGGGTGAGAAGCAGGAGCCGTGGCTGCTCATCAAGGAGAAGGACGACTACGCGCGGCCCGCCGATGAGTTCAGCGTGGTGGATGAGATGCCGGATAGCGTCAAGGCGCTGCCGATGGCCGCCTTGCCGGAAACGCTGTCGCCGCAACTGGCCACGCTGGTGGATGCGCCGCCGTCCTCGCCCGAAGACTGGCTATTCGAAATCAAGTTCGACGGCTACCGTCTGCTGGCGCGTATCGATGGCAAGGATATCCGCCTGTTCACGCGCAACGGCAACGACTGGACGCACCGCCTGCAACCGCTGCGTGACGCCCTCGCCAAATTAAAACTGCCGCCCGGCTGGTACGACGGCGAAATCGTGGTCCACGACGACAACGGCCGTCCGGACTTCGGCCTGCTGCAAAACGCCTTCGACGAAAACAACTTCGCCGACATCGTCTACTTCCTGTTCGACATCCCGTTCCACGACGGCCGCGACCTGCGCCAGGCGCCGCTGGAGCAGCGCCGCGCCATGCTGCAAGCGCTGCTCGACAACAAGCCGTCCGACACCATCCGCTTCAGCGCCGCGCTGGACGCCACGCCGCAGCAGATGATCGCGGCCGCATGCAGCATGGGCCTGGAGGGCATCATCGGCAAGCGCCGCGACAGCGGCTACACCTCGCGCCGCAGCGGCAGCTGGATCAAGCTTAAATGCGGCCAGCGGCAGGAGTTCGTCATCGGCGGCTACACCGATCCGCAGGGCTCGCGCAGCGGCTTCGGCTCACTGCTGCTGGGTACTTACGACAAGCACGGCAAGCTGCAATATGCGGGCAACGTCGGCAGCGGCTTCAACGCCGGCAGGCTGCAAGACATCAAAAACAAAATGGATAAACTGGCGGCGGACAAAAGCCCGTTCGCGCCCAATCGCGAGATCGACAAGAAAGCCCACTGGCTCAAGCCGGCGCTGGTGGCGGAAGTGAGCTTCGGTGGTTGGACGCATGCGGGCTCGATCCGGCACGCCGTCTTCAAAGGCCTACGCAAAGACAAGAAGGCAGACGCCATCGTGCGCGAAGTGCCGGCCCATCTCAAGGAGCAAGCAACCATGCAGCCAGCAAGCACAGTGCAGGGCAAGCTGCCCGCCACACTCAAGATCAGCAATCCCGAGCGCGTGATTGACCAGCAAAGCGGCGCCACCAAGATCACGCTGGTGCGCTACTACGCGCTGGTCGGCGCGTTGATACTGCCGCACCTGAAGGGCCGCCCCGTCTCGCTGGTGCGCGCGCCGGCTGGCGTGGGCGGCGAGTTGTTCTTCCAGAAGCACGCCGAGACCGGCAAGCTGCCCGGCGTTAAACATCTGGCGCCATCGCTCGATCCCGATCACCCGCCGATGCTGGAAATTGCCAGCGAACGGGGCTTGCTGTCGGCCGCGCAGTGGAACGTGGTGGAGCTGCACACGCAAAACGCCAACGCGTCCAGCTACGCAAAGCCCAACCGCATGGTGTTCGATCTCGACCCCGGCAAGGGCGTCACCTGGCCGCAAGTGCAGGAGGCGGCGCAGCTGATGCGCGCCTTCCTCGATCATCTGGGCCTGCCGGCCTTCCTGAAAACCAGCGGCGGCAAGGGACTGCACGTGGTGGTGCCGGTGCGGCCGGCGTATGGCTGGGACGAGGTCAAGGCGTTTTCACAGGCTATCGTCGCCCACATGGCGGAGCATATCCCCGAGCGCTTCGTCTTGAAGAGCGGGCCGCGCAACCGCGTCGGCAGGATCTTCATCGATTATCTGCGGAACGGGCGGGGCGCCACCACGGTGGCCGCGTGGTCGGCGCGTAGCCGGCCCGGCCTGGGCATTTCCGTGCCGCTGGCGTGGGAGGAGCTGGACGGCTTGCGCGGCGCCGACCAGTGGAGCGTCGCCAACGTGCACTCGCGGCTCGATGCCGGCAACGCGCCTTGGGACGCCTATCAGCACTCCGCCAAGGGGCTGGCCTCGGCGATGAAAGTCCTGGGTTTCAAGCCCGGTGCTTTTTGAATGTTTTCTTGGTGGAATAATAATTTGCTATTGACAACAGGTGTTGCGAATGTTTTAATGGCGGCTTGATACTCAATTCAGGCCCCCAGATGAAAAAGCTGTCCATTTTGCTAACCGGTATGACCTTGTTCAATGCCGCCCAAGCGACCGTCTATCAATTTGATTTCACAGCCAAAATCCAGGAAATGGTCGAATTTTCGCCGCAGACGTTCAGCGGCGGCCCGGTTGCCTCCAGCAGCCTGTCGGGCAGCACCGTGTCGGTGGGCGATCAGCTCACCGGTCATTTCAGCTACGACACCGCGACCGGCGTGTTCAGCCACTTCGGCGGCAGCACCATGTATGCCGCGCCCGCGGCCCAGAATAGCCTGGACGTCAGCATCGGCGGCGCCAGCATCGGCCTGGGCAACGCGAACTACAGCAGCACCAATGTGCAGGTCGCCAACAACGCCGCGGCCCTGGGTGGCGCGGACAGCTTCGGCATCGCCAACGTGTCGGCCAATGCCTACGCATCGCAGATGATGGCGGTGAGCTTCTTCGACAAATCCGGCCTGGCCCTGAGCGCGTCGACCATGCCGGGCCAGCTGGACTTCGCCAGCTTTGGCCAGTCGAGCTTTTACTACACCTATTCCTCCAACGCGACCCACGCGATGATGGGCGCGAACGGCGCCCTGACGTCGGTGACGGTCACGCCGATGCCGACTCCCGTGCCTGAGCCGGAAACCTACGCCATGCTGCTGGCCGGCCTGGCGGCACTGGCCTGGAAAACGCGCCGCCGTTAATGCGCCGCGCCGGCGCGCGCGCGGGATGGGCTGCGCGCGGCAGGGCGCCTGGCCGTCGTCTTAGTCTTGGGCGTACGGCTGGGTTTCGCCGGCCGCTTGCCCAGGCTGTCCTGCAACAGCGCCACCAGATCCACCACGTTCGACGACTTCGCCGACCTGGCCTCCGGCTCGGCGGCGGTGATGATCTTGGTCTGGCCCGCCTTCACCTTCTTCTTCACCAGTGCCAGCACGTCGTCCTTGTAGGTGTCGTGGTACTGCTCCGGTCTCCATTCCTCGCTCATGCCTTCGACTAGCGACAGCGCCATCTGCAGCTCCTTGTCGCTGATGCCGGCCGCCTTCATGGTGGCTGGCGGCAGCTTCAATTCTTCCGCGCTGCGGATCTCGGCCGCATAGCGCAGCGTGTTCAAGACGATCTTGTCGTCGACGCAGACCAGGGCGCACAAGTGCTGCTTGGTGCGGATCACCACCGTGGCGATGCCGATCTTGCCGGCCTTGCGCAGCGTCTCGCGCAGCAGCGCATACACCTTGGCGCCGCCGCGCGACGGCGCCAGATAGTAGGGCTGTTCGTAGTAGGTCAGCGGCACCTCGGCGGCGTCGACGAAGGCCTGGATGTCGATCGTCCCGGTGGCCTCGGGATTGGCTCGCTTCAGGTCCTCGTCGGACAGCACCACATACTCGTGGTCCTCGTATTCATAGCCTTTGACGATATCGTCCCAGCTCACTTCCTTGCCGGTGTTCTTGTTGTAGCGCCGGTAGCCGACCGGCGAGAAGTCGCGCCGGTCCAGCATCGTCAGGTCCAGCTCGTGCTCCTGCACGGCCGAATACATCTCGACCGGAATGTGCACCAGCCCGAAGCTGATCGCCCCTTTCCACAATGCGCGCGCCGCCATGGCCTACTCGCCAACGCTGCCGGTCACCGGCAGCACGATGCCGGTGATGTAGCTGGAGCAGCAGGGCGCCGCCAGGAACACATAGGCCGGGGACAGCTCCTGCGGTTGCGCGGGCCGCTGCATGTCGGTGCTGGCGCCGAACTGCGCCACCTGATCGGCCGGCGCATCGGCGGGATTCAGCGGCGTCCATACCGGTCCGGGCGCGATGGCGTTGACGCGGATGCCGTGTTCCAGCAGGTTGGACGCCAGCGACATCGTGAACGCATGGATCGCGCCCTTGGTGGTCGAATAGTCCAGCAGGTGCTTCGAGCCTTTCAGGCCTGTGACCGAGCCGGTATTGATGATGGCCGCACCGCGCTTGAGGTAGGGCAGCACCGCCTTGGCCATGTGGAAGTAGCCGTAGACGTTGGTCTTCATGGTCAGGTCGAAGCGCTCTTCGGTCAGGTCGCTCAGCTTTTCGGCGTGCTCCTGGAAGGCGGCGTTGTTGACCAGGATGTCGAGCCGGCCGAAGCGCTCGTGCACTTGCTCGACGGCGCTGCGGCAGAAGGCGGCGTCGCGCACATCGCCCGGCAGCAGCATGCAGCTCTGGCCTTCCGCCTCCACATAGCGCTTGGTGTCGTTGGCGTCTTCATGCTCATTGAGGTAGATGATGGCCACGTCGGCCCCTTCGCGCGCGTACAGCACCGCCACCGCGCGGCCGATACCGGAGTCGCCACCGGTGACGATGGCCACCATGCCGGCCAGCTTGCCGCTGCCGCAGTAGTCGGGCGCGAGGAATTCCGGCTTGCGCTGCATCTCGGCCTCCAGCCCCGGCTTTTCCAGATGCTGGGCCGGCAGCGGTGTGCCGGGATAGTCGTGCTGGGTCGTTTGCACCGGACCCTGGCGGTCGCCAATCTGGCTGGCGCGCGTTTCCTGCTTGCTGTGCTCATCCGACTGGTCCTGGCGTTGCTGGATCTCGCGCTGCATGCTGGCTGCGTCCGGATCCGATTGATTCTTGTCGTTTGCCATGGCATCCTCCTTGGAGTACACAGTATTTGCGGCTATGTGTCCTGTGACGGTGCGTTCGTTCACACATATGCGGCAAAACCGCGACGCCGATTAGTTACCTTGGGAAATAGTCTAGTCTTTAATACAAAAAATATTGCTAATTATGAACTTTATGTCACACTAGTACCGGGATACATTTTTTCACACTCAAAAGCATGCGTAGGAGCAATATGATGGCGGACCGGACCACTAGCGTAGGTGTCTTTTTCAACGCCCAAGGCGAGCGGCGCGCGGAGTTCCAGGCTTGCTGCGGCGAGCTGTTCTCCCAGCTGACCATGACCGAGCACGTCGACGCCACGGCTGCGGCCCTTGGCAAACGCCACGTGGACCTGCTGGTGCTGGACCTGAACGGCTACGAACAGTTGAGCGAGCTGGTCGGCGTCGGCGCGTTGATACGGGGCCGCGCCGGTGCGCCGGTGCTGGTGCTGTGCGCCTACGAGCACAGCGGGTGGCTGCCGGAGTTGATGACCTACGGCCAGTTCGACTACCGCATCTGCCCGGTGCTCAGCGACGAGTTGCAGCAGGCCGTGCAACAGGCGCTGGCGGTGCCGGCCGACGCCGCCGCCGCCTTGCAGCAAGCCTTGCTGGACAAGGAAAAGGAGTTGCGCGACCTGCTGGGCGTGCAGCGCAGCCTGCAACGCGCGCTGAGCGGCATCGACACCATCGAATCGATGTCGGCGCAGATCTGCCTGGCGCTGTGTAATTTCCCCGGCGTGCGCCATACCGCCGTGCTGCACATGAAGGAGCGGGGCGACCTGCAACTGGTGGCGCAGGAATCGCGCAACCACCTGGACCTGGCGCGCCTGCTGCAACGGCGCGACCGCCTGCTGCAATCGCCGCTGCGCGAGGTGTTCCCGCCGCTGCTGGCGGTAGCGCGCGGTGAAATGGTGCTGCTGGACGCGCCGGAAAAAGCCGGCGACCCGGAACTGGCGATGCTGCTGCACGACCGCTGCGTGCGCATGGTGCTGGCGCTGCCGTTGCGCGCCGAACCGGGCGGCGCCGAACTGGGCGCGATCTGCCTGATGTTCGACCGTCACATCACCTTCTCGCGCGAGCAGTTCGCCTGCTTCGCCAGCCTGGCGCAGTTTGTCAGCTTTGGCCTGGGCATGAGCGAATTGAAGCACCGGAATGAAGAACTGTCCGACCAGATCACGTTGATGAGCACCATCGACAGCGTCACCGGCGCCGCCAACCGCCGCGCCGGCGAGGACATGCTGGACAACGAAATCCGCCGCGCGCGCCGTTACGGCCTGCCGTTGGCGGTGCTGTCGTTCGATGTCGCCAGCTTCCAGTCTGAAAACGATTTATACGGTTCGCCGGTCGGCACCCCAACGCTGCGCGCGGTGGCCGACGTGGTCAAAGGCCGGCTGCGCACCTCGGACCTGCTGGCGCGCATGCGCGGCGAAGAGTTCCTGATCATCGCCACCCACACCGCAGCGGCCGACGCCATGCGGCTGGCGGAAAAACTGCGCGGCGCGATCGCCGAAGCGGATCTGCCGGGCAGCGGCGACGTGGTGATCAGCCTGGGCGTGGCCCAGGTGGGGGCGGACGAGGGCGGCGCCACCGTCCTTGACCGGCTGGACGCGTCGCTGCACCGCGCCAAGCGGGCGGGCCGCAACTGCATCGACGCCGCGCAATAAGTCTAGCGCGGCGGCTGGCCGAACCAGCGCGTTGTGGCTTGGGCGGCTTTCGCTTCGACGGCGGACGTTTCGCCGGCCCAGGCGACAAAGCCGTCCGGCCGCACCAGGATCGCGCTCAAGCCCAGGCTGTCCTTGACCTGGGCGGCGACATAGGAGACACGGTCGCTCCAGCGGCCGGCCAGTGCCTGCCAAGGCTGGCGGATGTCATCAAAGTCCAGCAGCAGGCCATGGCCCTTGCCTAGCAGTTCCCCCAGCTTCCTGCCGTCGACCAGCTCGAAATCGGGAGCGCTGCGGCCCACCAGCGGATGGCTGCCGCCCATGTCGTAGCGCAGCGAGACGCCCCACACGCGCTCGGCGAAATAGGTCGCGCCGTCGCGCGTACCGATCAGGTCCCGGATGATGGCCTCGAGCGCGCGTGCGTGCGGGCTTGGCCGCATCAGCGCTACCTGCGCGCGCGACCAGTCCAGCACCTGCGCACCGACCGGATGCCGCTCGCTGGTATAGCTGTCGAGCAGGCCGGCCGGCGCGTCGCCGCGTATGGTGGCTGCAAGCTTCCAGCCCAGGTTCATGGCGTCGCCCAGTCCCAGGTTGAGCCCCTGGCCGCCCAGCGGCGAGTGGATGTGGGCGGCGTCGCCGGCCAGCAAAACCCGTCCTTTGCGGTAGGCGCTCGCCTGGCAGGCGCGGTCGGTCCAGGTGGTGGCCAGTTCCAGCCCCGTCAGCGTGACGTCGGTACCGGAGACGCGGCGCAAGACCGCCTGCACCTGCTCCAGTGTGATCGGCTGCGTGCGGTGGAAGGCGCCGCCGTCGAATTCGACCATCGCTATCGTGCCGGGCCGCGACTGAAAATACATGCCCGTGGGCGTGTAGTGGCGGCCGGCGCTTAGCAGCTCGGGATCGGCGATGTCGACCTGCACCGAATAGCCGGTGAGCTCGGGATCGGTGCCGGTGAACTCAAAGCCCAGCGCCTTGCGCACCGTGCTGCGGCCGCCATCGCAAGCGACCAGCCAGCGCGCTTGGATGGTTTCGCCGCCGGCCTGGATGGTCACTACATCTTCCGACTGCCCGACTTGGTCGACGCCGATGCCGCGCCTGATCTCGACGCCCAATGTGGCGGCGCGCGCGGCGAGGGTGGATTCGATCTGTTCCATCTCGGCCGCCATAGTGGTGTCGGCCGGACCTGGCAGGCGATACGGCCATTGCGACGTATCGATGTTGGCGTCGTCGAACGGGATGCCGGCGAAATGGCCGGCCTGGCGGCGCGGCTGCGGCGCGCCGGATGCTATCGCCGCGATGTCCGCCAGCAGGCCACGGCGATAGAAGGCTTCGACGCTGGGCACTGACAGGCCGCGCATGCCGAACGGGAGCCGCTTCAAGGGATTGCGCGGGTCTGTGGCTCGCTCCAGCACCAACACAGGGATACCGGCGAGACCAAGCTCGCAGGCGAGGAACAGGCCGACAGGACCCGCGCCGGCAATGACGACGTCATAAATCATAGGAACTCCTTCGGCGCAAAGGCGCCAAATTGGTCAAACAAAAAAAGAAGGGGGACACTGGCGATCAGTGTCAATCAACCCGCCGGACACGGAACGGCTCGCCGCCCTTGCGGCGGCGTTGTGTCTAGCGGGTAGGCTCAAGGTGTGAGCAGTGGGGGAGGGCAACCTCAATTGGTGGCGGTGCTGATTGCACCAGCGCGATACTGGATAAAAAACCGCCGGGTGTCAAGCCGCCGGCGTGAACTTTTCCAGCACCGTCGCGATGCCTTGGCCGCCACCGATGCACTGGGCGGCCAGTGCGTAGCGGCCGCCGGTGCGCGCCAGCAGCGCCGCCGCTTTGCCGGTGATGCGCGCGCCGGTGGCGCCCAGCGGATGGCCGATCGCCATGCCGCCGCCGTCGATATTCAACACCTCCGGCCGTATCCCCAGCTCGCGCACGCAGGCCAGCGCCTGCGAGGCGAAGGCTTCGTTGATCTCCGCCACGTCGATATCGCTCGCTTGCAGGCCGGCCAGCTTCAACGCCTTGCGCGTCGCCGGAATCGGACCGATGCCCATCAGCGCCGGATCGCAGCCCACCGCCGCCATCGAGACGATGCGCGCGCTGGGCTTCAGGCCGTGCCTGCGGGCGAATTCCTCGGTGGTGACCAGCACCGCCGAAGCACCGTCGGTCAGCGGCGACGAGGTGCCGGCCGTGACCACGCCATGCTCGGGATCGAACACCGGCTTCAATGCGGCCAACGCTTCGACGGTGGTGGCGGGGCGGATGCAGCCGTCTTCGGCCACCACCTCGCCGGCGGTGGTGGTGACCGGCACGATTTCATCCTGCAGCAAACCGGCGGCGCGGGCGCTGGTCGCCTTCTGGTGCGACTGGAAGGCCAGCAGTTCCTGGTCGGCGCGCGACACCTCGTATTTGCGGGCGACGTTTTCGGCGGTGTCGCCCATGCTGATGTAGGCGTCGGTTTCCGCCAGCAGCCGCGGGTTGGGCGAGAAGTTGTAGCCGCCCTGTGGCACCATCGTCATCGATTCGACGCCGACGCACAGATAGGCCTCGCCCAGGCCGGCCTCGATCTGCGCGGCGGCGATGTGGATGGCCGACATTGACGAGCCGCAGAAGCGGTTGATCGTCATGCCCGGCACCTCATGCGGAAAACCGGCCAGCAGCGAGACGATGCGCGCCAGGTTGTTGCCCTGCGAGGATTCCGGGTAGGCGCAGCCGAGGATCACGTCGTCCAGCAACTTCGGGTCCAGGCCGGTGCGCTGCATCAGGCCCCGCACCACCTGGGCGCCCAGGTCGTCGGGACGGACTTCGGCCAGCTTGCCCTTGCGGGAGAAGTGGAAGGGGGAACGGGCATAGGCGCTAATCACTGCTTTCATGGTGGAACTCCTTTTGATGATGATCGTAATGATTGATATATTACGCTCGTCATGTATGATGTCAATAGGATTTGAGAAGGAGATCGCCATGAAAGTCAGCAGGGAACAGGTAGCGCTCAACCGCGAGCGCATCGTTGAAACGGCGGCGCGACTGTTCCGCGAAAAAGGCTACGACGGCATCGGCGTGGCCGATCTGATGAAGAGCGCCGGCCTGACGCACGGCGGCTTCTACGGCCATTTCGCCTCCAAGGAAGACTTGCTGGCCGAGGCCGCCGCGCATGCGCTGAAAAAATCGGTGCAGCGCTGGGAAGGATATCTGGCCGAAGGGCGCGACACGGCGCTGGAGAAAATCAGCGACGGCTACCTGACCAGGCAGCATTGCGAGCATCCGGAGAAGGGCTGCTCGGTCACCGCGCTGGGCGCCGACATCGCGCGCCTCGGTCCCAAGGTGCGCCACGCGCTGACCGAGGGCGCAATCGGGCAGATGGCGGTGCTGCAAGAGCTGATGCCGGGCGACGATCCGGCGGCACGGCGCAGGCTGGCGCTGGCCACTTATGCCTCGATGGTCGGCGCCATCGTGCTGGCGCGCGCCGTCGACGACCAAGCGCTGTCTGCGGAAATCCTGCAGGCAGTGCAGCAATCGCTGCCTGCAGGAGCGTAGCTTGACCCTGCGTCGCCAGGGCCGCCGCGTCAGAAGCGGTGGCGCATGCCGACCTGGATGCCTTTGCTGGCCTCGCCCGGCTTGGAGGTGAATCCGCCCGAGGCGCTGGCGGCGCCGATCGCGTACTGGCCATCGCCCTGATTCCTGATGTAGGCCGCCACCATGTACAAATCGGTGCGCTTGGACAGGTTGTGGTCGTAGCCCAAGGCGAACTGGGTGGCGTCGCTGCCGGACGCGGTCCTGTCGTGCTGGCGCGCCACCGAAGCCATGATACGCCCGGCGCCGATCTGGTAGTGGAGGCCGATCTGGGTGCTGGCGGCGTCGAGGTAGAAGGTGCGTGCGAGCGTGCGGTGCAGTTCGCCCGCCAGCACCGGACCGAGGGCCGGGCCGAAGGCGGCGAAGGTCGGGGCCAGGGCGGCGTCGGCGTACAGGATGATCACCGAGTTTTCGTTGCGCTGCTGGTGGTAGCCGGCGAACAGTTTCCAGTCGCCGAGCTTGTAGGAACCGCCCAGCGTGGTGGTGATCAGGCCGGGATTGCCGAGTTGATCGGTGCCATGGTTGTAGCCGAGGCCGACATCCAGCCCCTTCGCCTTATAGAACAGGTTGGCGCCCCAGGAGCGCTTGTCCATGCCGATGTAGCCCGAGTTCTCGGTGCCGTACATCAGCGCGGCACTGACGCCGTTCGGCGATTGCACCCGGTATTGTATCGATTTGTCGGAACGGATCGCCACGCCCGCCGTCAACAAGCCGCCGCTGCCGCCGACGATGCCGCCCCAGCCGCCGGCTGTGCCGGTTTCGAAGACGTCGGCGTTGGCCAGCACTTCGTAGTCGGGTGTGTACATCCGTCCAAGCAGTACGGCGCCGACCGGCGTCACCAGGCCCACCATCGACGTGCGGTCGAAGATGGCGCCGTTGAGGTTGACGTTGACCGCGGGCTGTAGCGCGCCTCGCACGCCAGCCAGCAACTTGGCCGCGGTGGCTGCGCCGCCGGCGGCGGCCGGTACGGGGAAGTTCAAGCCCTTGGTCAGGGCGTAACCCTGGTTGCTGGACAAATTGCCCGCCTGATTGCTGCCATTGTCGAGCTGGACGCGCATCTCGAGGTTGAAGACGGCCTTGTAGCCGCCGCCCATGTCTTCCGTACCCTTGAATCCCAGGCGGGAGCCGTCGGCGATGCCGCTGACCACTTTGGTCCGGGCGTCGTTGCCGCCGTTATTGACGTACATTAAGCCGGCATCGGCAATCCCGTAGATCACCACGGATGACTGGGCCAGGGCGGGGGCGGCGCAACATGCCGCGATCATGCCGGCTAGTAATTTTGTTTTCATAAGTCTCCAATAGTTGTTTGTTTTTGTACTTGATCTTTAAGATCGAACGTTCGTGCTATTTAGAACGTTTCCTCAATATGCCAGTGCTGTCGGCACTTGTACAGGACGCCGCGCGTTGCGAGAAATTTGGAGTTGCAAAAGAGACACAAGCGTGTTTTGCGATCGTGACTGCGCTTGGTCTTATGCGATTTTCGTATATGAAAGAATAAAAAACGTCTAAGGCTGGGCCGCGCCATGGCCGATGACGTAGACTGGCGGTATTTCTAGTTTCGTGGACGAACACATGCTGCATTGGTTGAAGAACTACCGGCGCGAACTGCTGGCCGGCGACATCTCCGCCGGCCTGGTGGTGGCGATGATGATGATCCCGCAGGGCACCGCCTATGCACTGGTGGCGGGCCTGCCGCCGGTGGTCGGGATTTACGCCAGCATCCTGCCACCGATTATTTACGCGCTGTTCGGCAGCAGCATGACGCAGTCGGTGGGGCCGATGGCCATCATCTCGCTGATGACGGCCACCGTCATCGGCCCGCTGGCGCCGGCCGGCTCCTCGCTGGCCGCGGTGCTGGCGGCGCAGCTGGCGCTGATCTCCGGCGCGGCGCTGCTGCTGTGCGGCGTGCTGCGCATGGGCTTCCTGGCCAACTTCTTTTCCCGTCCCGTGATGAGCGGCTTTACCGTCGGCTCGGCGCTGGTGATCGCCTACGACCAGCTGCATACGCTGCTCGGCGCCGAACTGCCGCACGTGCATATGCCGAGCGCCGTGATGGGCGTGGGGGCGCTGCTGGTGCTGGTGCTGTCCAAGCAGTACCTGGCCGGCCTGCTGAAGCGCTGCGGCATGCGCCCGGCGGTGGCCGATATCGCCGCCAAGCTGGCGCCGATGGTGGTGGTATTGGCCGGCATCGTGCTGATGGCCACCACCGGCCTGGCCGACATGGGCGTGCGCACCACCGGCGCCATCCCCGGCGGCCTGCCGCACTTGAACCTGGCCAGCTCCAGCGCGCATTGGAAGCCGCTGCTGCAGCCGGGTATGCTGATCGGCTTTATCATTTTCCTGATGTCGATGTCGGCGGCGCAGTCGCTGGCGCTCAAGCGCAACGAGAAGCTGGTCAGCAACCATGAGCTGATCGGCCTGGGCGCGGCCAACGTCGCCAGCGCGCTGACCGGCGGCTTCCCCGTCACCGGCAGCCTGTCGCGCTCCGCCGTCAACTTCGCCGCCGGCGCCAACACGCCGCTGGCCAGCCTGATCACCGCCGCGCTGCTGGCCTGCGCGCTGCTGGCGCCCACCGGCTGGCTGGCGCTGCTGCCGCTGCCGGTGCTGGCCGCGACCATCATCGTCGCCGTGCTCGGCCTGCTGGAACTGGACATCGTGCGCACCGCCTGGCAGTACGACCGCGGCGACGTGCTGGCCTGGGGCGCGACCTGCCTGGGCGTGCTGGTGCTGGGCGTGGAGGCGGGCGTGGTGATCGGCGTGGCGCTGTCGATGGGCACCCTGATCTGGCGCGCCAGCCGGCCGCACATCGCGGTGCTGGGCCGCATCGCCGGCACCGAACATTTCCGCAATATCGAACGCTATCCGGCCGAAACCCAGCCGGAACTGCTCATGCTGCGCATCGACGCCAATCTGTTCTTTGGCAATATGGAGGCGGTGGTCGAGCGCATCGAGTGCGAACTGTCCACCCACGCCAGCGCGCGCCACCTGGTGCTGGTGATGACGGCGGTCAGCTCGATCGACACCACCGCGCTGTACGCGCTGTCGGAGTTGAACCAGGGGCTGAAACGGCGCGCCATCGGCCTGCACCTGGCCGAAGTGAAGGGGCCGGTGCTGGACCGCCTGCGCAACAGCGCGCTGCTGCGCGAGCTGAACGGCCAGCTGTTCCTGAGCACGGCCATCGCCTGCGACCATTTACATACCGTCAAGGATGTTGCTTGAATGTGTAAAAACTTGCTGGTCCTGTAATTAAATCCTTTTGGGCAATAAAATGCGTGGACTTCCGGTCGGTTTGCTCCTATGATTTAAGTCGAAGATGTAAAGTTCCAAGCGCAGACTAACCCCAAAGAATGGTTTTCCGATGTTGGACCGACTTGCTCGCCGTGCAGGAAGAGTATCAATTGCCGTGTTCGTCAGCGTCACGCTGACCGCCGTGGTGACGGTGGTATTGACCACGTTCGCGCTGTATTTCTACCAGGTCGAGCGCGCCCAACGCTGGGAGCAGCTGCACAAGACGCTGGCCAACAGCGCCGAGGAACTGGCCGCCGCCGTGGCGCTGCCGGCCTGGAACTTCGACGAAACCCAGATCGTCACCATCATGAAGAGCGGCTTGAGCAACCGCGACCTGTATGCCAGCGCGGTCGCGCCGGTGGCCAGCAACCATCCCTTCATCATCACCCGCAACGACCAGGCGCAGCTGATCGCCACCAGCCGCATGCCGGACAATCCCGAGCTGCTGTCGGAGCGGCGCGCCATCGTCGCCGGCGGCCAGAACATCGGCGTCATCACCGTGTACGCCTCGCCGGCCGGCCTGATCGAGCAGCTGCGCCAGCGCCTGTACACCATCGGCGGCATGATCTTCGTGCTGGACGTGACGCTGGTATTGAGCCTGTACCTGCTGCTGTGGCAGCTGATCCTCAAGCCGCTGACCACCATCGAACGCTACGCCGCCAACGTCAAGGCCGGCCAGAATCCGGGCGCCTTGCCGCCCAGCGACTGGTTCTTCGGCGAGCTCAAAACCCTGAACGGCTCGATCCGCGAGATGGTGCGCCTAATGGACAGCCGCTTCGTCGCCATGCACGCCAGCGAGGAGCGGCTGCAGATCGCCAGCAGCGCGGCGGCGATCGGCATCTGGGACTGGAACATCCCCAGCGACGAAGTGGTATGGGACGAGCAGATGTACCGCCTGCACGGCATCGAGGGACGCAAGGTGGCGCGGCCGTTCGAACTGTGGCGCAGCATGATGCATCCGGACGACGCCATCCCCACCGAGGCGCTGCTGCGCCAGGCGCTGGACGGCCGGGCCGAGTTCGACGTCGAGTTCCGCGTGGTCTGGGCCGACGGCTCGGTGCACCATATCAAGGGCGACGCCATGATCTTCCGCGACGCCGACGGCCAGCCGGCGCGCATGGTCGGCGTCAACTACGACGTCACCGCCAGCCGCGTGGCCGAGCAGGAGCTGCGGCGCCACCGCATCCACCTGGAAGACCTGGTGGCCGAGCGCACCAACGCGCTGTCGGTCGCGGTGCTGCAGGCGCAGGCCGCCAACCAGGCCAAGAGCATCTTCCTGGCCAATATGAGCCACGAGCTGCGCACGCCGCTCAACTCTGTGATCGGCTTCTCGCGCCTGATGGCGGACTCCAAGAACATGCTGCCGGAAGAGAAGCGCAACCTGGCCATCATCCACCGCTCCGGCCAGCACCTGCTCACGCTGATCAACGACATCCTGGAACTGTCCAAGATCGAGGCCGGCCGCGCCGTGCTGCAAACCGAGGTGGTGGGCCTGGACGACATGCTGCAGGAAGTGATGGACATGGTCAGCATGCGCGCCGGCCAGACCGGCGCCGAGCTGGAACTGGACGCCGCCGGCCTGCCCGCCGGCGCCCGCGTGGACGGCACCAAGCTGCGCCAGGTGCTGCTCAACCTGATGTCGAACGCGGTCAAGTTCACGGGGCAGGGCAAGGTCACGCTGCGGGTGCGCGGCGCCATGCGCAATATCCCCAACGGCGGCCGCTGCGAGCTGGAATTCGCCGTCATCGACAATGGCCCCGGCATCTCGCCGGTCGACCAGGCGCGCATTTTCGAGCCGTTTATCCAGGCCGAGGGACCCGGCGCGCATGAAGGCACCGGCCTGGGCCTGACCATTTCGCGCGAGTTCGTGCAGCTGATGGGTGGCGAGCTGACGGTGCAATCGACACCCGGCACCGGCGCCACCTTCCGTTTCGCCATCGCGGTGCAGGTGGCCGACGGTGCGCCGCTCGACGGCGAAGACGATGAAGTGACGGCGCTGGCGCCGCCGCAGCGCGGCCGCCGCATCCTGGTGGCCGACGACAACGCCGACGGCTGCGCGCTGCTGGAGAACCTGCTCAAGCCGTTGGGCTTCGACGTGGCGGTGGTGGGTGACGGCGCCCAGGCGCTGGCGATGGTCGACGTCTGGCGTCCCGACCTGGTGTTCATGGACTGGCGCATGCCGGCGCTCGATGGCCTGAGCGCGACGCGCCAGATCCGCGCCAACGCCGCCGGCCCGCAGCCGAAGGTGGTGGTGCTGACCGCGTCCGCCTTTGCCGAGGAACGGGAAGAGGCGCTGGGCGCGGGCGCCGATGAATTCATGCGCAAGCCGGTGGAGCAGGACCAGTTGTACGCGGTGCTGGAGCAGCAGCTGGGCGTGCAGTTCCAGCGCCGCCACCACAGCGCGCGCCTGCCTTTGCCGCCGCCGCTGTCGCGCGACGACCTGGGCTTGCTGGAACCGGCGCTGCGCCACCAGCTGAAAACCGCCCTGCAAGAGCTGAACCTGGGGCGCGTGGCGCTGTTGTTGGCGCCTTTGCCGCTGGAACTGGGTGAAGTGGTGGAACGCATCGAGCACATGATACGGTTGCACCAGTATCCGCAGCTGTGCGGTTTGCTGGACGAGGCGGGGAATGAGTTGGAAGCACAAGCCTGACGGGTATATCATAGTGGCAGTCAAATATGGCAGCAAACCAGGCGAAAGAGCACTACATGCATCGGGATTTGTCGGAACAACACACCAAGGGCGAAGTGCTGATCGTGGAGGACACGCCGGCCTCGCTTAAACTGCTGAGCGACCTGCTGACGGAAGCCGGCTACTACGTGCGCCAGGCGCCCAACGGCGAGCTGGCCCTGTGGACCGCGCAGTCACGCCCGCCGGAACTGATACTGCTCGACGTGCGCATGCCCGGCATCGACGGCTTCGAGGTGTGCCGCCGCCTGAAGGCGTCGCCGGAACTGAGCCAGGTGCCGGTGATCTTCCTGTCGGCCCAGCATGACACCGACGACAAGGTGCGCGGCTTCGCGCTGGGCGCGGTCGACTTCATCGCCAAGCCGTTCCAGGCCGAGGAAATCCTGGCGCGCACCGACGCCCATGTGCGGCTGGGCCGCGCCCAGCATGCGCTGGCGGCCGAACGCGCCTTGCTGGAGGAGCGGGTGATCGAGCGCACCACCGAGCTGGCGGCGCTGGCCGCGTCGCTGGAAAAGGAAGTCGAACAGCGCCGCGCCAACGAAGAATTCATGCGCCTCTCCAGCCAGGTGTTCGAGGCGACCCAGGACGCCATCGTCGTCACCGACCGCGATGCGCGCATCGTCGCCACCAATCCCGCCTTCACCCAGATCTCCGGCTACAGCGCGGAGGAGGTGGTGGGGCAGAGCGTGGCGCTGCTGCACGCCGGCGAGCCGGACGCCAAGTCCTTCGAGTTGATGGCGCAGTCGATCGTCAAGACCGGCCACTGGTCGGGCGAGATCCTGGCGCGCCGCAAGAACGGCGACACCTATCCCGGCCTGCTGAGCGCCTCGGTGGTCAAGGACGAGCAAGGCCACGTGATCAACCACGTGGCGGTGTTCATGGACCTTACCGAGCGCAAGGCCGAGCAGCACCTGATCGATTTCCTGTCCAACCACGACGCGCTGACCGGCCTGCCGAACCGCCTGCTGGCGCGCGAGCGCTTCGAGCAGACGCTGGCCGCGGCCAAGCGCGAGCACCGCTGCGTGGCCGTCATGTGCCTGGACCTGGACCGCTTCAAGAGCATCAACGACTCCTACGGCCACGACGTCGGCGACAAGGCGCTGCAGGTGGTGTCGAAGTTCCTGACCGAGACCGTGCGCGAGGGCGACATCGTCACCCGCCAGGGCGGCGACGAATTCCAGATCATCGTGCCGGACGACGCCCAGCTGGGCGCGACGATGGCGCTGGCGCAGAAGATCCTGGGCGGCCTGCGCAAGGAGCTGATGATCGACGGCCAGCAGATCACCGTCACCTCCAGCATCGGCATCGCCGTCAGCCTGACCGACGGCGACAGCTTCGATGAGCTGGTGCGCAACGGCGACACGGCGCTGTTCCGCGCCAAGGAGATCGGCCGCGACAACTACGCCTTCTTCACCGAGCGCATGGACGCCGAAATCCGCGACAAGCTGGCGATCCAGGGCCAGCTGCGCGGCGCCATCGCGCGCGACGAATTCGAGGTGCACTACCAGCCGCAAATGTGTTTGAAGACCGGCGCCATGCTGGGCGCGGAAGCGCTGCTGCGCTGGGATAACGCGGTGCTGGGCAAGGTGCCGCCGAACCGCTTCATCCCGCTGGCCGAGGAATACGGGCTGGTGAATTCGATCGGCGAGTGGGTGTTGGAGAGCGTCTGTGCGCAGATCAAGGTGTGGCACGACCAGGGGCTGGGCGACATCAAGGTGTCGGTCAACCTGGCGGCCGGCCAGTTCGCCAACGACGCCACGGTGCCGTATGTGGAAAGCACGCTGCGCAAGTTCGGCGTCGCGCCCGCGTACCTGGGCCTGGAAATCACCGAGGGCACGGTGATGGGCGATCCGGACAAGGCGGTGGCGGCCTTGCGCCGCCTGAAGGACATCGGCGTCAGCGTCTCGCTGGACGACTTCGGCACGGGCTACTCCAGCTTGAGCTATCTGAAGCGCTTCCCGATCGACGTGCTGAAGATCGACAAGTCCTTCGTTGACGACGTGACCACCAACGCCAACGACGCGGCCATCGCGTTGTCGGTGATCTCGCTGGCGCACAACCTGAACATGCGCGTGATCGCGGAGGGCGTGGAGACCCGCGAGCAGGTGCAGTTCCTGACCGAACGCGGTTGCGACGAGATGCAGGGCTACTTCTTCAGCCGTCCCGTCAGCGCCGAGGCCTTCACCGCGCTGCTGCGCGAGCACCGTAACTTGTTGGACATGTAATCAACCCTTCCCCTGGAGTGTTATGGAAAAGAAGTTCAGCGCCGCCATCGCCGGCGCATGCATGCTGTTAGCCGCAGTCACCGTCACCGCCGCCGCCCATGCCGATCCGGCGCCGGCCATCAAGCCCGGTCCCGCCGACGCGCAGTTCAAAGCCATCTACACCCAGGAGTGGAAGTGGCGCATCAGCCAGAAACAGGAAGAGGAAGAGGACGACGACAACGGCGTCTCCGCGTCGCTGCCGCGCATCGACGCCGCCACCCAGGCCAAGCGCCTGGCGTATTGGCAGGGCGTGATGAAGAAGCTGGACGGCATTTCGCAGGACAAGCTGTCCGCGCCGGAGCGCATCAACTACCAGGTCTACAAGGCGCAGATCGCCGCGCTGATCGCCGGCCAGGTGTTCCGCGAATACGAGAAGCCGCTCAACGCCGATTCGGCCTTCTGGTCCAACATGGCGTCCGGCGCGCGCAAGCCGCTGACCAATGAAAAGCAGTTCAAGGACTATCTGAAGCAGCTGGCCGAGACGCCGCGCTACTTCAACGAAGAGATGGACAATATGCGTGCTGGCCTGGCACGCGGCTTCACGCCGCCCAAGGTCACGCTGATCGGGCGCGACGCGTCGATCACCTCCGTCACCGACGCCAAGACGCCGCAGGACACCGTGTTCTACCTGCCGTTCAAGACCATGCCGGCCACCATGCCGGCGGCGCAGCAGGAAGCGCTGCGCGCGGAAGGCGTGAAGGCGATCCAGGCCTACGTGCTGCCGTCGTATGCCAAGCTGCTCAAGTTCATGCGCGAGGAGTATGTGCCGAAGGCGCGCGAGGCGCTGGCGGCCGAGAGCCTGCCGGACGGTAAGGCTTACTACCAGTCGAAGATCGTCGAGTTCACCACCACCACGATGAGCGCGGACCAGATCCACAAGATCGGCCTGAGCGAGATGGCCAAGATCCGCGCCGAGATGCACGACGTGATCAAGCAGACCGGCTTTGAAGGCGACCTGCCGGCCTTCCTGCAGTTCCTGCGCACCGATTCGCGCTTCTACGCCAAGACGCCGGAAGAGCTGCTGATGCGCTCCGCCTGGGTGGCCAAGAAGTTCGACGCCAAGGTCGGCCAATACTTTGGCTACCTGCCGCGCCGCCGCTTCGCGGTGATCCCGGTGCCGGACGACCAGGCGCCGTTCTACACCTCGGGCCGCGGCGGTCCGGGCGTCTACCTGGTCAACACCTACAACCTGCCGGCGCGCGCGCTGTACTCGATGCCGGCGCTGACGCTGCACGAATCGGCGCCGGGCCACGCCTTCCAGATGCCGGTGGCGATGGAGCAGAAGGGCCGCCCGCCGTTCCGCAACGCCTATATCTCGGCGTATGGCGAGGGCTGGGCGCTGTACTCGGAGCGGCTGGGCGTGGAGATGGGCATGTACGAAACGCCGTATGAGGTGTTCGGCATGTTGAGCTACCAAGCCTGGCGCGCATCGCGGCTGGTGGTCGACACGGGTATCCACAGCAAGGGCTGGACCCGCAAGCAGGCGCAGGACTACCTGCACGACAACACCGCGCTGTCCGACCACGAGATCGAGACGGAAGTGGACCGCTACATTTCGTGGCCGGGCCAGGCGCTGTCCTACTACCTGGGCGAGATGAGCATCATCAACGCGCGCAAGAAGGCCGAGGCGGCGCTGGGCGCCAAGTTCGACATCCGCGCCTTCCACGACACGGTGCTGCAACTGGGCTCCGTGCCGCTGCCGGTGCTGGAGGCGCGCATCGACCTGTTCATCGCGGAAGGCGGCAAGAGCCCGTATCCGAACCTGGACTAGGTTGATAATTGCGATGGAAATGTGCTGGCGGAAGGGCAATATCTCACGATGGTACAATTCCGCTAACTGCATTCATACTGCACGTTAAGCCCATGAAGCCATCTATTGCATTCCAGACTCACCGCGAAGCGATCCGGAGGATTGTGTTGGGCCACCGCGCCAGCAATCCCCGGGTGTTCGGCTCTGTGCTTCAAGGTTGCGATACCGAAGACAGTGACCTGGATCTCCTTATCGATCCAACGCCGGATACGATCTTCCAGCGTTAAATGGGCAGATCCGCGATGTCATTGCGGATCTGATGCGGGTCGGGTGATCAGCTGATAAGGACAGGTCCGGGCCTTGTCCATACAATGGCTTCCAGAAGCCGTTGCAGTTTGACTGCGCGATTCGCGTTGACCATCTTTACGTGCGAAATCCTGCCTGCCAGGTGGGCGCGGAAGTCGGGATGGTGATCGCGGTTCTGGGACGCAGGGCCGTGCCGCACGCAGTTCGTCAGCATGGCTTTCAACTTGTCGTATTCGTCACGCGCGATGTTGGGGGGGGGCGTTGACTACAACGCCGGTCAACTGCTGGCGGGTTCCTTCGCGCATCAGGCGCGTCTTGCGGGTGTTGATGCGGAAGCCCTCTTCGAGCGCAATGGCGGCGACCTGGATATGGCAGCGTTCCGCGGCGCGCGCAAAATCACGATCGCCGGAAAATGCCAGGTCATCGGCGTAGCGGCTGTACGTCGCGCCCAGCGATTGCGCCAGCGCTTCCAGTCGCAGGTCGAGACGGTAGGCGCACAGATTCGCCAGCGCGGGCGAGCACGGGGAGCCTTGCGGCAGGTGGGGTGACCTCAAGGCCTGGCGCTCGGCCCATGGGAGCGAACCGGCTTCTTGAAAAACGCCTTGCGGTGCGCGGTTCACGCAAATGCGTGCCAGCGTTCCGGCCACTGCCGGCGGGTAGTCCAGTTTTTCGAACAGCGCATGGATGCGCGCAAGTTGTATGCTCGGGAAAAAATCCTTCAGGTCCATGCGGACGACGGCAGGCCGGCCGGCGTGCAGCGCTGCGTGGGTGACGCAGGAATGTCCGCGCCGGAAGCCATGGGCGGCGGGGTGCGGCGGCAGCCGATCGAGCAGGTGGCGCAGTATCTTTTGCTGCAAGACGCGCAGGCGCGCCTTGGGAATCTCGATCAGGCGCTGACCGCCGCTGCGTTTTGGCACCCACCGGTAGTGGTAGTGCTGCAGGCGCGATTGCTGGTCGCCCGCCAGGCGCCATTGGTCGGCGAACCAGGCGAGCGCGCCGACCGGTTCATCCAGCCAGGCTGCCAGGGCGCCGACCGAGGGCAGTTGCGGCAGCGCGAGCGCGGCGACCCATGCAGCCAACGGCGGGCGGATAGGCGGATCAGTGCAGTAGCGCCGTACTTCCGGCAGTGACATGGAGTCCGGCGCGTCGTCGTTCTCGAGCAGTTGCACGAGAATCCTGGCGATCTCGTGCCGGCTAAAATAATGGAAGTTGTCGCCCGTCCGTTCGACGAGCGCTGCGCAAATCCTGGGCGCCCAGAGCGGCGACATATCGAAAACACGGCCGCATGCCGCGATCAGGCTGTCCTGATTGGCGTCCGATGCCAGCATCGTATCGGCCAGCGCCAACACGGTAAGTTTTTCAATATCCATGCGTAGTGAAAGGGGCGGAGAGCCTTCAACGAGTCTCGTGATGCGTGAGCTATCTTGCGTGGTAGCGCAATGCGGCTCATGCGGCGAAGTGCTGAACATCTAAAATCCCACGGGGTAGCCCCGTAGAGGCTGTCCCTGCACGCGGCAAAGACAGGCCGGCTTGAAGGATCCGCCCCGCCCACACGGTAGCGGAGTTTTAATTAAAAATCAACAGCAGACGCGAGCTAACCAATCTGTAATCCGAAGGTGACAATGCGTGTATTTCCGCACGACATCGAGTGTGTAGAATCGCGGCCCTACAATCACCACCTTCCTCAGGCAGCACGTTGAAAAAATCGATACTCGCAGTAGCCATCGCCGGCGTCTTGCTGGCGCATACGTCCATCCACGCCGTCGAGCAGGCGCCGCCTTCCCAGGCCGTATCGCCAGCGCCGGCCGCGCCGGTCAAATCCTCCTTCATCACGACCATCGCTGAAGCAGCCGGCGAGTTGACCGAAGCGATGGGCCGGCAGCACGACATGGCGAAGCAGTTGGAGATCTATTCGAAGTTTGAATTCTCGCCTGCGATGCGGCTCAAGCTGAAAGACATCTTCGGCACCGAACGGCCGTTCCCGGTCCAGCGCATCAACGGCCCGAAGGGCCAAGTCGCCTATGCGGCGAAATTGAAGGCGCACGGCTACCTCGATGAAAACGCCACGGCGTTTTCGTGGGCCGACCTTGACGTCAAGAGTGTTGTCAGCAAAGGCGGCACCGTGGTCGATACCAGCGGGACCTGGCCTTTGTTGTCCATCGTCGGCACCACGGTCAGCTGCACGATTGAAAAAACCAGCATGGACTTCAAGCACACGCGCGCGAAGAACGGCCTTTGGTACGGCGCGGGCGGAATCAAGAACGGCTCCCTGGTGATGCGCTCCGTCACGCCTGGCACGGTGGGAGCCAAGGAACTGTTCCGGGTCGAAGGTTTCGCCACCGGCGCCAGCACCACGCTGCGCGGCAAGCTGGTCGACATGTCTTCCGGCGTATCGATCAAGACTATCATTTTTGGCGATGACCGCGTCGAGCGCGTCAACCTCGGCGTGCGCATGGTGAACATGCCCGCACAAGCGATGGCCGATCTGGATCGCGATTTGCGGCATGCGCAGGGCAGCGGTCTGGCGCCGGACGCCCAGGCCGAGGTGGTGTTGACGACCATGAAGGCGTTCGGCAAGAACGTACTGGCGGCCGGCGCCAGGGTAGTGATCGACGATATCAGCGCCAGCTATCATGGCAACACGGCCTCGATCAAGGGCCGCGTCGATTTCGACAAAGTGGTGGACGCCGATTTCAGCGCGCCGATAGCACTGCTCAAGAAGCTGATCGCCCGTTTCGAGGTGCGCCTGCCTGTCGCCATGGTGAACGACGTGTCGCGCATGGTGGCGGCCAAGCAGGTGGACCCTGCGGCGCCCGACGTCGCCGGACAAATCGATGTGGGCGCCAAGAACATCGCCGGCCTGGTCATCGGCAAACTGGTGAACGAGGGCTTTGCCGTGATGGAGAAGGGCGAACTGCGTTCGACCATCGAGATCAAGGGCGGCAAGCTGACCTTCAACGGCAAGGCGGTGCCGCTGCCAGGCTTGCCGGATGGTGATCTGGTGCAGTTCTATCAGCGCGCGCAGCTGCTGCCTGCGGCTAGCCCCGCACCAGCCCCGGTCCAGCAGTAAGGCTTAAGCGCGCAGCATGTCGCCCGCGATCCAGTCCAGCACTGGCGGGCGATGCGGCTGCCAGCCCAGTTGCGTGCGCGCCCGTTGGCCGCGCACGCGGCTGTTGGAGCCCAGGCCGTACGAGGCCATTTCGTAGCCCCATTCTTCCTTGGCCTGCTCCAGCGGCCAGTCCTGCGGCGCGCCCAGGTTCAGCGCGCGCGCGATGGCTGCGCTCATGTCGCGGAACGACGCTTCGCCGCTCTCGACGAAGTAGAACGCGCCCGCCTCGGTCTTCTCCAAGGCCAGCAGATACAGGTCGACCACGTCGTCGATGTGGACGTTGGACCAGATATTCAGACCGCGTCCCACATGGCGCACGATGCCGCTCTTGCGGGCCTGCTTGAGCAGGCGTGGCAGCTGCACGCTGTCGCGCGGCAGCGCGCCGTGGCCGTAGATCAGCGTATTGCACAGCACCGCCGAACGCACGCCTTTGCCGGCGGCGGCCAGCACCAGATCGTCGATGGCGACGCGCGCGGCCTTGTCGGCGGTGGGGGCGGGGAGTTGGTCTTCGAAGTAGATGCGGTCCGTGCCTTCGCCGCCGGAGGCGTCGCCGACGATGCTGGAACCGCTGGTGTGCAGGAATACTTTGCCGGAGCCGGCCAGCGCGTCGATAAAGGCTACGACGGCGGCGCGGTTGTCGCTGCTGGCGGCGTTGATGACGGCGTCGGCCGCCTGCGCCTGGGTGATCAGCAGATCGCGGTCGTCGAGGGTTCCGACCACGCCGGTCACGCCGATCTTGGCCAGTTCCTCCAGCTGTTCCGGCTTGCGCACCAGGCCTGTTACCTGATGGCCCGCGCGTACCAGGCCTGCCGCGATGGAACCGCCGATGTATCCTGCTGCGCCGGTGACGAATACTTTCATACTGTGCTCACTTAATCAAATAGGGGAGCTAGCAGTATGGGGACGAGCACAGCGCGCAAACAGGCCGCGCGGCGCAAAGCTCCCTTGATTACGGCGCAATGATCAGGCTTGAGCCTTGCGCTGTTTGCGCTTGGCGACCACGCCCAGCAAGGCCAGGCCACCCAGCAGCATGGCGTAGGCATCCGCTTCCGGCACTGGTGCGGCGGCCACGGCGAAGGACAGGTTGTCGGCGTAGCCGTCGTTGTAGGCGCCGGCTTTGCGGGTCATGGTCAGCGTGATGCCGACGTTGAGCGCGCCGACCGGGATGTAGCCTTGCGCGTCGCGCAGCAGCAGGCCGGTCTGGTTGGCGCGCTCGGTATTGGAGACAGGACCGATGCTGGCGCTGGACAGCTCCGCGCCGCCGCTGCCGAAGAAGGTGGCGGTCAGCTTGGCGTTGTCGTTCTGCGATGCATAGCCGCCCAGCCAGGCCGACAGGTCGTAGCGGGAGGCGCCGGTGTTAATCGCGGCGCTCAACGACGTCAGGTCGATGGTCTGGGTCGCAGTCGACAGCGCGTTGCTGTCGCCGCCGGCGAAGAAGTAGGTGCCGCGGTCGGACGGACCCGGATCGGCAGGGAAGGGGAAGCCGCCGCTGGCGCCGTATTGCACGACGGTGAATGCCGACGAGGTGTTCCAGCCCAAGGTGTTGCCGGATTCGGCATTGCCGTTGGCGATCAGGTTGGCGCCGAAGGCGGCGGCGTGTGCGGCCGGAGCCAGTGCCAGGGCAACCGCCGCAGCGGCTGCAAAAGTCGAGAAGCGCATTGCTTGTCCTTAAACGAAAATGGAAAAAAGGTGATTATTTTACAAGCAAACTTGGCAAAAGTAAAACACTGCGCCGGCGCCGGGCGCACCATCATGGTGCGGAAGACGCGCTTTGGTGCGAAAAATGTCTTTACGGCGGATGTAGCCTGTGATTCAGCTGGCATGACGCTTGCATTACGTCAGGCATGCCCGATACCACCGCATCCAGAGAACTCGCCGCCAGCCACAGCGCATGGCAGGCCAGCCTCGCCCTCGGTTTTGCCGACGATGGCGGCGTCACGCGGCTGTTCGACAATCGCCACTATGGCCCGCTGCGCGTGCAAAAGGCGCTGTACCCGGAAGACGCCAAAGTGTGCCACGCCATCGTGGTCCATCCGCCGGGCGGCGTGGTGGGCGGCGACCAGTTGGCCATCGAAGTGGGCGTCGGCGCGCAGGCGCATGCCTTCCTCACCACGCCCGGCGCGGCCAAGTGGTACAAGGCCAACGGCAAGGTGTCGCGCCAGAGCGTGCGCCTGACCGTGGGCGCGGACGCCGCACTCGAATGGCTGCCGCAAGAAACCATCTTTTTTGATACCGCTAACGTGGTGCTGGAGCAGCACGTCGAACTGGCCGCCGGCGCCACCTACATCGGCTGCGAGATCCTCTGCATGGGGCGGCGCGGCTCCGGCGAAACCTTCAACACCGGCACCGTGACCCAGCGCAGCAGCATCCGCCGCGAGGGGCGGTTGATCTGGTGGGAGCAGGGCGCGATGCTGGGCGGTCGCCTCGACAGCCCGCTGGCGCTGGGCGGCAAGACCGTCTGCGCCACCTTGATCGCGGCCGGCAAGCCGCTGCCCGCCGCCGTGCTGTCCGAGATCCGCGCTGACATTGCTTGCGACGGCGAACACGTATTCGGCGTCACCCAAACCAAGGGTGTGCTGGTCGCGCGCCACCTGGGCGACGACAGCGAAACCGCGCGCCGCCTGATGCTGACCGTCTGGCGCCGTTTGCGCCCGCACCTGCTGGGGCGCGCGGCCGTCACGCCGCGCATCTGGCAAACCTGAAGATAAACCTGAGAAATACCATGGACCTGACACCAAGAGAAAAAGACAAGCTGCTGATTTTCACCGCCGGCATCGTGGCGGAACGCCGCCTCGCGCGCGGCCTGAAGCTGAACTATCCGGAAGCGGTGGCGCTGATCACCTGCGCCATCATGGAAGGTGCGCGCGACGGCAAGACCGTGGCGCAGCTGATGTCCGACGGCACCCGCATCCTCACGCGTGCCGACGTCATGGAAGGCATACCCGAAATGATCCCCGACATCCAGGTCGAAGCCACGTTCCCCGATGGGAGCAAGCTGGTGACCGTCCATAACCCCATCCCCTAAAGGAGGTCATCATGATCCCAGGCGAATACATACTCGAAGAGGGCGAGATCGGCCTCAATGAAGGCCGCGCCACCGCGACCGTCGTGGTGACCAACCAGGGCGACCGGCCGGTGCAGGTCGGCTCGCATTTCCATTTTTTTGAAGTTAACACGGTGCTCAAGTTCGAGCGCTGGCAGGCCTACGGCATGCGGCTCAATATCGCCGCTGGCACCGCCGTGCGCTTCGAACCGGGCCAGCAGCGCACGGTGGAACTGGTGAAGCTGGGCGGCGACCAAAAGGTCTACGGCTTCAATGGCAAAGTCATGGGCAAGCTCGATCCCAATCCACCGAAGGGCTGACATGGCTACAATCTCGCGCCGCGCCTACTCGGAAATGTTCGGCCCCACCAAGGGGGACCGCATCCGCCTGGCGGACACCGAACTGTTTATCGAAATCGAACACGATTACGCCACCTACGGCGAAGAAGTCAAATTTGGCGGCGGCAAAGTGATCCGCGACGGCATGGGCCAGTCGCAGCGCGTGGCCGCCGACGTGATGGACACGGTGATCACCAACGCCGTGATCGTCGACCACTGGGGCATCGTCAAGGCCGACATCGGCCTGAAAAACGGCATGATCGCCGCCATCGGCAAGGCCGGCAATCCGGACATCCAGCCGAATGTGACGATGGCCATCGGCGGCGCCACCGAGATCATCGCCGGCGAAGGCATGATCGTCACCGCCGGCGGGGTCGACACGCACATCCACTTCATCTGCCCGCAGCAGATCGAGGAAGCGCTGATGAGCGGCGTGACCACCATGATAGGCGGCGGCACCGGGCCCTCGGCCGGCACCTCGGCCACCACCTGCACGCCGGGGCCGTGGCACCTGCACGCGATGCTGGGCGCGGCCGACGCCTTCCCGATGAACCTGGGCTTCCTGGGCAAGGGCAATGTGTCGCTGCCGGAGCCGCTGGAAGAGCAGGTGCGCGCCGGCGCCATCGGCCTGAAGCTGCACGAGGACTGGGGCAGCACGCCGGCCGCGATCGACAACTGCCTGTCCGTGGCCGACCGCATGGACGTGCAGGTCGCCATCCACAGCGATACCCTCAACGAAGGCGGCTACCTGGCCGATACGCTGGCCGCGTTCAAGGACCGCACCATCCACACCTTCCACACCGAAGGCGCGGGCGGCGGCCATGCGCCGGACATCATCGCGGCGGTGGGCGAATCGAACGTGCTGCCGTCGTCGACCAATCCCACCCGCCCGTTCACCGTCAATACGCTGGACGAGCACCTGGACATGCTGATGGTGTGCCATCACCTCGACGCCGCCATCGCCGAGGACGTGGCCTTCGCCGAATCGCGCATCCGCCGCGAGACCATCGCGGCCGAGGACATCCTGCACGACATCGGCGCGATCTCGATGATGTCGTCCGATTCGCAGGCCATGGGCCGGGTCGGCGAGGTGGTGATGCGCACCTGGCAGACCGCGCACAAGATGAAGGTGCAGCGCGGGCCGCTGGCGCCGGATTCCTCGCGCAACGACAATTTCCGCGTCAAGCGCTACATCGCCAAGTACACGATCAACCCGGCCATCACGCACGGCATCGCGCACGCGGTGGGCTCGCTGGAAGTGGGCAAGATCGCCGACCTGGTGCTGTGGAAACCGGCCTTCTTCGGCGTCAAGCCGCAGACGATTTTAAAGGGCGGCATGATCGCCGCCGCGCAGATGGGCGATCCGAACGCCTCGATCCCGACGCCGCAGCCGGTGCATTACCGGATGATGTTCGGCGCTTTCGGCGGCGGCTTGAAGAAGTCGTTCACCTTTGTTTCGCAGGCGGCGTTTGACGCCGGCATCGGCGACCAGCTCAAGTTGAACAAGACGCTGATCGTCGCCAAGAATATGCGCGCGCTGCGCAAGTCCGACATGGTCCACAACGGCGCCACGCCGAAGATGAGTGTCGATCCCGAAACCTATGAAGTGCGCGCCGATGGCGAGTTGCTGGTCTGCGAAGCCGCAGCCACGCTGCCGATGGCGCAGCGCTACTTCTTATTCTGAACAATCATGCTGACACTGCACACTAAAATTCAGAGCGCCGACATCATCGCCGCGCAGCTGGTGCTGCCTTACGAACTGCGCGAGAAGTGCCGCTTGCGGGCCACGCTCGATACCGGCGAGGAGGTCGCCGTGTTCACCGTGCGCGGCACCGTGCTGCGCGACGGCGACCTGCTGACCGGCGAAGACAAGCGCGTGATCAAGGTGGTGGCCGCGCCGGAGCCGACCTACAAGGTTACCTGCGCCGATGCGCACACCTTGCTGCGCTGCGCTTTCCATCTGGGGAACCGCCACACGCAGGCGCAGGTCGGCGACGGCTACCTGCGCATCCGCGCGGACGCGGTGCTGAAGGAGATGCTGGCCGGGCTGGGCGCGACGGTGGCGGAGGAGAAGGCCGCCTTCGAGCCGGAGTCCGGCGCGTATGGCGGCGGCCATGGACACCACCACGAAGGTCCGCTGGCGCCGATCCCGCTGCGCCAGAAGATCCATCGTCCCGGCGATCCGGCATGATGCAAGCCTCGGCGCTGCTCAACCTCCTGCAATTCGCCAGTCCGGCGCTGCCGATCGGCGCATACAGCTATTCGCAGGGGCTGGAGGCGGCGCTGGAAACGGGCATCGTCCACAACGCCGACACCGCGCGCGCCTGGATACTGCGTCATCTGCACGAAGTGGTGGCGCAGTGGGAGGCGCCGGTGTGCTGGCGCCTGATGCAGGCCTGGTCGCGGCGCGACTGGCAGGGCGTATCGGAATGGAGCGAACGCTTCATCGCCTCGCGCGACAGCGCCGAGTTCCGCGCCGAGACCATCCAGATGGGTTACTCGCTGACCAAGCTGGTGGCGGAACTGGGCTTTGTCGACGCCGAGATGCTGGCGCAGTTGCAGGGCCAGGCGGAAGTGGCGTTGCCGACCGCCTTCGCCTGCGCGGTCGCCGCGCTGGACATTCCTCACGACGCCGCACTGCTGGCGATGCTGTTCGCGTGGGCCGAGAACCAGGTGCTGGTGTGCGTCAAATCCGTACCGCTGGGGCAGGTGGCTGGGCAGCGCATTTTACTGTCGCTGCGCGCGGACCTCGAAGCCGCCGCGCGCCACGCGCAAACCGTCGCCGACGACGACATGAGCAACTGGGCGCCCGGCCTGTCGCTGCTGTCGATGCAGCATGAAGTGCAGTACAGCCGGCTTTACCGATCCTGATATACCGATCTTAAAGAGAGAACCACAATGACACCAACTTCGAACCCCCTGCGCGTCGGCATCGGCGGCCCGGTCGGCTCCGGCAAGACCGCCTTGTGCGAGATGCTGTGCAAAGGCATGCGCGATCATTTCGACATGGCCGTCATCACCAACGACATCTACACCAAGGAAGACATGGAGATCCTGCTGCGCGCCGGCGCGTTGCCGGCCGAGCGCCTGATGGGCGTGGAGACCGGCGGCTGTCCGCACACGGCGATCCGGGAAGACGCGTCGATCAACCTCGAAGCCATCGCCCGCATGCAGGCCGACTTCCCCAATCTTGACCTGATCCTGCTTGAATCGGGCGGCGACAACCTGGCCGCCACCTTCAGCCCGGAGCTGTCGGACCTGACGATCTACGTGATCGACGTGGCCGGCGGCGAGAAGATCCCGCGCAAGGGCGGCCCCGGCATCACCCGTTCCGATCTGCTGATCATCAACAAGACCGACCTGGCGCCGCACGTCGGCGCCGATCTCGATGTGATGGCGCGCGACGCCAAGCAGCAGCGCGGCGCGCGGCCGTTCGTGTTCACCAATCTGCGCAGCGGCGACGGCGTGGCCGCCGTCATCGATTTCATCCGCAAGCAAGGCTTGCTCGACCAGACTCGGGCCTGACGCCAGGTTTCAGTCGCGCGTTTCGGCGCGGCGTTCCTGCAGCACGATGGGCGCCGCGTTGGCGGGATACAGGCCCTGGTGGCCGTCGAAGCCGGCGCGGATGGCGGCCAGGTCGGTCTCCTGGTCGCCGGTCAGGAACACATGCTCGACCAGGCCCAGCGTCTTGTTCGGATAATCGATATACACCAGCACCAGCGGCACCTTGGCCTCCAGCGCCAGATGGTAGAAGCCGCTCTTCCAGTTGGGGCGATGGCCGCGCGTGCCTTCCGGCGTGATGCCGACCCAGTACCAGTCGGCCGCGTTCATGCGCTGCGCCTGCAGCTTGATGGTGCCGCTCGGCGTGCCGCGTTCGACCGGCTCGCCGCCCATCGCGCGGAACCATTTGCCCAACAGCGGCAGTTTGAACAGCGTATCCTTGGCCAGCCAGCGGAACGGCAGGTTCAGCGCCCATTTGCCGAACAGGCCGATCATGAAATCCCAGTTGGACGTATGGGGATAGATCACGCAGATGCCGCGCGGGCCGGGCAGTGGGCGAAACAGCATGCGCCAGCCGCACAGGCCCAGGATGCGCAAGGCCGTGCGCTGGCCCCAGCTCGGCAGATCCGCCGGCTTCAGTTGAAATTCGCTCATGTACTTGATCCTGTCTTTGTTTTTAACTTATTTTCACTATTGACAGGCTGGCATATCCCTCGTCAAAAAAACCGCGCAGGCATTCTATCCGGACGCCGGGGGCGCGGCAAGCTGCTTGTGTTTGCTAAACTTGAAAGCTTGAACTTTTTCCATTCCTTGCCGTCCAACGGTGATGACTAAAAAAACCATACTCTGCCTGGCACTCGGGAGTCCCGTCTTACCGGACACGCTCAACGCCGCAGTAGAGGGATGGGAAGTATACAGTGCGGCGACGCTGGCCGAGGCGCGCCGCCAGTTGAAGACGCGCCCCATGCTGGTCGGCGTGCTGCTGGTGGAAGCGCATGACGAGCAGTCGTGCGCCGCGATGGATGGCTTCCTGCACGAGCATTGGGATGTGCACTGGGTGGCGGTGCTGCATGCGCCGGCGCTGGAATCGCCGGCCTGGCGCCAGCTGGTGCACGACCACTGCGGCGACTTTCACACCTGGCCGCTGGATGCCCAGCGGCTGCGGCACACGCTGGGCCACGCGCACGGCCTGGCCGCGCTGCGCCGTCCGCTGCCGGGGCGCAGCGCCGCCCAGCAAGAGCCTGCGCTGACGGGGCAATCGGCCGCCATCGCCAGGTTGCGGCGGCAGATCCTCAAGGTGGCGGGCGCCAGCGCGCCGGTGCTGATCTGGGGCGAAAGCGGCAGCGGCAAGGAGTTGGCGGCGCAGGCCGTGCACGCGCATTCGCCGCGCCGCGATGGTCCGTTCGTGCCCATCAATTGCGGCGCGATCCCGGCCTCGCTGATCCAGTCCGAACTGTTCGGCTACGAGCGCGGCGCCTTTACCGGCGCGGCGCGCGAGAAGCGCGGGCTGATCGAGACGGCCCAGGGCGGCTCCATTTTCCTCGACGAGATCGGCGACCTGCCGATGGAGCTGCAAGCCAACCTGCTGCGCTTCCTGCAGGAGAAGACCATCTACCGCCTGGGTTCGACCCGCAGCATCGCGGTCGATGTGCGGGTGATCGCGGCCTCGCACGTCAATCTGGCGCAGGCGGTGGCGCGCGGCGCCTTCCGCGAAGACCTGTACTACCGGCTCAACGTGCTGGCGCTGGATGTGCCGCCGCTGCGCGAGCGGCGCGAAGATCTGCTGCCGCTGGCCGAACAGTTTTTCCACACCTATTCCAGCGAGCGGGCGCCGCGCGTCAAGGGCTTCAGCGTGCGCGCGGCGCAGGCGATCCGCGACTACGACTGGCCGGGCAATGTGCGCGAGCTGCTCAACCGCGTGCGGCGGGCGATGGTGATGGCCGAGGGACGGCTGATCCTGCCGCACGACCTGGGCCTGAGCGCGGAACCGGCGCCGCGCATCGCCGCGCCGCTGGACGACGCCCGCATCCGCGCCGAGCGCGACGCCATCGACGCCAGCCTGCAACGGGCCGGCCGCAACATCACGCTGGCGGCGCGCGACCTCGGTGTCTCGCGCATGACGCTGTATCGCCTGCTGGCCAAGCACGGCATCGCGGCGCCGTCGCATGCCTGTTACACCGCCGCGCCGCCGTCGAAATAGGGGCTGGCGCTGGGACGGTCGGCGCGGCTGACCTGTCGCGTTGTCACATCGGTGTGACGCCTTGCGCCGGATCGTGCGCGCCAGCGCTCGCTGTGGCGCGGCGGCGGCGGCGAATTGTCCCGTGTATTCAATGGTTTGCGCGCGCGGCGCCAGTGCTGGCATCAAGTTTGCGAAAGAGGGGAGGGCCGGGAGATCGGTCCCCTGGCACCCATTCGATCAACCGTACAACTTGTTAGGTAGGGAGCAGCTATGAAGAAAACATTGATCAGCGCGGCCATCGCGCTGGCGTTTGGCGCAAGTGCAGCGTATGCGCAAACCACCACGCCACCCACGACGGCGACCACGCAATCCGGCGCCGGCGCCCATGCGAACGACAACGCTTCGGCGGTCCAGGACAGCAGCAACAAGAACAACAATAACAACAGTACCGGTGGCGCCACCGCCTCCCAGATCGGCGCCGCGGCGGCCAACAACGGCGCCACGGCCACCTCCGCGCTCACCAACGCGTACAACCAATCGACGGCCACCGCCACCAGTCACCTGGAAGGCACCGTCAGCAACAACACCGTGCATGACATCGGCAACAACGCCAGCAACAGCGCCGGCAGCACCGGCGGCGCCGGCGGCGCCGGCACCGGCGGTGCGGCCACGGCCGGCGCGGCCACCGGCACTGGCGGCCTGGGCGGAAACAGCACGGGCGGCAATGGTGCGGCTGGCGGCTTGGGCGGTAACGCCACCAACGGCAGCGCCACCAATGGCGCGCCCTCGGTAGGCGCCGTGAGCGGCGGCGCGGGCGGTGCGGGCGGCGCGGCCAGCGCCGCGACCAGCGGCGCCGGTGGTGCTGGCG